>CAJLPI010000051.1:0-1135 GCA_905208535.1 uncultured Collinsella sp. | reverse complement strand
GGGTTAGGGAATCCTATTGCCCGATCAGCGCGCGTTCCCAGATGCTTTGGGCCTCCTTGAGAGACGCGATTTCCGGTCGCAGATAGAATCTGGCGGTCGTCTTGATGTCGGTGTGACCAAGGAACTTGCTGACCACCGCGATGTTGACTCCCGCTTCCAGGGCGTTGGTGGCCCAACTGTGGCGGAGATTCTGCACCGGCACGTAGGGCAGCGACTCCTTTTTGCACCATGAGGCGTAGCGTCGCGCGGCTTGCGGTGGGGTCAGGTCACCGATGATACGGCCCTTCCGGCCGTTGCGGATCTCCCGCAATCGCCGGACGGCGAATCGGGGAAGGGGCAGAAACCGGTCGGACAGTTCAGTCTTCGGCGGCACCACCACTTCGTGGCCGGCCACCCATTGCACTCCACGCTGGATATGAGTGATGCCGGAACGCATATCGATATCCGCCCAATCGACTCCGTACCCCTCTTCCGGCCGCAACGCCAGACACGAGTCCACAATCAGCCAAGCCTCAAGCGCATGGCCATAAAAGCCCTGTAGTTGGCGACGAGTCTGCCCGATGGTCAGCAGACGCGGCACATGGAGCGGCTTGGCCGGCAGATCAATCTCCAAACGGGTCACATCGACCTCTAAGTAGCCCCACTTCGCGGCCTTGCGTAGCATCTGCCTCAACACCGCCCAAGCCTTGCGGGCCGCACCTGGACTCGCGAACCCTGACAGCCACAGCTCGATGTCATCCACGCCGATGTCAGCCAACTCCATGCTGCCGAACACCGGCTCCACATGGCATCGCCAAGCCGACTCATAGCCAACGCGCGTGACCTCGCGCAGGCGCTCGCAATAGCCGACATACCGGTCATCCCAAAACTCTTGCAACAACATTTCGACCTCCGAAAAACCACACGTCTCGCGGCCAATCCGCTCGGTATCACGTGTGGGTTTTCTCACCATAAAGGAGCCCCGCATGTCGCAGTTAATCGAACAACTCGTTGATTGGCTGGTGCCCTTCTTATGCGGTGGCGCGGTCACCGTGCTGGGCCTCATGCGGCGATGGGGCAGAGCGATCATCAACGGGATGCGCGAGCTCCTGCTGTGCCAGTTAGAGGACCTGCGACGCGAAATGGTCATCGAGCA
>CAJLPI010000050.1:0-1151 GCA_905208535.1 uncultured Collinsella sp. | reverse complement strand
AACACAGCCAGATGGCCATTGAGGGAATCGTTGATGTTCGTGCAGGAGATGGACGGCTGTTCGCCCTGCAGCACGCGCACAAAGTCCTCCACCAGCCGCAGGTCTCCGCCGCCGTGGGAGCCTGTCATGCCGCTTTTGTCTCCGCCGATGGCGAGGTCCACCACTTCCTCGCGCCAGCCGCTCTCGCTGGCCGTGTCGATGGTGCGCACCGTAAACACCGAATCGTCGAACACGCCTTTGATCTCGCCCTTTGTGCCGATGATGTGCAGGTTGCGCTCCGCCTTGGCCGTACCGCCGATCATGTTCAGCGTGGCTGTTGCGCCGTCCGCGAAATTGATGGCCACCGACTGGTGGTCCACCACTGTGTGCTCGCAGTCCCACACGCAGCGGCCATGGATGTTATCCGTTTTCAGCGACTGGATCTTGTCCTCAATGGTGGGCTTTTCCAGATGCTCCAGGCAGTCCCACACATAAAAGCTCCAGCGGTCCGGATGGTCGATGTAATGCTTTTTGGCCGAGTACAGGCAGTTTTCCTCGATGCCGCAGTCCACCAGGCACCGCTTGCCCGCGCCTGCGGGCTTCTTGGCCGGGTCGAACTGAAAGTCGCTGCCGAAGCTGGCAACCTGCCGGGGCGCGACGCCGCTTTTCAGCCACATGATGAGATCCATGTCGTGGCAGCATTTGGCCAGCAGCATGGGCGCGCCGCACTTTTCCTCGTTGCCCCATTTGCCGCGCACAAAAGACACCGCCAGGTGATGATAGCTGACGTGCTCGGTGGCCTGGATGTTGATGATATCGCCGATCTCCCCGGCCAGCAGGCGCTCCTTCACGGCCACATAGAACGGCGCGTAGCGCAGTACGTGGCAGATCATCACCCTGCGGCCGGTCTCGCCGACGGCACGCTGCAGCTCCCACATCTCGTCCTCATTGACGGCAAAGGGCTTTTCCAGAAGCATGTCGTAGCCCCGGCGCAGCAGCGGGACGGCGGTTTTTACATGCTGGGTATCCATGGTGCCGTTAATGACGGCATCGGCCAGCCTGGGGCGCTCCGCCAGCGCCTCGGCGCTTTCAAAGCACATATCCTCTCCAAACCCGTGCATCTCCGCCGTTTTTCTGCGGCGGATGGGGTCCGGGTCGGCCACGCCGACGAT
>CAJLPI010000049.1:0-1202 GCA_905208535.1 uncultured Collinsella sp. | reverse complement strand
GGCTGCTGGATTGGTTGCGACTGCTGAATCGGCTCGGGCAGCTGCCCCAAGTCTGAAGTATCCTGCTCGCGCAGCAACGGCTGCGATGGCTGTGCCAGCTGAGGAACGGCCAGCGGAGGAATCTGCGGAACGCGGCCCGTCTGCATAGTCTGGCTGGCGGTCGGCGGCACGGTTGGTGTTTCGACTCGCGGAACCTGTCCCGTCTGTGCAATCTGCTGGGCCGCCTGCGCGGCCTGCTGCGCCGCCTGCGCGGCTTCCATTGCGGCCTGCGCGGCAGAACGCGCCACGTCGGCCACTTTCACATGGCGTACGCCCTGCGTGTCCGATTCGGCAGAATCGGACACGGAAACAGCTGAAAACGCACCCTGAACCCGCTTTCGAGCACTCCGTGACAGCAGTGCCTGCATCAGAACCACGCCGGCGGCGGCAGTGAGCAAACCGCCTGCAAAATTTCCCGCAAGATAGCCAAGCGCACTGGCGATATGCCGCTCGTGCAGACCTTCCATCGTTTCCAGCATCACGCCGGACATCGTCGAAAGCCCACCGAGCAAGCCAAGCCCAACACCACGGCTGACAACCTGCCGCACCCGGCGACGCAGCCACGAAGCGGTCGCCATGAATTCGGTCAGCATCGCGAACAGGAAGCAGGCGACCATATTCGACACAAACGTGCCCACAACGAACGGCGTCCCGCTGACCGACGGCAGAAGCATATCCAACGCATGCCGACAGCCGACTCCAACAAATCCACCGACGAACACCACAACATACATCAGTCCGTCGGCGAGCGGATTGAACCGCGCCTGCATACGTTTCATCGGTGCCAGGGGAATCGTAGGCGGATCCATGGTGTTAGCGGCGGGCGTGGTTGCACCAGCATGCGTCACCTCAACAGTGTCGATTGCCTGCGTGATGGGATGCGAGTCCTCACCCGCAGTCACCACGTCTCCCGGCGATTGTTCTTGCGATTCCATTGCGCTCCCCCTGTACTGGCCTCCCGCGGACAGCGTTGTTCCGCCCATAGGCCGTGCAACAACGAGCTGGGCCGCGGTTGCCGCCTTCCTAACGCATATGAGTTTACACGGAGCGCCAACGTATGCACCCTGGATGTCCGATTCCGCAGATTCGGACATCCAGAGTCCAGCCGAATTCAGCCAGGCTCAGTCAAGCCGGGCATCACACAGCCGCCGCATCGCAGGTCG
>CAJLPI010000048.1:0-1673 GCA_905208535.1 uncultured Collinsella sp. | reverse complement strand
CGGCTGCTTGCCGATGTAGGCGAGGATGCCGCCGTCCACATACAGCACATGGCCGTTGACAAAGTTGGAAGCGTCGCTGGCAAGGAACACCGCCGGACCCACAAGGTCCTCCGTGGTGCCCCACCGCGCCGCCGGCGTCTTTGCGATGATGAACTGGTCGAACGGGTGGCGGCTTCCGTCCGCCTGGCGCTCCCGCAGCGGCGCCGTCTGCGGCGTCTCGATGTATCCCGGCCCGATGCCGTTGCACTGGATGTTGTATTCGCCGTACTCGCTGGCAATGTTCTTCGTCAGCATCTTCAGGCCGCCCTTTGCAGCCGCATACGCGCTCACCGTCTCGCGCCCCAGCTCGCTCATCATGCTGCAGATGTTGATGATCTTTCCGTGTCCCTTTTCGATCATCCCCGGGATCACCGCCTTGCTCACGATGAACGGCGCGTTCAGGTCCACGTCCACCACCTGCCGGAACTGCGCCGCCGTCATCTCGCACATCGGGATGCGCTTGATGATGCCCGCGTTGTTCACCAGAATGTCGACGACGCCCACTTCCTGGGCGATCTGCTTCACCATCGCCTGCACCGCGTCCTCGTCCGTTACGTCGCACACATATCCGTGGGCTTCCACGCCCGCTTCCTTGTATGCCGCAAGGCCCTTGTCCACCAGCTCCTGCCGGATGTCATTGAATACGATGGTCGCGCCCGCCTTCGCCATGCCTTCCGCGATGGCAAAACCGATGCCGTAGCTCGCGCCTGTTACCAGCGCTACCTTGCCTTCCAGAGAAAAATCCTTCATTTCCATTTTTTTGCCCTCCTGCCCGCGCGCTCTTTCCGCCCGCGGCTGTTTTCTGTGCTTTTACCGAAGCTCTGTGGTCGGGATCACGTCCATGTCGTCGAACGCCTGGTTTTCGCCGCCCATCGCCCAGATGAACGTGTAGTTGCTCGTGCCCGCGCCCGCGTGGATGCTCCAGCTCGGGCTGATCACCGCCTGCTCGTTCTGCATCACGATGTGCCGCGTCTCCCTGCCCTCGCCCATCATGTGGAACACCACGTTGTCCTCCGGCACTTCAAAATACATATACACTTCCATCCGACGCTCGTGGGTGTGCGCCGGCATCGTGTTCCATACGCTGCCCGGCTCCAGCACCGTCATGCCCATGGATAGCTGGCACGTCGGCAGCACGTCCGGGTGGATGAACTGGTTGATCACTCGCTTGTTGCTCGTTTCCATCGCGCCCAGCGGCTTTTTCGCCGCGTCCTCGATTTTGATGAGCTTCGTCTCATACGCCCGGTGTGCCGGGGCCGACACCATGTAGAACTTCGCGGGATTCGCCGCGTCTTCGCTGGCGAACAGCACTTCCTTCGTCCCCTGCGTGATGTACAGGCAGTCCTTGTAGCCCAGCTCGTACTTTACTCCGTCCGCCGTGATGCTGCCCGCGCCGCCGATGTTGAAGATGCCGATCTCCCGGCGCTCCAGAAAATACTGCGTGCCGAAGTTGTGCCAGATGTCGATGCCCTTGTCGATGGGCACCGTCTCTGTAGTGGGCATGCACCCCAGCGTCACCATCCGGTCCACATGGCTGTACACCGCCACCACTTCGTTTGCCGCGTACAGGTTCTCGATCAGAAACTCTTTGCGCGTCTCCTCTGTTGTATAGCGCTTGAAGTCCCGCTGGTTGC
>CAJLPI010000047.1:0-1731 GCA_905208535.1 uncultured Collinsella sp. | reverse complement strand
GCCCGTGGGTTATACCCTAAGAGCAAACCACCCTTTTTAAGGGTGGTTCTGATTGCTTGCACATCGGCGGTAGCATTTGCCCAAATGGTGAATGCCGGTTTTGGCAGGTTGCTGGGCGAGCGTTGCGGGTATACCCCATGCGTACCATGATCCAAACACTGTGAGGTGTCTGCGCGTGTGCGCGATAATTCATTTTGGAACTGACGGTTGGCGCGCCCGCGTCGAGGACGACTTTACCGTCGACAACGTTGCCCGCATTGCCGATGCCGTCGGCGAGTTGTGGCAAAAGATCAATCCCGGCAAAACAGTATATATAGGGTTCGACACCCGGCCGCAGGCGCGCGAGTTTGCTGAGCTTGCGGCAGGCGTGCTTGCCGCTCACGGATTGGACGCAGTGCTCGCATCTCGGCCTGTTCCGACCCCCGCCCTTACGTGGGCGGCGGCGTATGACGGCGAGGCCTGCGGTGCGCTCATGGTGACGGGATCCCATCATCCGCAGGGGTATCTGTGCCTTAAGCTGCGCATGGGAGATGGCTCGACGGCCAATCAGGATGTCATCGAAGAGCTCGAAGAGACTATGGCCCTCGAGCCGATGGGGATCGAGGAACGCTATCGCACCGCGGATATTATTCCTGACTATATGCAGGCGGTGGCATCGTTTGTCGATGCCGAGGCCATTCGAGCCGCTCACCTGCGTGTGGTAGTTGACCCCATGGGCGGCGCGGCCCAGGGATATCTTGCCGACCTGCTGCGGGAGCTAGGCGTCGAGGTGCACGAGATTCATGCCGGACAGTCGTCCGATCAAGAGGACATTTGCCCCGACCCTGTTGAGCCGTGGGTGGACGCTTGCGAGCGTGCGGTTGTCGGGGACGGGGCGTGCGCAGGCCTGGTGACCGACGGCGATGCCGACCGTATCGGTGCGGTCGACGAACGCGGTAGATATATTCATCCGCATCAAATCATGGCGCTTGTTTTGGGCGACCTCGTTCAATTCCGCAATTTGGAGGGGCGTGTCGTCGTCAATCTCTCGTGCTCGACGCTCGTGCGTCGCATTGCCGAGGCGCTTGGCTGTCGTGTGACCGTTAAGCCGGTCGGTTTCAAATATATAGCTGCAGAGATGAAGAAGGGCGGCGTCCTCATGGGAGGCGAGGAGGCCGGCGGTATCGGCATCGCCGCGCATATGCCTGAGCGTGATGGAATCCTTGCTTGTCTGATTCTGTGTGAGCTTATGGCAAAGACGGGCGCGCCTTTGGGCGTTTTGGTCGATCAGCTCGAGGCCAGTTTTGGTAAGACGAGCTATGGGCGTCGCGATTTGCGCCTTGAGGCCGAAGACGCCGAATCGCTGCGAACGCTGCTTCCTGGCATGAATCCTAAATCGATTTGCGGCAAGGCGCCGCAGGCTGTAAGCCATATGGATGGTTTACGTTTGGCATTCGAGGATGACACCTGGCTGCTGATCCGCCCCAGCGGGACCGAACCGGTGGTTCGCGTATACGCCGAGGGGTTCTCGGTGGAGGAGCGCGATGAGTTGCTCGATGCCGGCTGTGCCTTGGCTAAGGGAGCCTATCAGCTTTAGCCATATGACGCTTCACTATAAAGAGGCCCTCGGTGAGCGGTAGAGAACGGCTGGCAAACGTAAGCAGGGTTTTAATATGTGTAGGAAATGTGTGCGCCCAGATTCCCGCCCCCGGCGCCCCTCCGGTCTGGCAATATATCTCCTTGCCGCGCGGC
>CAJLPI010000046.1:0-2133 GCA_905208535.1 uncultured Collinsella sp. | reverse complement strand
CCTGGCGGCTGATCCGGTCCGACCGGGCCGCGCGGCAAGGAGATATATTGCCAGATCGGAGGGGCTCCAGGGGCGGGAATCTGGGCGTACACATTTCCTACACAGTTTGTAATTCTCAGCTGTATTTAGCAGTAATAAAGAGGGGACCTCGTTTCCGAGATCCCCTCCTTCGTCTATCTATAGACTTAGGCATTCAAAGCCTTAGGCCAATAGCTTGCGACCGGACTCCTCAATCGCGTCAAGTGCTGCATCAGCCTCGGCGGCATCCGCGCCCTTTGCGAAGATGTACAGCTTAATCTTGGGCTCGGTGCCAGAAGGACGAACAATACCCTTGTTGCCACCCTCAAGATCGAACTCAATGACGTTAGCCTTCGGCAGGCCGTTCACGCAGGTGTTGAAATCCACGACGGCCTCAATCTTGGAACCGGCGAGCTCCGCGGGCGGGTTCTCGCGCAGACCAGCCATGATGCCGGCCATCTTTGCCGCACCCTCAGCGCCCGGATAGCTCAGCGAAATCGTCTTGTTGTGATAGTAGCCATACTTCTCGTACAGCTCGTGCATCGCATCGGCAAGGTTCTTACCCTGGAGCTTGTAATACTGCGCCATCTGGCAAATCAGAAGTGAAGTGCTCACGGCGTCCTTGTCGCGCACGTGGTCGCCGGCCAGATAGCCGTAGCTCTCCTCGAAACCAAAGATAAAGCGATCGACCTCGCCAGCATCGGAAAGAGAAGTAATGATGTCGCCGATGTACTTGAAGCCCGTCAGGCAGCGGCGGAGCTCAAAACCGTACTCGTCGGCCAGAGCGTCAACCATGGCGGAAGAAACGATAGTAGTAACGGCAACCTTCTTAGTGAGGTCCTCACCGCAGGCAGCACGGGTCTTGCAGATATAGTCGAGCAGCAGAACGCCCATCTCATTGCCGGTCAGTAGCAGATAGTCATCGCCATTTTTAACGGCAACGCCAACACGATCGGCGTCGGGATCGGTTGCAAGCAGCAAATCAGGGTGAACCTGCTCGCAGAGATCGATGCCCTTCTGCATGGCCTGTCGGATCTCGGGGTTAGGATACGGGCAGGTCGGGAAATCGCCGTTAGGTTCCTTCTGCTCGGGAACAACCGTGACATCGGTGATGCCAGCGCGCTCGAGCACCGTGGTAACGGGAATGAGGCCGGTACCATTCAGCGGCGTATAGACAAGCTTGAGCGGCGCGCCGGCAATTTCCTCGGCAGAAAGGTTGGTCACGCCGCGCGCGAGAACGGCGTTGTAATAACGCTCGAGGCACGAGTCATCGATCCATTTGACCAGGCCCTGCTCAAGAGCCTCATCGAAGTCCATGGACTTCACACCGGTGAACGTATCGGTCTCGGCGATAGCCTTAGAAATTGCATCGGCGGCCTCGCTGGTGATCTGGCAGCCGTCAGGGCCATAGGCCTTATAGCCGTTATACGGTGCCGGGTTATGACTAGCGGTCATGCAAATGCCACCGGAGCACTTAAGATCACGGACGGCCCAGGAGAGCGTCGGCACAGGAGAAATCTTGGGATAAACGAGGGCAGTCACGCCGTTTGCTGCAAGAATGGCAGCCGTCGTCTTAACGAACAGTTCACCCTTATTGCGGCTATCGCGAGCGATGGCAACCGTCGGATGCTCAAAGGTCGCATTGAGATAGTCAGCAAAACCCTGCGTCGCGCGACCGACCGTATAGATATTCATACGGTTAGTGCCCGCACCGATAGTGCCGCGAAGACCGGCAGTACCGAAGGCGAGATCCTGGAAGAAAGCGTCGGTGATGGCGTCCTTATCACCCTGCTCCTTCATCGTGTTGAGCTCTGCGAGGAGCTCCTCGTCCTTGACATTGGCAATCCAAGTATCAAGCAGCTCATGAACATCTGCCATGTGAGTCCTTCCTTCACAATCAATAAAACGACCCGTGTAAAACAGGACAAGCGCAGCAGTGCGCTAAAGCAAATATTAGTCCATTGAGAACAGAGAACCGACCAAAGAACGGTGAACGTCTATATTCAGCGGTGGATGATTAAAATGATTTAATTGCATAAGGAATGTTGCCCGTTAACGCAAAAAAAGGGGGAGGCCGCGAGGCCTCCCCCTTCTTCAAGTCAAGCGTACGGCTCG
>CAJLPI010000045.1:0-3276 GCA_905208535.1 uncultured Collinsella sp. | reverse complement strand
AATGACAGCCATCGTACTGCCGGCCGACCTCAAACGGTGGGCCGTGAAGCATCTGCGCGAACAGCTCGGAAAAATGGGTCACGACGTGTCGATCGACACCAAGACGCCGAAAACCATGTCCTACCCGCTTACCAAGCCGCTCATCACGGTCGGCGAGCTCACTCCCACGAAATACGACCACGTGCAATGGGATCAGGAACTCGCCATCAACATCCGCGCCGGAACCCGCCAAAACGATAAAGTCTGCGACGACCTCTCACGCCTGATCGCGGGCATCCTCACGGATCCGACGATCAGTCAGGCCGAAGACAGTCCCATAACCAGCATCGAAGCGTGCAACGGCCCATATCCGATAGACGATTCCGCCGACGTGGCCCACTCGTATCTCACCGTCGAATACCACTGCGTCGGCGAAATACGCCAATAATCAACCTTCCAACTCAGAAAGGAAAACATCATGACAGCAGATGCCGAAGGCAACGACCTCGAAAAGGTCTTTATCCCGGTAACCGGCTTCCTCGCGGTCCAGCTCACCGGCAAACCCACATGGGTGGACCCCACGGAAGGCTCCGCCACACCGCTCGTGCTCCCCGAAGGCTACGTCAAGGTCGGCCTGTTCAAGCAGGACGGCGGCCCGCAGGACGGCGGCGACAAGGAAGACGACCTCGAATTCTTCCAGGAAGGCTACAAACTCGGAGGATCCAAGAGCCGCACCCTGCAGGTCACGCTCGCCGAATTCAACGACATCGTCCGCCAGCTCACCACCGGCAAGACCCCCGACACCAACGGCATGATCGTCGTCGACGGCGACAACGACGCGACGTTCCCCATGTTCGAGGTGCTGAAGGGCAAGAACGGCATGAGCCTGCGCCGCAACGGCCTCGGCCGAATCCAGACCGTCGAACCCGACCAGAGCACACGAGGCGAAACAAGCGGCAACGCCGTCACCTTCGACTGGATCCGCAACGACGAATGGGGCGGATTCTACCGCGAATGGCTCGTGGCCCCGAACACCCCAAAAGGCTGACGTCGGTGGCGGTCACCTCTGAAACTGGAGGAACGCTGCCGACGAACCTCAAAGCCGGTGCCACGCTCAAACTCGGAGCCAAAGCCACCTACACGGACGGCACCAACGGCATGGTCACCACCCAGGCGACATTCACATCACTGGACAAGACCATCGCCACGGTCAGCGGCAGCACGCTCACCCTCATCAAGGCGGGCACAGCCAAAGTCACCGCGACCGTCAACAAGGTGACCAGCGCCACAGCATCCATCACCGTGGCAGCAGCCGCTTAGCAATCGTCGCCCGCAACGCAGTCGGGTCGCTGCGGGCGACCCCCACCAAACCCGACACCCCATCAACCACAACCGAAAGGCACCCGACATGACATCCAAGACCGAAACCACCAGCATCCCCGAAATCGACTTCGACAGCTGGACGCCCGAACAGGAAGAAGCCGCGCTCAAGCAGATCGCCCAAGCCTCGAAATGCAAGTACGCCATCGGCGACAACCACTTCTACGGCCGTTTCCCCGACGGCACCATCATCAACCTGCCACTGAGCATCAGCCTCGAAGACGTCAACGAAATCAGCGAAGGCGACGTCGCCAGCGTCGACCAGTTCACCCGCCTCATCGAAAAAATCGCAGGAAAGGAAGACGCCGAGAAATTCCTCGCACAGCCAACCCCCTCGATGATCGACATGGCCAACAAATACTTCGAAATCTTCCAAAAACTCAACCAGCTCGTACTGGAAAAATAATCGCCCTCGCCCGGCTCCACCACGAGCACCGCCAACCGTTCGCGGCAACCCTCCGCGAACGGTACGGCATCAGCGCCAACCAAATCGGCAAAACCATCACCTACGGCGAAGCCTGGGACCTCGTCTACCAACTCCTGGACGACCCCAGCAACCCCCTATGCGCGGAAATCGCCCAATGGTCATACCCCGCACGCCTCATCGACCTCCTCCAGCTCGCCGCAACCATCGGCGACGGCAAAGCGGCCGAAAAAATCATGCCATGGACCATGGCACGACGCCAAAAACAAATCGCCGCCGCGAAAGCCACACCAGAGGAAATCGACAAGGCGCTCGCCGAGCTGGACGAGGAAATCATCATCACCAACGTCGAAACAACATAGGAGAGGGAGTCACCATGGCGAGAATCGTCGGAACCGGCGCCGTCCGCGTGTTCCCGGTCATGACTGGATTCAAAAAATCCGTCAGCCAGGAAATGTCGGGCTCAGGCAGCCAAGGAGCCAAGAAATTCACGGACTCCCTCAAAGGCATGGGCAGCAAAGCCGGCAAACAGCTCGGCAAGGAATTCGGCACCACCGCCAAAGACGCCATGAAAAACGTCGGCGACGACGAAATGAAACAACTCTCCAAGGACGTGGCCAGCGCAGCGGCGGCGGTCTCCAAAGCCCGAATCAAACAACGGACCGCCACCGCGTCCGCGATCCAGGCCGAAAACACCTACAACGCCGCAGTCAAAAAATACGGAGCCGACAGCACACAAGCCGCAGCGGCGGAACAACGCCTCGCCGCCGCACGAGAACGAGTCAAACTCGCCGACATCGAACTCACCGCCGCAACAGGCAACCTCAAATCAGCCCAAGAAGCACTCACTACAGCACAAAAATCCGCCGAAACACAAGCGAAAGCGCTCGCCGAAAGCAACAAGAGCATCTTCGCCAAATTCAAAGCCGGATTCTCGGACATCGACGCCGGCAAGGCCTCCACCGCATCACTGTCCACCGCGCTCGGCTCCCTCGCAGGAGCCATCGCCGGTCCGGCCGTCAACGCGATCAACAAATTCCGCGCCGGCTGGACCAACGCCAACATGGCCATGCTCGACGGCGCGGGATGGCTCGGCAAAGTCGGCGGAGCCGCCCGAACAGTCGCAGATGGCATCGGCAAGATAACCGCCCCATTCAAAACCGCAGGCGCGGTCGTCAAACAGTTCGGCAGCGACATCGCCTACGGCCTCGGCCAACGATTCAACAGCGTCAAGGCCACGGTATCCGACCTCGCGGCGAAAATCCCCGCACCATTCCGCAACGCCGCATCCACCGTGGTCAAAGGATTCAGCAGCGTCGGCAATTATCTCGGCGGCATCGGCTCCGCCGCCAAAGCCGTGTTCGGCAAACTCGCGCCCATCGCCCAAGGAGCCGCCAAAGGCGTAGGCAACGCATTCCTCACAGCCTTCCAAGGCATCGCCAGCAAAGCATCAAGCGCCATGGGAGCGGTCGGCAACGCGCTCAAAGGCGTCG
>CAJLPI010000044.1:0-5078 GCA_905208535.1 uncultured Collinsella sp. | reverse complement strand
GTCGGAGCGGAACCGTTGACCGTCCAGGATTCCAGCGCACCGGTGGTCTTGTTGACTGTGGCCTTGATGGTGACCTCGACCGGATCGGAGAGCTTGTTGTAGCCCTTCGGGGCGAAGGTCTCCTTCAGGTAGTAGGTGCCGGCTTTGAGACCGGTGAACTCGATGATGCCGTTGGCCGGGGTTTCCACTTCAGTGACCTTGTCGGCGTCCCTATCGCCGGTCACGGCCGGACGATACACGTTGTCGCTCTTCTTGACGAGAGAGATGACGGAGGTCTTGTTGGAGTCGAGCAGCTGGAACTTCGCGCCGGCGAGGGTGTGTTCGGTGGTGCCTTCCTTGTAAATCTTCTTCAGGTTGAAGTTGAAGGTGTAGCTGTGGGTTTCGGACGGGGTGGATTCGCCGATGCTATCCTCGCTGGGGTCGTTGCTGTACTGGACCTTGGCGGAGTTGAGGTTGCCGGGGTTGTTCTGGTCCGGGGTGCCGACGAACGCGTCCTTGTTCAGAGTCGCGGAGTAGGTGACGAGAATCTTCTGGCCGGCCTTGGACGCATTGTCGGCCTTCACGTAGTTGGACAGGTCGATGGTGACGGTCGTCTTCCCACTCGTGGTCACGCTGTAATCAGTAGTGTCCAGCGTAGCATCACCGACCTTGACGGTGACGTCGTTGTTGAAGTCAAGCCCCGCGGAAAGGGTATCGACGATCTTGAAGACGTAATTCGTGTATTCGGAGGTGTCCGGAACCTTGGACTTGAGCTGGAAGTTCACCTTGCTGCCGATCTGGGCGCTGTCGCCCTTCTTGTCGGTATCGATGGTCTTGTCGACGGTCGGGTATTCGGACTTCAGATTGATGTTCTTGGTCGTGGCGGTGACGTTGACAAGCATCGCATCCGTGTGGCGCGTGTTGGAAGTGGAACCGGCTTGCGGGCTCACCACGTAGTAGCCAAGCGGGAGGTTCTCAAAAGTAGCGACGTAGGCGTTACCGGAGGCCTCCGCCACCGCTGTAGAACTCACCGCAGAGACATTGTTGCCAGTATTCTTGGCCCAGTTGGAAGCCTTGGTGGCGAGCTCGGCCAGTTTCGTGTCCTGGTGCGTCTGCTTCAGACCGTATACGTAGTCGTAGGCCTTTTCGGAGACGTTGGCATCGGTCACATCCGTGATACCGAACTCATTCGCATTAGTCTTGAAGAAATTGTCCCAGGGGGAGGCCAGCGTGTAGGTGGCGTTCTGGCCTTCGGCATCCGGGGAAGCGGAGAACATCTGGTAGGCTTTCACCGTCTTGCCGTTGAACGCGGCATCCGAGCTGGTGACGGTCAGCTTGCCGGTAGCATCTTCCGCGGAGGCGGTGGTGGCGCCGAGGCCGGCGACGCCGAGCATCGTGGCGGCTGCGAGGACGCCCGCCGCTACATTCCTGATTAGTGACTTCATCACTGTTCCTTTCTCTGTACTGCATCGGTCCCGGTCGGGGCCGGTTCGAGTTGGTTACATTGGTTGCCCCGCCGCCGTGCGACGGCGGGAAGTCTGGTTATCGGGTGTGCCGACCGCGTTTGCGGCCGACCGGCAGCGCGGTTCCCGCGCCCGCTCCCCCGGCCGCGGCCGGTTCCATGCGGTTGGCGCGCAGGTACCATGCGGTGCCGAGGGCGAGCATGAGCACGCCGAGCATGACGAACAGGAGCGTGCCGTTGCCGCCGGTCTCGGGCAGGGGCGAGAAGTTCGTGACGGTGACCACATACTTGCCGTCCTTGTCCGTGCCGTACTTGACGGACACCGAGTAGCCGGCCTCGGCCGGGGTCTTCGTCTCGGCGTTGCCGTCCGTGTCGCCGGAGGCGTAGGTCATGTTGAGCTCCTTGACGGTGTACGTGTAGTAGCGCGTCACGTCCTCGCCGTTCGGGCCGGAACCCTTATCAACGAAGGCGACCGGCAGGCCGGTGAGCTTCGTGCGCCACGTGTCGCTCCACGCGGAGCCGTTCTCCTTGGCGGTCATGGTCACCGTGAACGGGTTGTCCCGCTCCTCGGTGGCGCAGTCGTCCTTGAAGCATTCGAGCTTCCCGGCCTTGACCTGTTCGCCCGCCGCATTCGTGTACGTGGCGGTCACCTCGAGGGTGATGGCGTCGGGGCGTTCCAGCTGGCCGTTGCGCCACACCTTCTGCAGGGTGAGGTCCACGGTCTTGCAACCGTCCTTGCCGCACGGGTCCTGACCGTCGTCCGGTTCGGGGGTGAGTCCGCCGTTGTTGTCGGATACGGGCACGTCAAGCATGAGCACGGCCTTGGCCGGGGACTGGTAGGCATCGAGCTTCGTCTTGGTACTGCCGTCCGTGGAGTCGACCACGGCGTCCTTAATGCCGACCCAAGTGGTGCCGGCGTCGCCAGATGCGGAGCTGTGCACAGCGCCGCTGTCGTACGTGTTGACCACGTCGAACAACTTCACTTCCCAGCGATCGAGCCCTGTGTCCAGCACATCGTCTGCCGTGTTCTTCTGCGAGAAGATCTTGTTGCCGTCCTGTGCGGAGGTGCGGGCCTCACCGGCATTCGAGACCGTCTTGCGGTAGATGCGGTAAGTGTTGTATGCCTTGCTGCCGTTGCCGTCATCGACCGGTCCGAGGATGTCGCTCATGGTGTTGAAGTCCCATACGGACTTGAGTTTGGTGTTCGAGAACGGGTCGACCAGTCCGCTGGCACCGCGGATCGTGTCGGCGTAGACCATGTGGTCGTCTGCCAGCACGCCCTCGTCGTTCAGTCCGGCGAAGCCGCCCGTGTAGCCTGTGGAAAGATCCTTCACACCGTCGGTATCCTGAGTTGCCCCTCCGCCGAACACGTCATAGCCACTGGCGATGCCCGTTACGGTGGACTGTTCCACGCGAGTACGGTTGCCCTTGATGAGCTGGACGGTCAGGTTGCTGCCCGACCCATCCATATCAATGCCGTCTTTGCTGCAAGGCAGTTTGATGACACTATCGCCGATGGTGACAATCGCCACGTCGGTCTGCTGCTGGTTTTCATCATCAGCCTTGGACAGAGCAACACTCACCTTCAGTCCGAACAGGTTCACGTACAGCACGTCGCCTTCCGAAAGCACCTTGAGATCGAATACCTTGCCGAAGATGGCCGGGAACCACTTGCCTAAATCGATGACGCCGACCTGTTCCGCCTTGTCGAGGTACAGGAGCTTGACCAGCGCGTTCACCACTTGCAGCAGCAGTTCCACAAGTACAGAGTTGACCTTCGCGTCAACCAAATAGGCACGGCTGGTTTCACCGACGAATCCGCCGGCAATCTCACCGCTAGTGACCTTCTTGAGATTGTCAGACGTGCAGCCCTTCACCCTAGCCAAATCCACGTATCCAACAAAACCGCCTGCGACCTCACGTCCGGTAGCCTTGTCGGTGGCTTTGCCGTAATTGTCGCCATGGTGTGTGGCGGTGACGGTATAACCGTCCGGGATGCCGGTGACGCGCGAATCGCCAACGTGCGAGCCCCAGATGTCAAGTACGCCGGCCGTGGCACCAAGCAGATTGAGCGCATCCGTGCCGAGTTGTGCATTGTCGGCGGCGACCGTGCCGGATTTGCCAAGATGCCCGATGAAGCCGCCCACGTAGTTCACGCCGGTCACACTGTTGAGGTTGGTGACCGCAGACTGCTTCACAGAGCCATTGATCAGTCCACCGCCGAAGCCACCGACCGCACCGGTGTAACGCTTCGAGTCAAGCATGCCCTTTGTGGTGGAATCATGGGCGACAATCTGGATGCCGTCGCTCACACCGTTGACCTGACCGTCATAGATGAAGGTGCGGAATGCTTCGAGCACGCCCACGTTGCCGACCTTGAGCAGTTTGAGCAGCAGGTTGGTATCCTGCTTATCGCCGGCCTCGCCGCCGCCGACGGAAGCGACGCTGGATACATCAGCAAGACCAAAGAAGCCACCGGCGTATTGCCCGCCTTCGACAGCGCGCAGCCCGTTAACAGTAAGAGAAGCCGGGTCATTGTTCGGATCCGCTTCACTGCCGGTACCTTTGGCGGAATCCTTGTCACCGAGGATCGCGGCTTGCAACGAACCAGCGAAACCGCCGGCGTTCAGGGCATACTTGGCTGTGGTATTACCCTTATCGTCCTTGCTCTCATATGCGCCATTGACCGTGTATCCCCATGCCGGGTCATCCGAGCTCACATGTGCACCGCGAATCGTCGTAACCGTGGCCTGCAATACGCTGACCAGACTTGCCGGGTTCGATACCAGCGAGTCGAGGATTCCTTGCAGGAATCCCTCGGACGCATTGGTGTCCACATCCGCAACCGCACCGGCAGTGGCCACGCCGATAAATCCGCCGACATTGTTGCGCCCTTCCACCTTGCGCAGGTTGGAAACGTTGGCGCCGGCAGCGGTGACACCCTCGACAAGCTTCTGGCCGTTCTGGTCGAGATCGCCCCAGATCTGGCCACCGACCGCGAGACCCACGTAGCCACCGGCGTTGCCGGTACCGTGCGTGATGTCTTCACCGGTGGCCACGACCTTCATACCCTTGCGGTAGCCGGCCACGCTCGAAGATTTGACGACGGGCACAAATACCTGTGCCACGTCGAGCATCTGTCCCAAATCAAGTTTGATGCCTTTGTCGCCGAATAGTTGGATAGAGCCGAACGAGGATGCCGAGCCGGATTCCATCGTGCCCGCGTAGCCGCCTGCCGCACGCATAGCCGAAACGGTCTTGACATCCATCGACTGGCCATCGGTGATCGTGCCGGTGCGCATCAGACCGACGTGTCCGCCGGCGACGCCGGAATCATGCAAGTTCGCGCCAGTCCGATACTCCGCACGACCGGCAACGACGTTGAATCCGAAGATGTAGGATTCGAGGAACTTGTCCAGGGAATCCTGATCCGTAACAGAGCCCGCACCATCAGCCGTGGTCACATCGGTGAATTCCTTGCCATACGCACCGTACTTGCCGATGTTGTCGACCCACGTCTTCCACTGGTCGTAGCTCATATTGCGCAGCGGACCAGTGACCTTCGAGTGCTCCTCGGTCGGGTAGACCACGGACAGCACGCCGGCGAGGTTGCCGGCCTTGATGAGACCGCCGAGCA
>CAJLPI010000043.1:0-5313 GCA_905208535.1 uncultured Collinsella sp. | reverse complement strand
AGACGCCAACGACTCTCGCCGACCATGGTCGAAACACTGATCGCCATGCTCAACCGCAACGCCTACCCCGCATACGAAAACAATTCGCGCACCTTCGCCAGCCTGGAGGAACGCGGACTCATACAACCCGACATCGAGGGCAACTGGAGCCTGACCGACACCGGCCACCAGACCGCCCTCAAACTACTCAAGAGGTGACATCATGAGCTCACTGCTGTACGGGCGGGCGAAAAGAATCAAGGTCGGCGACCGCTCCGCCAAACTCTTCCTGTTGATCCTGTGCGACTACGCGGACGAGAACAACCGCGCATGGCCAAGCATCGACCGGCTCATGGCCGAAGGCGAAGCCAGCGCAAGCACCGTGCAACGAGCCCTGCGCTACCTCGAAGACCACGGGCTCATCACCCGAGACGAAGACTACGGCACCCGCTACCGCGCAGACCGAAGCCCCTACGTCTACCACATCACCCTCGACGGCCACAACCACGTCGAATACAAAAACCGTAAGAACAAGCAAACCACGAAAAAACGGGGTAGCACCAGTGACACCCCGTCAGATTCACGGGGTAGCACCCATGACACCCCGCAACCCAACCACGGGGTGTCACCCATGACCACACGGGGTGTCACCCATGACCATCACGGGGTGTCACCCATGACGCCACGGGGTGTCACCCATGACACCCAATCTCTTAAAGAACCATCATTAGAACCACCAAGAGAGAGTACGCGCGCGCAAAAAACAAAAACAACCATCGAACAAACGTTCGACTCCCGCAAACAGGCGCTCGCCCTCTACCAGCCGACACCAGACCTCACCGCGCTCGCCGCCGGCTACGGACTCGACCCCGACTGGGAGCTCGAAAAATTCAAGGACACATGCCGCGCCAACGGAAAAATCCCCTACGACCTCGACGCCGCATGGCGCAACTGGGTCAAACGCGGCCGCGAACTCAACATCGGCACCCCGACCGAAACCACGACCACACCCACCGACCAAGCCACGGAACTCGAACGCCGAGCCCGCAAACTCCTCGACACCAGCACACCACTCAAAAACCGCCAACCCGACGACGGCGAGCGCCTGCGTTGGCTGCCACACGTCACCCGCCTGCTCGCCCAAGGCACCGACGCGGCCCGCATCGTGGAACTCCTGTGCCAGGCCATCGACCGGGGCGAACTGGACGAGGCCGCATGATGGGCAGCGTGCAAGCCACCATCGACTGGCGAACCGCCACGCCGGAAGAGCTCGACGGCCACCGGTGCATCATCACCACCGTGGACGGCACGATCATCGACGGATACCTCAAAGCCATCCCGCCCTTCACCCCCGAATACCAGCTCACCCGGTTCGTGCTCCACGACCGAGACCTCTGCCTCGGACAACTGCGCATCCTGTCCCTCAACCCCAAACACGGCACTGCAATCCTCCAACCACACATCCGCAGCCTGACCGTCACCCGACAAACCAAACAACCAACCAACGAAAGGAATCCGCAATGAACAACGCGGACATCACCAGCCTCATCCACCAGGCACTCGCCGCCGACTGCCAGATCACCATCACCCTCACACCCAAGAACTACATCACCGACGATCAGGCGGAAACGGAGGATAAGCAGTGAACCAGCGAATTACATTAGCCAAACGCATTCTCGCACTGGCCGCCATCATGTTTTGCATCACCGCGCTCGCAGGCTGCGAGGGCACTCCCATCGACTCGTCGGCCGACAAGCACACTGAAGCGGTCACGCAGAGCGAATGCTCCACCTACAACGCCCAGTGGGAAACCTGCACGATCACCATGCCGGACAGCCGACGCGTGACCTGCATCGCACACAACAGCAACGCCGGCATCTCCTGCGACTGGGCCCACGCGGACGGAGCCGACAAAGGATGGACGGAATGAGCGTCAAGCAGTCCATCGAAATCGAAACCAAAAACCACACCACGCTCATGATGGGGGTCACGCCAGCAGGACAATTCAAAGTCCGCTTCGACCACTCGATAGAACATGAAATCGATTGGCATGACGTACAGGAACTCAACAAGTTCCTCACACAAGTCCTCGACCGAGACATACCGGAGGAACCCCAATGGCAATCCTGAAACACACACATACAAAGTCGCCATCACCCGCACCAACATCGGATACGACATCGTCATCAACGAATTCGCCACCGACGGCACCCACCGCGAATACGAACGACGACACCACGCATGGGCCCTAACCAGCCACGGAGCCGACCGCGCAGCCCAACGACTCATCAGCCGCATCAAACGACAAAACCAGCGAGACGAACACCCACGCGAATACACCATCGAATAGGACACTGATGAACCACAAGCCAAACCGATTCAACGACATCCTCACCAACATCGTCACCGGCGTCACCATCACCGCATGGGGAACAGCCGTCATCCTCCTGCTCATCAAACTCGCCATATGGGTATTCCAATAACCCGCAAGACGACACCAGGCATGAGACAATGGACACGGGCCTGATGCCAACCACACGCAACCAACACACCACCAAGACCAGAGGGGCATCATGGCATCAACCACCACCGCCAAACGATTCCACCACGACCTGCGCTCGCTGGCGGACGGTTACGGGGTGCTGTGCCTGATCGCCGAACGCAAGGCCAGCGTGATGGCCCGCCACTCCGGCCACGGCACGAGGAGCGTGGCGCCGATCCCGTTGAATCTGGGCGCATGGCAACTCAGACAGGACATCGACCGGCTCGTCGAATCACTGGCCACGGCTATCGGCCTGCGCTACCGGCACATGGACACGGTCTCACTGCTCAAGGGCATCATGCGCTACGAGCCACGACTCCTGAACCGGCCCGACATGCCCGCCATCGTGGAACTGACCCGACAGGCCGCCATCAGGCTCGACCGCACACTCAACCCGCCACCGGAAACCAAAATGATCGGCTGGTGCCCAGCCTGCGGGTTCGAACTGCGCTGCGACGAACTCGAACTTAAATCCGGGTACAAGGCATGCGACAGATGCTCCGGAGAATACCGCATCAAAGACATCCAACGCGCCAGCATGCTCAGACTCGCAGTCGGAGAATCACGAGGAACAGCAGCCGAAATCAGCCGCCTACTACAACCATGGGGCATCGATATCAAGAGCAACACAATCTCACATTGGGGCGCTCGCGGGCTTATCCAGCCGGTGGGAATGGACGGCGAGCGCCCGGTGTTCCTGGTGTGGGATGTGTGGCAAGCGCATGTGCGCAAGGATGGGTGATCGGTGAATCTGTTCACGGGATTTGACAAATGCGAACTGTCCACGTATACATGTCTATAGTTGGTCATTTCCATGAGATCATGGAGGTGGCCTTTCGTATATCTCCTCGAAATTCTTCAGGGTCGGCGCATGAGTTCCAACCGTACGCATAACCGTGCTTTCGAGAAAGCCAAGCAGGCGTTCTTCGAGGAAGGCAAGCGCCTGGACTCCGAGGGAAGCCCCGCCGCCGATTGCTGGATCTGCCACAAGCGCATCGACTACAGCGTGCCGCCCGGCACCACGGACGCGAGCCATGAGCTCGACCATTATTACCCGGTGCGCGACTATCCAGACCTGCAGGACGATCCCGCAGGCTTCCGCCACTCACACCGCAAATGCAACCGCGAGCGCGGCGCCGGCCAGCCCAAACTCGGTTTGGGTGACGTGATCCCCGCCTGGTGGTGATTGGGCTATTCACACGAAAGGACTTGCGTCATGGACAACGATCACAGCGCATCTGCCAGCGTTTGGCCATGATGCTCGACGAGGATCCTTCGTGCACGATTCTGATCGTCGGCCGGTACATGCCGCCGGTGCGTGCCGAGTACAACAAGGTCAGGCATCTCACGCGCAAGGCCAGGCTTCGGCCGACGCTCGCCACCAACGGTCATCTGCGGTCCGTGACCGCGCAGCATGGCAGGCTTGAGGCGTTCGCGCCCATCGGTCTGGCCCGTGGCCGTCGTGTCCGCGCCGTGCTGCATGTCGGCGAGCGCGATGATCGCATCGAGACGGTGCTTGATGCGTTCCGCGCGTCCGGTGCGATCGTTTACACGTCGTTGGGTGTCTGACCTGACGCCGGTGGGGTAGGGGAGTGCGGATTTGCAGACCGATGTCGGTAGGCCCACCCTCCCGCGCGCACTTTTCCTCTCTCTCCGACTTGGCCACCCTATCGCGCGCGAGGGCTCGGAATCGGCTTTATTCCGCCGTTTCTGAGGGGCGTATTTTTACTGGTCTTTTCCGGTTGTTTTCCGGTGGCTCGGTTTGTTTGGTTGGTAATTGGGTTGTTTTTGCCGCCAGTTCGGCTGATTGGGGGTTGATTATGAGTGCTTCCAAGGATCAGCGGGCTCTTGACATGTTCATGGGCGCCGAACCGTTGCAGAAGATTCGTGACGAGCTTGGTTTCAAGACCGTCACGTCGGCCGAGGCGGCGATACGCCGTGCCTTGGCCGAGAAGCGCAAGGGCAAGGACTACGACACCGAACGCCAGCTCGAGCTGGAACGCATCGACGCCATGTTCAGGATCGAATACCCCTTGGCCAAGCAGGGTGATTCCGCGGCCATGAGCACGTGCCTGTCCCTGAGCGAGAAACGCATGCGCCTATTGGACAAGCCTGGCGATCATGAGGGCATCACCGCCAGCTATGAGGCGACGCTCAAGGCGCTGGCCATCACCGACGCGGATTCCGCTTTGGTAGCGACCGGACGGGCGGTGGCCCGGCAGATCGACTACGCGCTGCGCCACGGTCAGGGGCAGGAGGTCACCAAGGCCCTGTATCTGGTGCCTCACCTGATGAACGTGCTGCGAGAGCTCGGCGCGACGCCTGCGGCGAGGAAACAGCTCAAGGAGTACGCCGGCGCCGCAGCGGCCGAATCGGACGGCGAGCCGGTGGACGAGCTCACGGCGTTCCGTCGCCGCAAGTTCGGCATCTAGACCTGGGAGGATCGGAGCAGCCATGTCGAAGCATTACGGCCGCACCGAACCGAGGCTGTGGACGAAGCCGCTGCGCGAGCTCACCCCGGACACATCCTTGGGCTTCGAGGTCATCGACTACGCTCGCCAGATCCTGCACATCGAACTCTACCCGTGGCAGCAGTGGCTGCTCATCCACGCGTTGGAGCTGTTGGAGGACGGGATCACCTACCGGTACCGGCGCATCATCGTGCTCGTCGGCCGGCAGAACGGCAAGACCCTGGTGGCCAGCGTGCTCGCCTCATGGTGGCTGCACGTGGACAGCCAACGCCACCCCGACCGCGTGCCGCCTCTCAGATTCAAAATCGTCGGCACCGCACA
>CAJLPI010000042.1:0-5352 GCA_905208535.1 uncultured Collinsella sp. | reverse complement strand
CAGAAGCTGGTGGCGTGATGACGGTTGCATATTTCTGCTCTGGTACACGGCAACTGGTGATCAGCCAGACCGAGGATTATCGACGCATGTTGGATCTACCGCTCGATAGTCTTCCAGCAATACCCGAGAAACGAAATAACGAACCTCGGCATCGGTGGTTCCGTATCCCAGCCGTTCGCAGGTCTCGCGCAGATACTCCCAGGCAGCGCGTCTTTCGCGGATGTCCAGCGGACGCAGTGCTGGCAATCGATATGGCAACGGGAAGCGTGTGGATACGAGGGAACGATCCAAACGGGTGGGTTCCTCTCGATATTCCAGAACTGCATCCACAGATTCCAAGTCAGTTCCAGAGGTCGGCAGAATGATCGCCACGAAACTCTCTCCGGGGTTCAGAAGGGCCACGTCATCCACGAGATCGTACCCGTGCTCGAACTGCGGGCCCTCGACCATGAGACGGATGTCGCAGGCCGAATCGCTTGTCACCTTGACCGCGTGCGCGGGCCCGTCGCCGTCGTTCCTCCATTCCGCGAACAGGAACGGACGGCGGAAACCACACGCGACGATCAACGACACCAGTCGTTCGTCAGCATGGCGGAGAGTGATTCTCCGTTGTGTGAACGAAGGCAGGCTGCGAGTATGCCACGGCCACCAGATCGTGACCCCGGTCATGGCTACAGAGATAACGGCAGCGCCGGCGGAAATCCAAGCGGAGACATCAATCATGACAACAAATCTACCCCGAAAGCTGGTGGCGTGATGAGTGGCCAACCTATCATCTTCGACTTCACCGTAAGCATTGGTGGCATGACCGCGCCGATCGCGCGAGTCACCCTCGACAGCGCAGGCGAACAGGGCAGCGACCTTCTAGGCCTTCATCTGGCCGAGGGCATACCTGACTTCGTCCGCAGCATGAGCAGCGCCGTCGCCGACCAGATCGGCAAGGTGCTCCTGATGGACGCCAAAACGGATGCGGGATTCCTGCCATCCATCGAACTAGCCGACTACCTGCCTGAGGGGGTGACCATCGATGCGAACCCCGAAGCAAAAGCATGACGGTGAAATCATCGCGCTCGCCATCATCATGCTGCTCGCCCTCGCATGGCTGCTCACCCACGACGGCTGCGCCCACCCGATCGGCAACACCATCGCGCTCGCCGTCTACGTCGCCAGTGGCGTACTGCTCGC
Source organism: uncultured Collinsella sp. (assembly GCA_905208535.1). Classification (GTDB taxonomy): domain Bacteria; phylum Actinomycetota; class Coriobacteriia; order Coriobacteriales; family Coriobacteriaceae; genus Collinsella. Next base: position 4,167 of record CAJLPI010000042.1, on the reverse strand, counting down.
ACTCCCGTGGGCGATCGAAAAACTCGAACCATACCTCACCGAAAGCGAGGACCAGCAATGAACGAAACCAAGATCCTCGAACACGTGGCCCTCATGACCAGACTCAACGAGCAGGGAGTGCGCGCCGAAACCACGAAACAGACCCGCAAGGCGCTCGCCGACCAATACGGCGTGCGGATCCCCGTCAACCAGACACCGCTCAACGAACGTGAATCCTGGACGCTGAACTCGGCCGCGAAGGTGTGGAACATCGACTATCACGCACTGCTCATCGCCGCGAACAACGGCACTCTCACCACATTCCGTCCGCCAAGCCGACGGGGAACCAGAAGCTGGCGACGTGTCACCCGCAAGGCGATGGAGGAATTCATCGCCCAATTCGAGGAATAGGCATGCGCGACAGAATCATCCGCGTCACGGGCCTGATCCTCGCGCTCACCGGTCTGGTTCTCCTGCTGGTCGGGGCCCACGAGGGCAGGGGAGAGCCGATGCTCGGCGGCATGTACTGCTTCACCGTCGGCGTGCTGCTGCTATCCACCACATACCAGGAAGATCCAGACCAAGAAGACCAGGAAGAACCGAAGGGAGACTGATTTGGCCAAAGACCCAAGCATCTCGATCATCAGGGGCCGATTGGCCGCTGACCCGGAATACCGGACCACGGGCAACGGGATACCGGTCGTGAACCTGCGCATCCTGTCCAGCGGCTGGGAGAAGGACACGGCCGGCAACCCGGTCGATGTCACGCCCACCAGCTGGCAGTGCGAGGCATGGCGCGAACTCGCCGAGCACATCGTGGCATCGCTCGGCAAGGGAGACCAGATCATGGCCACGGTACGCCCACAGACCAGCAAGTACGAGAAACGCGACGGCGGCACCGGCTGGTCCACACGCTGGGTCATCGAAGACATCGGACCAAGCCTGCAACGCGCCACCACCGCCATCACCCGCATCCAGCGAGGCCAACACGCGACGCCGCAGCCGCCGCAGTCCGGCGAATACGGCGAATATACGGCACCAGCCAATGACCCATGGACCAATTAAGGAGCATCATGACCACGAAATACACGACCGAGGAAGTCAAGCAGCTCTACAGCATCGCCGTCGACCAAGGGTGGGACGCGCTGGAATCCAACGAAAAGATAGCGGTCGGCCGATACTGCCGCAAACACGGCATCAACCGTCCCGGCCTCGAGCCCCAGACGGCGCCATCGCCACTGCCCGAACAGGCCACCGAGACGCCGGCACCACAACCAGCCGAGGAAACGCAAAGCACGCAAACCCAGACCGAGACCGGCGCCGAACCGATCACAGGCGAACAGTATTTCAAGCATCTCGGACTGGGCCCGGCGGAGTCCGTGGAAACGGAGATCAGCAAGCTCGAAACACCCCAAACAGGCGACGCCACCGCATCCGACACCGATCTGGAACTGCTGCGCAGCGTCCGGTTCATCGAACGCTGGCCCGACGACATCGTGACCACCCCTGCGCGAACCGCCAGCAAATGGAAGCGGATCGCGCAGGCATTGCGCCGATTCCCCGACCGTCCGGCCATCGTCGCCGAAGGCAAAAGCCGTCGCCGCGCCCTCGAACTGCGCCGCCGCCTGCGCAACGCGAAATTCGTCGGCTTCCAGCCCAAGGGCTCATACCGGGTGGAAATCGCGCCCGACCGCCGCCACAAGGACTGCTACGTCGTCATCGCACAATATCGGGGAGCCGAACAATGAACGGCAACGACAACAACGGCCAACCGCTCGACATCATCGTGCAGGGCACGCCCATCACCAAAGGCAGCGTCCAACCATGGCGAACCAAACACGGCAAAGCGGTCAGCGTCGACGCAAGACTGCAATCCTGGGAAGCCGCGATCCGCGGCACGGCCGTCAGCATGATGACCGCCAGCGGACTCAAACCCTACGACTGCCCAATCTCCATCACCGGCGAAATCCGAGTGCCCCGAACCGACAAGCTCCACGACCTGCCCGCATGGCAGACCGCGAAAACCTCAGGAGGAGGCGACCTCGACAAACTCCAACGCGCCATCGGCGACGCGCTCCAAACCACCAACAGCCGATACCCCGACCGAAACCGCGAGGGAGTGATCTCCAACGACAGCCGCATCATCCACTGGCAGATCAGCAAACGCTACGCCGACGAAACCCGCCCCGAAGGCGTCTACCTGACCATCCGACCCATCAGCACGCCGGAACTGCCCGACTGGCAACCCGCAACCCCAGCCGGGCGAACCATCCACGACAACCTGCAACGCCGAAGCCAACGCCTCGCCGACATGCTCCGCCAACACCCCCACGACCGAAAGGACACCACCAAGTGAGCAAACACAAGCACCGCCGCCAAACCATCGAACACCAACGACAGAAAGCCCGCCGCAAGCGCCGACCCCACACCATCAACCAGGAACCACAAAACTACGAGAACCGCGAGAACCAATGAGCACCATCATCAACACCACAGGACACACCACCGGCATCACTTTGACCGACGCCGACTGGAACACCACCCACATCGAAAACGGAGACAGCAGAATAACCATCCTCGCCCACACCGACGAATACCCCCAACTCGTCGCCGACCTCGCACTCCACCTCACCACCATCACCCCAAACCCCGGCATCCGACAAACCGCCCAAGCACTCGCCGAAGCCATCAACCAAGGAGCGTGACCCGCACGAAATGACCCCCACCATCACCCTCATCGACACCACCCGACTCAAGCCGAACCCCAACAACCCCCGCAAGAACATCGGAGACATCACCGCGCTCGCCGACAGCATCCGCGCGCACGGCATCCAGCAGGAGCTCGTGGTCACCCCGATCGCCGATTCAACCGATTACAGGGTGGTCATCGGCCACAGGAGGCTCGCCGCCTCCCAACAGGCCGGACTCGCACAGGTACCATGCCGGATCATGGAACTCTCGCCCAAGGACGAACGCGAGCTCATGGTCATCGAGAACACGCAACGCCACGACCTGACACCCATCGAGGAAGCCGACGCCTACCAGGGACTGCTCGACCTGGGCAGCAGCATCGAGAACATGGCCGAAAAGACCGGCCGCAGCACCGACTTCGTGCGCCGCCGCCTCAAAATCGCGGGCATCCCACGCCTCACCCGAGCCCTCGCCAAGGACTTCAACCAACTGTCACTATCCGACCTGGACGTGCTCGCCGAATTCCAAGGAGACGAAACCACCCAGCAGGAACTCGCACGCCAGGCCGGAACCAACAACTGGGACTGGACGGTACGCAAAGCCCGCGAGGAACGCAGGGGAACCGTGTGGATGAACAAGGCGCTCGACTACCTGCACCGCGCCGGACTCAAAACCTGCCAAGCACCCTCGAACTGGTGGAATGACGCGCCGGAAGGCTACCAATACTCAACCTGCATCACCAACATCCAAAACACCAGCTTCGAAAAACAATGGCAGAAGCTCATCGGCAACAAGCCGAACATCGACGCCATCATCGGCCTTGACGAAACCGCCCACAGGACCATCGTCTACGAACGCATCCCCCAAGACCAGATCGACAACGCCAACCGGGCGAAACAAGCCGAAAAACAACGCCGAGCCTACGCGCGCGAACAGACGAAGAAGGCACGGGAACTGCACGATGCCAGCCAAGCCCTGCGAGCCGAATGGATCCATAAAACCCAGAACACATGGAAGAAATCCATGATGCAACAGGCCCTCCTGCACCTGGTAGACGGCGAAATCCTCGGCAACGACGAATACCGGTTCCCCGCAGGCTCCGGCGACATCAACTGGTCAGACAAGACCATCGCCGCATACAACCGCATGACCACGCCACTGCCCATCACCGGCAAAGACCCCGACAACGGCATCTGGCACATAACCACAGGCAAAAACCTCGACGAACTACGCCGACGAGCCCGCACAGACAACACACGCCAACTCCAACTCATCCTCATCCTGCTCGCACGCCGCGAAGCTGACATCAACCCCGGAGCATGGACCAACAAAAACCAGCTGGACAGCCTGCAACGCATCAACGACTACTACCAAGCCCTCGAACTGCTCGGATACAAGCCCAGCGACGCGGAAACACAGGCGCTCGCCGGCAGTCTCATCGAGGTCATGAAGGAAGGAGACGACCATGACGACGATAACGATGCCGAGTAGACGCCA
>CAJLPI010000041.1:0-7577 GCA_905208535.1 uncultured Collinsella sp. | reverse complement strand
GGTTTCTGATGCGGCGCGCTGCGCGCCCCGCACAGGCTAAAGCCTTTAAACAAAAGCGCGGCCTAAAAGGCCGCGCGCCATCTTTTTTCAGATCTATTTTGCCCGTAACGGCAGCGCCGAGGTAACGCAGGCCCGAGGACGCGCCGGAAAGGAAGGTCGCCCTCGGCCCGGACAGCTAAGACAGCTTACGCGACGGTGTAAACCCAGTTGTGCTTATCCTCAACAGCACCAGACTGGATGCCCGTCAGGGTCTCGCGGAGCTTCTTCATCACAGGACCGATCTCGGTGTAGCCAGCCGGGAAGGTCACAGTCTCGTCGGCACCGTAGACCTTGTTGTCGATCTCGCCGACCGGGGAGATAACGGCAGCGGTGCCGCACAGGCCGCACTCAACAAAGGTGCCGGCCTTGACCTCGGCCCACTCGACGGGACGCTGGTCGACGGTCATGCCCAGGTCCTGAGCAACCTGAACGAGCGAACGGCGGGTGATGGAGGGCAGGATGGAGTCGGTGTGCGACTGCGGAACGACGAGGGTGCCATCCTCCTTCACGAACAGGACGTTAGCGCCACCGGTCTCCTCGACATAGGTGCGGGACTCGGAGTCGAGATACAGGTTCTCGGCATAACCCTCGCGGTGAGCCTCCATCGTGGGCTTCAGGGACATGGCGTAGTTGAGGCCGGCCTTGATGTTGCCGGTGCCGTGCGGTGCGGCGCGGTCGTACTCGGAAACGCGCAGCTTGACGGGCTTAAGGCCGCCCTTAAAGTACGGACCGACCGGGGTCACGAGAATGCGGAACGTGTACTCAGGAGCGGGAGCCACGCCGATTACGTCACCGGAGCCGATCATAAACGGACGCACATACAGGGTTGCGCCAGAGCCGAAGGGCGGAACCCATGCGGCATTGGCAGAGACGACCTGCTTGACGGCCTCGACAAACTTGTCCTTGGGGAACGGGGGCATCTCGAGGCGCTGCGCAGAGTTGTACATACGCTCAGCGTTCATGTCGGGACGGAAACAGACGATGCTGCCGTCCTCGGCGGTGTAGGCCTTCAGGCCCTCAAAGACCTCCTGGCAGTAATGGAAGATGCCACCGCACTCGGAGACATGCAGGGTGTGGTCGGTGGTCAGACCACCCTCGTCCCACTCGCCATCCTTCCAATGAGCCTCGTAGCTGTAATCGGTCTTCATGTAGCCAAAGCCGAGGCTACCCCAATCGATATCCTTCTTCTCGACAGTCATATGTCGCTCCTTACATACACAGTTGCATACTCGCGAACCCGCACGCAAGGACCGGGGCCGACCGCGTCGCAACGTCACACGCCCGGAGCGTAGAGCCGGACGGGACACGCGGACGACATCGAAGCCGATGACACGTCGATTCGCATGCACGAGATTGTACTCCGCACACGCATCGGATAAAACGTTTTTCTTTAACTAACTAAAGTATTTTCATTTGACCGAAGCTAGAGAGGCCCGCCACCGTAATCGGTGACGGGCCTCAACGGCACGGTTTGCGCGCTAGCTCGAGCTACGCGTTCTGTTTGCCCAGCTTTGCCTTAACCAGGCCGACCACGGTCGGGATAATCGACACGGCGACGATGCCGATAATCAGCAGCTCAAAGTGCTCCTGCACAAAGGGGATGCCGCCAAAGAAATAGCCCAGCAGCGTAAAGACCGTCGACCAGGTAATGCCGCCCAGCACGTTATAGATGACAAAATTGCGCCAATGCATGCCGCCCATACCGGCGATGAAGGGCACAAAGGTGCGGATAAACGGGAAGAAGCGACCCAGGAAGATGGCCAGGTGACCCCACTTGTCCAGGAAGTCCTCGGACTTTTTAATGCGCTCGGGCGTCATGGCCTTGACCTTGCCCGAGGCGATGATTTTGCGGCCAAAGAAGTGGCCGATCATAAAGTTGCACTGATCGCCCAGGATGGCTGCGGCCCATGCGACGGCCAGCAGGGCCACGATGTTAAAGCCGCCGTTGTGGGCAAAGAAGCCCGAGGCAAACAGCAGCGAATCGCCGGGAAGGAACGGGAAGAACACCACGCCCGTCTCGATAAAGATGATCAGGAACACGCAGCCGTAGGCCATGAGCGGGCCAGCGGCGATCCAGCTGGCGATCGCAGTGCGCGGGTCCTTGAGCAGCTCGGCGATAAAATTGATGAAACCCATGAAGTAAAACCTCTCAGTTGTGGGCGCGGACACGTCCAAGTTGACCAGTATACGGTTGCGGCGCCCCCTCGTGCGCAACCCCACAAAAGCATGACTCCATTACCAGCAAGTTTGCATAACTGACACTTGTCGCCCAAAGCAAAGCAAGATCGCCCTTCTTAATCCCTAGCGAATCGCTATACTTTATTGAATCGCATTGTCATGGCGCTGAGGGAGGGCGGCCAGTGAGCTTTATCAATACCATTCGCGAGGACATCAAGACCGTCCAAGCGCAGGACCCCGCCGCGCAAAACGGTCTGGTCATTTTTCTTTCGTACCCCGGCCTGCACGCCAAGTGGAACCACGTGCCCGAGCACTGGCTGTGGGAGCACGGCCATCGCTCGCTCGCCCGGGTGCTCTCGCAAATCACCCGCCACATCACCGGCGTCGAGATTCATCCCGCTGCACAGATCGGCAAACATTTCTTTATCGACCACGCCATGGGCGTTGTCATCGGCGAGACCACCATTGTGGGCGACAACTGCGTGCTCTACCAAGGCGTCACGCTCGGCGGTACCGGTAACGAGACCGGCAAACGCCACCCCACCCTGGGCAACAATGTCACGGTGGGCACGGGCGCCAAGGTGCTTGGCAACATCCACATTGGCGACAACGTCAAGATCGGCGGCAACTCGGTCGTCGTCAAGGACGTGCCCGACAACTGCACCGTCGTGGGCGTGCCCGGGCGCATCATCAAGCGCAACGGCTGCCGCGTGTTCGAGGAGAGCTTCGACGCCAAGCAGCATCGCGAGTACATGCCCGACGATGCCGCCGAGCAGAGCGCCCTCAACCGCCAGGGCATCAACGAAAACGCCCGTCGCGTCAAGGAACTCGAGCGAGAGGTGGCCGAGCTCAAAGCCCTCGTCGCCAAGCTCGTGGACGAGCGCTAGGGTCGCGGGCAACCGCCACAGCATGAACGCCAACACAAAAGGCGTGCCAGGGAATCCGCCCCCGGCGCGCCTTGTTTCCAATGTGACATGCGGGACTGCCCCTTTGTCACCTTATGCGAACTGGCTTAGGTAGAGGTCGGCATAAGCGCCCTCGGCAGCCAGCAACTCTTTGTGCGTACCCTGCTCGATGATATTGCCGTGGTCCATGACCAGGATGAGGTCGGCATCGACGATCGTCGATAGACGGTGCGCGATCACAAAGCTCGTGCGCCCGCGCATGAGCGCGTCCATGGCGCGGCCGATGGCGAGCTCGGTGCGCGTGTCCACGCTCGATGTCGCCTCGTCCAGGATGAGGATCGCCGGGTTGTTGAGCAGCACACGCGCGATGGTCAGCAGCTGACGTTGGCCCTGGCTGATGCTCTCGGCATCGTTAGCCACACGCGTGTCGTAGCCCTGCGGCATAGTGCGCACAAAGAAGTCGACCTGTGCGGCGCGTGCGGCCGTGACAATCTCCTCGCGCGTCGCCTCGGGACAGCCGTAGGCGATGTTCTCGGCAATGGTGCCATCAAATAGCCAGGCGTCCTGCAACACCATGCCAAACTGCTGACGCAGCTCGCCGCGGTCCATGCGGCTCGTGTCCACGCCGTCAAGGGTAATGCGGCCGCCGTCGATCTCGTAAAAGCGCATGAGCAGGTTGATGAGCGTGGTCTTACCCGCACCCGTGGTTCCCACCACGGCGATCTTCTGACCCGGCTCGGCGGTAAACGACACGTCTCGCATAAGCGGCTTGTCGGGCGAATAGCCAAAGCGCACATGCTCAAAAGCGACACGGCCTTCCACTTTGCCCGGCAGCTTGGCAGCCTCGCCCGGCTGCGGATCGGCCTCCATCTCGGGCTCGTCGAGCAGGTCGAACACACGCTCTGCGCTCGCCAGCGCACTCTGCAGCGAGTTAAAGGTAAACGACAGCTCCGTCATGGGCTCGGACGCCTCGTAGATAAACTGGAGGAACGCCTGGAACACGCCGACGGTCATATGCCCGGCAACCAGCATGCTGCAGCCCACCAGCGCGATCACGATCTGCGCCAAACGGCCGATAAAGCGCACCGCGGGGCCGACGGCGTTAATCATAAAGTCTGCCTTGGTGCTCACGCGCGCCAGCTCCTTCGAAGCCTCGTGTACCTCGGCAGAGCTCTGGCGCTCGCGGTTAAACGCACGGATCACCAGACGGCCCGAGTAGCCCTCCTCGACCGCGCTCGTAATCTTGGACACCCACTCCTGGCGCTCGCCCGTCACATCGTGCGTGCGGCGCGACACGACCTTCGTCACCAGCAGTGAAAGCGCCGTAAAGAACAAAAAGACGAGCGTGAGCGGCACGCTAAACACGAACATCACGCTCACGGCGCCCACCACGGTACCGATCGACACCAGAAGCTGCAGCAAGCCGCGTTGCATGCTCTCGGACATCTTGTCCAAGTCGTTGGTCGCACGGCTGACGACCTCGCCGGGACGATGCGCGTCAAAGTAGGCAAGCGGCAGACGGTTGAGCTTTTGTGCGATGCGGTTGCGCAGGAGCAGGTTGAGGCGCTCGGCAACGCTCGACATCAAAAAGCTCTGGAGTGCGTAGAACGAGGCGGCGGCGGTCCAGATCATAAAGTAGATAAAGATGGTCCTGCCGCAGTTCTCCCAGGTAATGCTGAAGGTAGTGTTGTTGGCAAACGCCACCTTCATGTGCCCCCACAGCTCATCGATCACGCGAGCGCTGTAAGCCGGCGCAGCGGTGTTAAAGATGACATAGAACACGATGCTCGCGAACACGATATAAAAGCGCCAATGGTCGCCGGCGGCCTCGCTCCACAGGCGGCGCACCGTCGCCCAGGTGTCGCGGGGCGTCTCGTCCTCGTCCTCGTCGTCAACGTCGCGCATGCGCTCCGCCTCGGCGCGGGCGCGCTCGTCCTCGGCGCGCTCGTTTTCCTCGTAGAGCGCCTGGCGGCGAGCCTCGCGCTCCGCCGCCTTGGCGGCTTCGTCCAGGCCGGGCGTGGCGCCCGCCTCCTCGACTGTCTCTGCAACCGCGGCGTCATCGGCGATGCCCTGCTTCTTGAGCTCCTCGGTCATGCTACTCACCTCCCTTCATCTGCGATTCCGCGATAGCGCGGTACACCTCGCAGGTTTCCATGAGCTCGTCGTGCGTGCCCAGGCCCACGATCTCACCGTCCTTGAGCACCACGATCTGATCGGCATGCAAAATAGTCGAGATGCGCTGGGCGATGATGAGCACCGCGGCATCGCACGTCTCGTCCTGCAGCGCATGGCGCAGCGCCGCATCGGTCTTAAAGTCCAGGGCCGAAAAACTGTCGTCGAAGATATACAGATCGGCATGCTTCATGAGTGCACGGGCAATCGCCAGGCGCTGGCGCTGGCCACCCGAGAAGTTCGTGCCGCCCTGGGCCACCGGCGTATCGAGCCCCTGGGGCTGGTCGAGCACAAAGGTGCTCTGGGCAACCTCCAGCGCATGGAGCATGTCAGCCTCGGTCGCACCCTCGTTGCCAAAGCGCAGATTGCTTGCCACGGTACCCGAGAACAGCCATGCCTTCTGCGGCACATAGGCGATACGCCCGCGGACGTCGTCTTGCGAAAGGTCGCGCAGGTCGACGCCGTTCAGGCGAATGGCGCCCTTCGTGGCATCGTGGAAGCGAAGCAAGAGCTTGGCCACCGTTGACTTGCCCGAGCCCGTTGAGCCCACGATCGCGGTCGTCTGTCCGCGGCGGCAGGCAAAACTCAGGTTGCACAGGGTGTCCTCGTCGGCATCGTCAAAACGGAACGACATGTGGTCGAACACGGCCACCGCGTCGGCGCCGTCTGCGGACTCAGGCGCCCCATCGCCCAGCGTGGCCTTGCCGTCCACGATGCTCGGCTCGATTTCGAGCACCTGCTGCGCACGGTTGAGGCACGCCGCGGCGCGCGGAAGCGTCAGCACCACCATCTGCGCCATCATCACAAAGAACAGGATCAGAATCGCGTACTCCAGCACGGCCGAGATGCTGCCGATTTGCATGGCATGGACGCCCACGCGGTTGCCGCCCACCCACAGCACCGCCACCTCGGCGATGTTCATCAAAAAGAAGCTGGAGCTGTCGAGTCCCACAAACAGGTGGTTGACCTTGATGGCATTGGCCGCGTAATCGCTAAACACCTCGTCCAGGCGCTGGTCCTCGTGGCGCTCCTTGTTAAATGCGCGGATGACGCGCACGCCCACGATGTTCTCGCGCAGCACCACGTTCATGCGGTCGATAAAACTCTGAAGGCGCATAAAAATCGGCGCGGCGTTAGCCACCGTAAAGACCGCCGCCACCAGCACGATCGCAACGACCACGCCCAGCAGCGTGCCCATGGCAGGATCGATAAACCAGGCAAAGATGATGCCCGCGACGGCCAAGAACGGCACCGGCAGCACCAACTGAATCGTCTGCAGAATGGCCTGCTGGATCACGTTGATGTCGTTGAGCGAGCGCGTGATCATCGAACCCGTGCCAAAGCGCTCAAAGTCGCTGGCGGACAGCTCGAGCGACTTATCGTAGACGGCGTTGCGGATGTCGCAGGCCACATTGGCCGCCAGACGGGCCGAAAGATAGCAGCCCAGCACCGCGCCGCCGCTGGCCATGCCGGTCGCGATGAGCATGTACAGACCGTTGCGCAAGATGTAATCGACGTCGCCCGTCGTGATGCCCGTGTTGACCATGTTCGCCAACATCGTGGGCACGAGCAGCGTACCGACGTTGTCGATTAGCAGCACCAGCAGCGTCACCGCGATCAGACCGCGGTACGGCCTCATAAACCTCATTAAGAGTCGCATGTCTCCCCCTCGCCCTTATCGTCAGCCTCGTTCTCGGCGGCAACTTGCCGTTTAAATGCCTCGCACTCTTCGTTAAGAACATGGGAAAACTTGCCGACCAAGCGCATGATCTCGCGCTGTTCCCACGGCTCGAGCGCCTCGAATGCTCCGCTGGTATATAACAGGCTCTCCGTCAAGGTCGTCTTACCTGCGTCTACATGAGCAAGAATGCCAATATTGATGATTTTCATATGATTGTCCTCCATACAAGGCCCAGAAGGGCGCAAAAATCCCCAGCGACAAATACTTTTACCGCTGGGGATGATAGGTAGGACACACATGAAAACTGCGGCCAAGGCTGGCCGTTGTCTATCACGATATGAAATGAAAAGGCAAAAGTATTCTTAAATTGGGTACAAAAACCAAGCCCTCTCCTTGAGGACGTTTGTCTTTGTTCCCATTATCAAATTTTATTTAAAAATACCTTGCCGCATATTGATAAACTCCTTTGCTTGGATTTTTATAGTATAGCATATCAAATTCCCAAAAGCAACCCTGCGACGTGCCTCACGTTTTTTGAGCGCGAAACCCTTGATTATCGACTTTATCCGAACACCTCCCACATTCATCCGTACATGTACGGA
>CAJLPI010000040.1:0-8251 GCA_905208535.1 uncultured Collinsella sp. | reverse complement strand
GGCGGAGGCGGGGCATGCCCCGCCTCTTACACCACATCTCTGCACGCTACCCGCGATCGGGCTCCAAACAAGGCGATTTTGCTGCTCTGGACCGGAAAATCGATGCTACTAATTTGGTGACAGTACTCATATTTGGCCCTTTTTGACCACTGCCCCTTGGTCCAGGACAAAACGGGCTGCCCGAATCATGGGGCGGGTCCATTTTCGGCTGTCCTCAGCTTGCCAGTTCGAAAATGGACCTGCCGCATGATTGAATCTTTATTTCAACTTTACACCTAGGTTTACAGCTGTCTTGTCAGCTGTAAACCTAGGTGTCATACTAAAGCCCCAAGATTCGCCAAAAGAGAGGGGCCTTGATGGCACAGAGCGCGAACATGGATGCATCGGAGCTTGCACGCGATATCGCGGCCGGCCTAGCATCGGCAACGACGGCAACGGAGCGCGCGGCACTGGTGCCCGCAGAGCTCGTCGAGGCCATTCAGCAATTAAAAACCCAGCGTGATGCGGTGATTCTGGCGCACTACTATGTGGCGCCCGAGGTGCAGGCCGTGGCTGATTACGTCGGCGACAGCTTCTACTTGGCAAAGCTTGCCAAGAGCTTACCGCAGCAGGCTATCGTGCTGTGCGGCGTGGAGTTTATGGGCGAGAGCGCCAAGCTGCTCAACCCCACCAAGACCGTGCTGCTGCCCGAGCCGGGCGCGGACTGCCCCATGGCTCACATGGTCAAGCGCGAGACGGTCGACGCGGCGCGCGCCGAGTACGGCGACGACCTTGCCGTGGTCTGCTACGTCAACTCGACGGTCGAGATCAAGAGCTGGAGCGACGTGTGCGTCACCAGCTCCAACGCCGTCAAGATCGTATCCGAGCTGCCACAGCAGCACATCCTGTTTATCCCCGATCAAAACCTGGGCCGCTTCGTAGCCGAGCGGGTGCCGCAAAAGCACGTCATCCTCAACAACGGCTACTGCCCGCGCCACCACATCATCACCGTCGAGCAGATTGTCGACGCGCAGGAGGCGCATCCCGATGCGCTCGTGCTGGCGCACCCCGAGTGCAAGGCCGACGTCCTGGCCGAGGCCGACTACATCGGCTCCACCGCCGGCATCATCAAGTACGCCGAGGAGTCGGACGCGAGCGAGTTCATCATCGTGACGGTCCGCGGCGTGCTCTACGAGCTCGAGCGCCGCTGCCAGAGCACCGGCAAGAAGTTCTACTTCCCCGCGGTGCAGCCCACCTGCGTCAACATGGATCTCATCACGCTCGAAAAGCTCGTGCACTGCCTGGAGACGGGCGAGGGCGAGGTGCAGATCGGCGTCTCGGACGAGGCGGCAGACCAGGCCAAGCTCACGCTCGACCGCATGCTCGAGTACGCAGCGCGCTAGAACAATGCGGCATGAGGGACGGTCCCTTATGTCACATTCAAGGGAGAGGATTCCTGTGGAAACCAAGCAATACCCCGATATGGAGTGCGACGTCGTCATTGCCGGCTGCGGCGTAGCCGGCCTGTACGCGGCGCTCAACCTGCCGACGAGTACGCGCGTGATCATGCTCTCCAAGGGCGCGGTCGACGAGTGCGATTCGATGCTCGCGCAGGGCGGCATCTGCGTGCTGCCCGAGGGCTCGGACTACGATGCCTTCTTTGAGGACACCATGCACGCCGGCCACTACGAGAACCGCCGCGAGAGCGTCGACATCATGATCCGCTCGAGCCGCTCGGTCATCAACGACCTGCTAGCGATGGGCGTGGATTTTGAGCGCAAGGCCGATGGCGGCCTCGACTTTACCCGCGAGGGCGCGCACAGCCGCCCCCGCATTGCCTTCCATGCCGACATTACGGGCAAGGAGATTACGACCAAGCTGCTTCAGGCCGTTCGCAAACTGGATAACGTGCAGATTTTGGAGCACGTGGCCATGACCGACATCCTGACGGGCGAGCGTGACGGCGCCACGGTGTGTGCCGGTGTCGTCGCCGTTCCCGTGGACGAGGACAACTCGGTCCGCCCCGCCGACGAGCTGGTAAATGCCGCCGAGGGCGCGCATGCCGGCGAGCCGTTTAAGATCCATGCCCGTCACACGCTGTGGGCAACGGGCGGCATCGGCGGCGTATACGACCACTCGACCAACTATCCGCAGCTTACGGGCGATGCCTGCTACATCGCTCAGGAGCATGGCATTAAGATGGAGCACCTGGACTACGTGCAGATTCACCCCACGGGCCTGTTCTCGCCGCAGCCAGGCCGCACGTTCCTGATCAGCGAGAGCTGCCGCGGCGAGGGCGCGATTCTGCTCAATGCCGCCGGTGAGCGCTTTACCGACGAGCTTCAGCCGCGCGATGTGGTCGCCGCCGCTATTCGCGAGCAGATGAAGCAGGACGGTACTGAGCACGAGTGGCTGAGCTTTGCCCCCGTCGAGCGCGATGTAGTGACCGGGCACTTTGCCAACATTCGCGCACGCTGCTTGGAGGACGGCCGCGACATCTTGGACGAGCCCATCCCCGTTACGCCTACGCAGCACTACTTTATGGGCGGCGTGTGGGTCGACAAGGACGGCCGCACCTCGATGCCCGAGCTCTACGCAGCCGGTGAGACGGCCTGCAACGGCGTTCACGGCAAGAATCGCCTTGCATCAAACAGCCTGCTCGAGGCGCTGGTCTGGGGTCGTCGCGCCGCGTGGTACATGCGCACCGGCGAGTCGCTGACCGTGGAGCAGGCCGGTGAGCCCGCACTTGACGGGCGTCACCGCGCTCTGAGCGCCGATACCCTTGCAATCGATGATTTGGCCCGTGCCGCCGGCACGCAGGCCGTGGAGGAGTAGACCATGAATCCCATTACCATGAAGCTCGTCGTCGATGATCTGATTCTGCAGGCTCTGCGCGAGGACATTACGTTTGAGGACGTGAGCACGGCAAGCGTGTGCCCCACGGCGCGTCCCGCTACCGTTGAGCTTATCGCCAAGGCCGACGGTATCATCGCCGGCTTGGATGTGTTTGCCCGCACCTTTGAGCTGCTGGATCCGCAGAGCTCCGTGTTGTTCGATGTTTCGGATGGCGACGAGGTGCATGCCGGCGACCACGTGGGCCAGGTGCGCGGCGACGCGCGCGTGCTGCTTTCGGGCGAGCGCGTGGCGCTCAACTACCTGCAGCGCATGAGCGGCATCGCCACCTACACGCACAACATGGCAGCGGCGCTCGAAGGTACCAAGACCGTGCTTGTCGACACGCGCAAGACCACGCCGGGCATGCGTGTCTTCGAGAAGGCCGCGGTCGAGATCGGCGGCGGCAGCAACCACCGCTACAACCTGTCGACGGCTGTCATGCTCAAGGACAACCATATTGACGCCGCCGGTGGTGTGACGCGTGCGATTGAGATGGCACGCGCCCACGCATCGTTTACCACGACGGTTGAGATCGAGTGCGAGAACCTGGACATGGTACGCGAGGCCGTGGAGGCCGGTGCCGATATCATCATGCTCGACAACATGACCCACGACGACATGGCTGCAGCGATTGAGCTTATCGCCGGTCGTGCTAAGACCGAGTGCTCGGGCAACGTAGACGCCGACAACATTCGTGCCCTGGCCGACCTGGGTGTTAACTTTATCAGCTCGGGGGCGTTGACGCACTCTGCGCCGATTCTCGACCTCTCGCTCAAGCACCTGCGTCTGCTGGACGGTAAATAATGGACGCCCGCGAGCGTCGCCGTGCCATCATGGCCGTGCTCGAGGGGGCCAAAGATCCTGTCTCGGGCAGTGCGCTTGCCCGCGAGGTGGGCGTGAGCCGTCAGGTCGTGGTGCAGGACATCGCCCTGCTGCGCGCTGACGGGCACGATATCGTCGCCACCAATCGCGGCTATGTACTACAGGAGGCCCCCAGCAGCCCCGCCGTGCCCACGCGCTTGGTCAAGGTTCGCCACAGCGTTGAGCAGGCAGGCGATGAGCTCACGAGTATCGTCGACGCCGGCGGCGCCGTGCTCAACGTGATCGTCAATCACCGCGTGTACGGTAAGATCACGGCCGACCTGGACATTCGCAATCGTCGCGATGTTGAGCGCTATCTGCACGATATCGAGAGCGGCAAGAGCTTTCCACTATTAACGGTGACGAGCGGCTATCACTTCCATCGCATTGCGGCAGAGGATGAGCAAACCCTCGACGAGATCGAGGCCATGCTCAAGGAGAAGGGCTACCTTGCCGATTTAATGCCCTACGAGGATGATTTGTCCTAGAACACATGCAAAAGGAGGCCTCCGCGGCGATGCGGAGGCCTCCTTTTTGTGCACGGTGTACTTGTGAGTGTGCAAGTGGGGGAGTTGTTACTCCTCGACGATCTCGGTGATCGCGCCGGCGGGGCAAGCGTCCTGGCAAGCGCCACAGGCGACGCAGGAGTCCTCGTCAGCGACGGTAGCGACGTCCTGGAGCTCCAGAACGCCAGCGGGGCAGGAGTCGACGCAAACGCCACAAGCGAT
Source organism: uncultured Collinsella sp. (assembly GCA_905208535.1). Classification (GTDB taxonomy): domain Bacteria; phylum Actinomycetota; class Coriobacteriia; order Coriobacteriales; family Coriobacteriaceae; genus Collinsella. Next base: position 3,788 of record CAJLPI010000040.1, on the reverse strand, counting down.
GCACTCGTCGGCATCAATTACGGGATGAGCCATGGTAGTTTCCTCTCTGTTGACCGACGCTACAGGCGATGCGCGTCGGTTTGATTCGGGCAAAAACATACCACGGGAGCGACCGTTTGCAATACCCTCTGGCCGGCATCTTCATACCGTTCGCCGAGTATGCCAAGGTTTACTAAAAAACGCGCAGGTGGGGCCGTTGAACTGCGCAAATGTTAGCTATAGGTGACTTGAAATATAGGGCGATTGAGCGTGCTTGTGGAAAGCGCATCCCATTATTTGGCCGAAAAACGGGTCGAACTTTCCCCAGGGAAGCCCGGGGCCGCCATGTGCGCTCCCAAGCCCAAACCTCAGCCATCTCTACATAGATCTCAATAGATCTGCCGAGAACTCAAACAGTGCATCTACCTGCACATTTGAGAACCTAAACTCTCAGAGATAAGAAATCTTATATGAATTGACTTAGATTTTGTATATTCCGGCCCATAAGGGGATACACTACATCCTGAAAGACAAGCCGAAGCGCCGCGCGGCAGACCGTCGAGGCGGCGCGAACGCACAAGAGAGAGGGAATTTCTAATGAGTAAGATTCTTGGTATCGACCTTGGTACTACTAACTCCGCAATGGCCGTCCTCGAGGGCGGTTCTCCGACCATTATCGTGAACGCCGAGGGCGACCGCACCACCCCGTCCGTTGTTGGCTTCCGTGCCGACGGCGACCGCGTCGTGGGTAAGGCCGCTAAGAACCAGGCTGTCACCAACCCCAAGAACACCGTGTTCTCCATCAAGCGCTTCATGGGCCGCAAGTACTCCGAGTGCACCTCCGAGATCAAGACCGTGCCGTATGAGGTCAAGGAGGGCCAGGGTGGCCGTGCCGTCGTCGATATCGAGGGCAAGGATTATACCGCCGAGCAGGTGAGCGCCATGACGCTCGCAAAGATGAAGGCCGACGCCGAGAAGTATCTGGGCGAGACCGTCACCGACGCCGTCATCACCGTCCCGGCCTACTTCAACGACGCCCAGCGTCAGGCCACCAAGGACGCCGGTAAGATCGCCGGCCTCAACGTCAAGCGTATCGTCAACGAGCCGACCGCTGCTGCTCTGGCCTATGGCCTGGACAAGCAGGGCACCGACCAGCGCATTCTGGTCTTCGACCTGGGCGGCGGCACCTTCGACGTCTCCATCCTCGACCTCGCTGACGGCGTGTTTGAGGTTCTGTCCACCTCGGGCGACAACCACCTGGGCGGCGACGACTGGGATCAGCGCGTCATCGACTGGATGGCCGATAAGTTCCAGCAGGAGAACGGTGTCGACCTGCGTCAGGACCCCATGGCCCTGCAGCGTCTGAAGGAGGCCGCCGAGAACGCCAAGAAGGAGCTCTCCGCAGCCCAGCAGTCCACCATCAACCTGCCGTTCATCACCATGAACCAGTCTGGCCCGCTGCACCTCAACTACACGCTGACCCGCGCCGAGTTCGAGAAGATCACCCGCGACCTGCTCGAGCGCTGCAAGCAGCCTGTCACCAACGCCCTGCGCGACGCTAAGCTTAAGCTCTCCGATCTGACCGAGGTCATCCTCGTCGGCGGCTCCACCCGTATGCCCGCCGTCCAGGATCTGGTCAAGACCATGACCGGCAAGCAGCCCAACATGTCCGTGAACCCCGACGAGGTCGTTGCCGACGGCGCTGCCGTCCAGGGCGGCGTGCTGACCGGTGACGTCGAGGGCATCCTGCTGCTCGACGTTACCCCGCTGTCGCTGGGCGTCGAGACCATGGGCGGCATCATGACCAAGATGATCGACCGCAACACCACGATCCCGACCTCCAAGACCGAGGTCTACTCCACCGCTGCCGACAACCAGACCAGCGTCGAGATCAACGTGCTCCAGGGCGAGCGCGAGCTTGCCCGCGATAACAAGTCGCTCGGTAAGTTCCAGCTGACCGGTATCCCGGCTGCCCGCCGCGGCGTGCCGCAGATCGAGGTCACCTTCGACATCGACGCCAACGGCATCGTCAAGGTCTCCGCTAAGGACAAGGGCACCGGCAAGGAGCAGCAGATCACCATTTCTGGCTCCACCGCTCTGTCCGACGACGAAGTCGATCGTATGGTCAAGGACGCCGAGGCTCATGCCGAGGAGGACAAGAAGCAGAAGGAAGAGGTCGAGGTCCGCAACCAGACCGACAGCCTGTGCTACTCCACCGAGCAGACCCTCAACGAGCTGGGCGACAAGGTTTCCGCCGACGTGAAGTCCAAGGCCGAGGCCGCTATCGCCGACGCCAAGAAGGCGCTCGAGGGCTCTGACGTCGAGGCCATCAAGGCCGCTGGCGAGTCCCTGCAGTCCGTGGCCTACGAGCTGGCTCAGGTTGTCTACGCCGACGCTCAGCAGCAGACCGACGGTGCCGCCGGTGCCCAGCCTGCCGACGATGACGTTGTCGACGCCGACTACGAGGTTGTGGACGACGAGGACAAGTAATCATGTCCGCCCGTAAAGCTCGCACGGAGGCGGCCGCCGCTGGCGCCGCCCCCGTTGACTCTGAGGAGAAGGACGTGAAGATTCCCGTAGAGACCGTCGACGATACCGAGGCCAACGAGGCCGAGGCCGCCGAGGCTGCCGAGAACCAGGTAGAGGATTCCAACAAGGAGGCGACGATGACCGAGGACGAGATGGTGGAAGCCGCTATCCGCGCCGGTGAGGAAGCCGCCGACAACGACTTTAAGCTCAAGTTCGAGCAGGCCCAAAAGGAGCTTGCCGACGTGCGCAGCGAGCTCGATGCTGCGGCAGAGGCCCAGAAGGCCGCCGAGGACAAGGCAAAGGACGCCACCGAGCGTACCGCCCGTCTGCAGGCCGACTGGGAGAACTTCCGTCGCCGCACCGCTAGCGAGCGTATCGCCGAGCGCGAGCGCGCGACCGAGAAGCTCGTCACCGCGCTGTTGCCGGTGGTTGACGATATCGAGCGTGCAATCGACCATGCCCGTAGCCAGGAGCTTTCCGACGACTTTAAGCAGTTCGTCGATGGCGTTGACGCGATGCATGCCAAGCTGCTCGATGTGTTTGCGCACGAGGGCGTTGAGCCCATCGACCCCAAGGGCGAGGCGTTCGATCCGCTCGAGCACCAGGCCGTGGGGCGTGTCGAGGACGCATCGCAGTACGACGAGACCGTCAACGACGTGTACCAGAAGGGCTACCGCATGGCGGACCGCATCCTGCGCTCCGCGATGGTGACGGTGACCTACGGTGGCGAGAAGCGCCCCGCACCGGAGCCCGAAGCGGCGCCCGAGGATGCTGCGGCCGATACGGCTGAGAGCACCGAGGAGTAATTGAGAAGGGCCCCGGGGCAACACCCGGGGCCCTTTCTGGCCTAGTGCCATATGAAAGCATGAGCCGCCGCCCGCTGGGCGGCGGATGAAACAGGAGAGGAGCTACGATGGCTGCAGGCAAAACCTTCTATGACATCCTGGGCGTATCCAAGAGCGCCTCCGACAAAGAGATCAAGAGCGCGTTTCGCAAGCTCGCGCAAAAATATCACCCCGATGCCGGCGGCGACGAGGCCAAGTTCAAGGAGATTAGCGAGGCCTACGAGACGCTTTCGGACGAGAAGAAGCGCAAAGAGTACGACCAGATGCTCATGTTTGGCGGCATGCCGGGCGCAGGCGGCGCGTATGGCGGCGGCTACGGTGCCGGCGCGGGCGCCAGCGGCTGGGGCGACATCTTCGACAGCATCTTTAGCGGCAACGGCGCCTGGGGCAGCGATTGGGGCTCGGGCTTTGCCGGGGCCGCGGGCGCTGCCGGTG
>CAJLPI010000039.1:0-10096 GCA_905208535.1 uncultured Collinsella sp. | reverse complement strand
CTATCTGCCGGTGCCCGCAGCCGTTGGCGGTGCGCGAGAAGATCTCGGCGGCCGCCTCCCAGAGCTCGGGGCGCGTGGGCCTCGGCGGGTGCGCGAGGGCGTAGTAGTAGGTCGACCGCTTGAGCTCGGCGCATGCGAGCAGGTGCCCGAGCGCGTGCCCCTCGGCGCGCAGGGCCGCGACCGCTTCGGCCTTCGCCCTGGTCAGAGCCCGTCCCTCTCGACCAGGGCGCGTAATTTTTTTAGGTAGGCCACCTCGGCCTCGAGCCTACGGCACCGCTCCTCGAGCTCCTCCTCGCGGGTCCGCGGCCTCGCCTTGGAACCCTTCGGCCGGCCCTTGGGCCTCGGGCGCAGGGCCTCCGCGCCGCCCCGGCGGTATAGCGCGCACCACTTCTTGAGCGGCGACATCGACATTATGCCGAACGCCGCCATCGCCTCGGTCTTCGTCATGCCGCCGTCGACGACGGCGGAGGCGGCGGCGACCTTCTGCTCGTATGTGTACCTGCCCTGCTTTCCGTCCATGCGCAGCAGCACCTCGCTCCCGAATGCGCGGTATATCTCCTGCCATCTTCTCACGGCTTCCACGGGAAGCGAAAGGGCAATCGCGGCAGATTTATACCCGTGCCCGAGCTCGAAGAGCCCTATGGCCGCCTTCCTGGCCTCGATATCATGCTTCACTCTCAAATCAACGCGCATAAAGAAAGCCTCCCATTTCTCATGTCCAAGAAATGGGAGGCAGTTCAAAACGCCGCAGCGGGGCTGTTTCCGTTGCGGCGTTTTTTTGTTACAGGTAGGCGCCCAGGTTGATGTCGGTTGTCGGGACTATGGGTTGGCCCGTCGGATGCGGCTTGGCATTTTGGGTGCTTACGCGCTCGAGCAAGAAGGGGCGCACGAGCTCCTGACGGTTAATGTCCTCGGTGGCCGTGACCGTGGTGACGGTGCGCGCGGCGGAGCCGATGCGGACTCGTTTGGTCTTGGCGGCAGGTTTATCCTCGATTTGCTCCATGAGCAATTGAACACCCTTGCGGCCAATTTCGTAGCCCGGCGGCGCCACGGTGGTAAGGGGGACCGACCCGCTCCAGGCGAGCGGATTGCCGTCGCAGCCTGCCACGCGGACCTGCTCGGGGACGGAGATGCCTTTGTCGGTCAGCGCCGAGATAACGCCCGAGGCCAATACGTCGGTCAGACCGATGACAAAATCGGGGCGCTCGTCAGCAGGGCGCTCGGCAATCTGGGCACCGATGCTGTAGCCGTCGGCGGCAGTGTTCCATTCGCCAACGTCGATGACCTCGATTTTGATTTCGGGGTGCAGGGCAAGCGCCTTGTGAATGCCAAGGACGCGCAGGGTGAGCTGCATAAATGCCGCTCTGCCCACAACGGTGATATGGCGTGCGCCGCGGGCGATGGCGAGCTCGGCGATAATGCGCCCCTGTGCCTCGTTGTCGGCGGCCACGTAGTAACCGGGTTCTGAACAATGGACGTCCAGATGGACGATGGGGACGGGTATCTTGGTCATGGCGGGGTGCCAATCGAGGGACGCCATGGGCTGAACCATGACGCCGGACATCTGCGTGCCCATAAAATAGCGCAGGTAATGATCCTCGAGAATATCGTCGTTATCGGCATTGGCGATGAGCAAGTCATAGCCGTGCTTGCGTGCCTCGTTGTGGGCACCGCTGGCAATCTGGAGCGAAAAGCCGTGATCGAGACGGGGGAGGACAAGGCCAAAGGACTTAGTGGTGCCGCCGGCCAGCTGGCGAGCGCTTTGGTTGGGCAGGTAGCCAAGGCGATTGATGGTCTCGTTGATGAGCTTGAGGGTCTCGGGGCGCAGCTTTTCGGGGTGGTTGAGCGCGTTGGAAACCGTGCCCAGCGAAACCCCGGCCTCGCGCGCGACGTCGCTGATTTTTACCTTTGCCATAGCGGCCCCTTTGATGCGTTTCAAGTACAAGCCAGATTGTAGCATCGCCCGCCCCCAGGGTGTCAAAACCTGCCAATTAGGGACAGGTTTATTTTGGCAGGTTTTATCTGGGCAAACGCCGTTGCCAGCGCGACCACCACGAAGGGGACAGGCACCTTTGCGGTGGTTTGAGCTGCCCGGGCCTTCAATTGTCTCGATCTGTAACATCTGGACGGCAAAACCGGCTCTACCTGTTACAGATCGAGACATAGTGCAGGGGCCGAGCTGTAATGTCTCGATCTGTAACACTAAGCCGGCTTCCGGAGCCCCAGATGTTACAGATCGAGATCTTTCGCCGGGACAGAGCGCCGGCCCGGTCCAAACCACCACAAAGGTTCCTGTCCCCATTGTGGCGGTTTGGACCGGCTGGGCATGTGTGCATCGGGTGGTATCTAAGTTGAGATACCACTTCTGGTATATCAGCTTGCGCTTGCGTGAGTACAATACTCGAACGTTATACGTCTCAGCGCCCCCTGTGCGTGGACGTCTTGCAGTCACGCGAACGAAGGGATTTATCCTATGTGCGGAATTGTCGGCTACACCGGCTCTGATATTGCAAAGAACATCCTGGTCACGGGTCTTAAGCGTATGGAGTATCGCGGCTATGACTCCTCGGGCGTCGCGCTCGAGGTGGGTGAGGGCGCCGCGGCGCACCTCGACGTCATCCGCCGCGTGGGCAAGGTCGCGGGCCTGGAGAGCGAGCTTTCCAACATCGACAGCGACGCTACCTGCGGTATCGGCCACACCCGTTGGGCCACCCACGGCAAGCCCTCCGTCGTTAACGCCCATCCCCACACCAGCTGCGACGGTCGTATCGCCATCGTCCACAACGGCATCATCGAGAACTTCGCCGAGCTGCGCGAAGAGCTGGAGGGCCGCGGCCACCACTTTAAGAGCGAGACCGATACCGAGGTCTTCGCGCATCTGATCGAAGAGGCTTATGCCGAGACGCACGACCTGATGGCCTCCGTGCGCGAGGCTTGCACCCACGTGGTCGGTGCCTATGGTCTGGCCGCCGTGTGCGCTGACGAGCCCGGCGTGATTGCTGTCGCCCGCAAGGATTCCCCGATCGTAGTCGGCGTGGGCGAAACCGGCTCCTATGTTGCTTCCGATGTCATCGCGCTCATCGACGCCACTCGCGATGTCGTGGTGCTCGAGGACGGTCAGTTTGCCAAGCTCACGCCCGCGGGCGTCGAGTACACCGACGAGGCCGGCAACGTCATCGAGCCCAAGGTCACCCACATCGACTGGGACCTGGACATGGCAGAAAAGGGCGGTTATCCCGACTTTATGCTCAAGGAAATCCACGAGCAGCCGCGCGTCGTGCGCGATACGCTGGTGGGCCGTATGACCCCCGCCGGCGAGCTCGATATCGACGAGCTGGGCCTGTCCCTCGAGGAACTCAACGACATCGACCGCGTCTACGTGATCGCTTGCGGCACTAGCTATCACGCTGGCCTCATCGCCAAGAACCTTATTGAGGGCTGGGCTCGCATCCCCACCGAGGTTGAGGCGGCCAGCGAGTTCCGCTATCGCAATCCCATCATCACGCCGACGACGCTTGTCGTGGCTGTGTCCCAGTCGGGCGAGACGGCCGACACCCTTGCCGCCATTCGCGACGCGCGCATCAAGGGCGCCAAGGTCTTCGGCATCACCAACGTGGTGGGCAGCCCGGTGGCGCGTGAGAGCGACGGCGTCATCTACACCAAGGCCAACAAGGAGATCGCGGTTGCCTCGACCAAGAGCTTTATCGGTCAGGTCGTGAGCCTTACGCTGCTGGCTCTGCTGCTGGCGCAGGTTAAGTACCGTCTGACCACCAAGCAGGCGCGCATGCTGTTCCGCGAGCTTTCCGACACGGCCGAGCAGATCCAGTGGATTTTGGATACCCAAACCGAGGCCGTTCATGAGGCCGCCCTGCTGTGCAAAGACGCGCAGTCGGCGCTGTTCGTGGGCCGTGGCATGGGTGCCGCTATTTCCTACGAGGGCGCACTCAAGCTCAAGGAGGTCAGCTACCTGCATGCCGAGGCCTACGCCGCCGGCGAGATGAAGCACGGCCCCATTGCCCTGATCGACCCGGGCTTCCCTGTCATCGCTGTGGCCACCAAGAGTGCCACCTACGACAAGACCGTGTCGAACCTCATGGAGTGCAAGGCGCGTGGCGCCAAGGTCATCGTCGTTGCCACCGAGGGTGACGAGGAGATCAACAAGATTGCCGATTGCATCATCCGCGTGCCGGCCGTCCGCGACGTGTTCAGCCCCATCACCGCGAGCGTCCCGCTGCAGCTGCTCGCCCGCGAGGTCGCCATCCTGCGCGGTTGCGACGTTGACCAACCTCGTAACCTGGCGAAAAGCGTTACTGTCGAGTAGTTGGTTCCGCCGTTCTAACGACCAAGGCCCGGCTCCGCGTCATCAGACGGAGCCGGGCCTTTTTGTACGGAGAAACCACCACAAAGGTGCCTGTCCCCTTTGTGGTGGTTTTGGCAGGTTAGCGGAGCTTGCTGGTCTCGAAGTACTCGGGGAACTGGTCCAGAACCTCGGTTTGGTTGCGGAACATCATGTGCAGGTGCTTGCTGACCAAAAAGCTCGCTTCGATGGGGTCGCGACCGGCGATAGCGCGGCGAATCTGCCTGTGCTCGTTCACGATGTCCTGATTGTCGAGAACCTGCGTGGCGGCGCGCAGCCAGCGGAAGCGCTCCAGGTCGGCATTGGTCTCCTCGAGCCACGACCACACGGTGCTGCGGCATGCGATGCTAAAAATCATGTGATGCATGAGGTTGTCGCTCAAAAAGAAGCCGATGCGATCCTCTTCGGCCATGGCCTTTTCCTGCAGCACGATGGCGCGGTCGAGCTGCTCGATGCCGGCCGACGTGGCTCGCGCACAGCACTCCACAATCACCTGCTTTTCCAGATGCTCGCGGATGTAACAGGCACTCTCGGCAAGGGTGAGGTTGATGGGTGAGACGTAGGTGCCGCTCTGGGGCACGGTGCGCACCAGGCCTTCCTGCGCCAAGCGAACCAAAGCCTCGCGCACGGGCGTGCGCCCCATATCCAGGTCGTCGCAAAGTTGCTTGACGCCCAGCTTTTCGCCCGGCTTGTAGTCCAGGTAGACGATTTTGCGTCGAATGGTGTGGTAGGACTGGTCCTGTAGGCTCGTTTCCTGCTCGCCGACGTGCATCGATTCTTCCATAGCGCCTCGCAACTGTTCTATCAAACTCATATGTCAGTTGTTAATTATGCCGCGAATCAGCTTTCCGCGGTGGGTAATTCGGCTGTTGCCCAAGAACTATTGCGGCATCTTAGTCTTTGTTTACGCAAGGCTGCGCTCAATGTTGCCGTATCATAAGCCGTCGCAAACGTGAAAGAGAAAGAAGGAATCCCATATGCAACTGGCGAATATCGTACGCGAGCGCTGGAAGGGTGTCTTGTTCTGCCTGATCATCGCTATCCCCGCGACGTTGCTCGGCAAACAAATTGAGGTGGTCGGCGGGCCGGTATTTGCCATCCTCTTTGACATGGTCCTGGCGCTCGTCTTTCCCAAGAATCGCCGCGAACAGCTCGCCGCCGGTGTCACCTATACGTCTAAAAAAGTCTTGCAGTACGCGGTTATCCTGCTTGGCTTTGGCATGAACCTCTCCCAGATTCTGTCCAAGGGCGCCCAGTCGCTACCGATTATCGTGGCGACGATCTCGACCTCGCTTGTCATCGCCTTTGTGCTTTGCCGCGTTATGAACGTGCCGAGCAAGATCGCGACGCTTGTGGGCGTGGGCTCGTCGATTTGCGGCGGTTCTGCCATCGCCGCGACCGCGCCCGTCATCGATGCCGACGATCGCGAGATTGCCCAGGCTATTTCGGTCATCTTCCTGTTTAACGTTATCGCGGCGCTCGTGTTTCCGACGCTCGGCGGTATGCTCGGGCTGACCAACGAGGGCTTTGGCCTGTTTGCCGGCACCGCCATCAACGACACCTCGTCGGTAACGGCTGCGGCGAGCGCCTGGGACAGCATGCATCCCGGCGCCAATGTGCTCGAGAGCGCCACGGTGGTCAAGCTCACCAGGACGCTGGCCATTATTCCCATCACGTTGGTCCTTGCATGCTGGCAGATGCATCTGGCGCGCAAGGCCGGCGGCGATGCCAAGAGCACGTTCTCGTTTAAGCGCGCATTTCCCATGTTCGTGCTGTTCTTTGTGCTGGCGAGTGTGATCACCACGGTGTTTCAGCTTCCCACGTCCATTACGGCGCCCATCAAGGAGCTGTCGAAGTTCCTTATCGTGATGGCCATGGCAGCTATTGGCTTTAATACCGATATCGTCGAGCTGGTCAAAAAGGGCGGCAAGCCCATCGCATTGGGCTTTTGCTGCTGGATTGGCATTGCGTGCATGAGTTTGGGGATGCAGCACGTGCTGGGAATCTGGTAGAGAAGTAGCTTATTTGCGTGCTGGTTGCTGGCGAGCGCATCTTCGCGGTGGAGCGATAGGAGCTCTTGCGGGTATGGCTTGTCCGCAGGTTTATAAGTCCCGAAGAGCTCTTATCGCCCCGCCAGGATGGCGATGCGGGGCAACTCATATACTCGCAGGACGGCGGCTTCTGCCCTATAGTGTTTGGTGAGCAATATCGTTCAATTTTGAAACACTCACCCGCGCGGCCGTCGGTGGCGGCGTGGCGCCGAGGACGGGGCGCAATATGAACAGTGACGCCAAGCTGCAAATCTTGATCGAGGCCTTGGCCGCTGCCGGGGCCTCGGCGTTGGCGATCGATGGGCATGGACACGTGGCGATTTCGACCATGGATGATGTCGCGCTCGAGCGAGATGTCGCGGCATTTGTCGCCGAGCGCCTGGGGCGCGTGGGCAACGGCACGCGCCTGGTGATGGGGCATGCGGGAGGGCGCTTGAGCCTCACGGTGCGTCCGGTCGCCAAGGAATACGGCGCGCTTTGGGTGGTCGTGGTCCGCGAGGTGCGCGGTGTGGCGGCACACGCGGGCATTGAGTGGCTTAACGCAGATGAGGTCGAGGCGCGCTACGAGGCAAGCGCGTACGGCATTGTCGAGGGCGCCGCTGCGGTCGCTGCCCCCGTCTGCGAAAGCTATGCCCGCGGCGTGCCCCTCATGTTGGAGGGCGAGCTGGGTGCTGGCCAGGCAGAGATTGCAAAACGCCTCTATCTGGATGGGCCTTATGCTGACGAACCCTTTGTGTCCGTGGCGCTTGACGAGCTCACAGATCGCGGCTGGCGCCATCTGCTCAAAAGCTCGGAATCGCCGCTGTTCCAGACAAGGCTGACCCTTTGTATTGGCGGCTGGCATGCACTTTCGCCGCAGCGTCTGCGCGAGCTTGTCTCTACGATGACCGACACGGCGCTGGCCGCGCGTTGCCATGTGGTTTTGACGGCAAACGATATGCCGGGCGGTGGCGAAAGCCATCAAGCCGCTTTTGTAACCGAGCGCTTGGCGTGCGCAGTGAGTGTGGCGCCTGCGATTGCCGAGCAGGGTGGCGCATCGAAAAAGGTTGCGCAGTATTTGTCGTATCTGTCAGATGTCTTTGGAACTGCCGCTCCGAGTATGTCTGAGGAGGCTGCCTCGACACTCAACGGCTATCGCTGGCCACGCAACTATCTGCAGCTTCGCGAGGTCTCGGAACGACTCTATATATTAGTAGGGCCGGGCGTGGCGGAGCGCACGGTGGCGGAGGAGGTGCTCGCCCAGGAAGACGTCATCAAAACCGCAACCTTTGGCACTCCGACGCTCGACAGCGACCTGTATATCCTGCGTCCACTGGCCGATACCGAACGCGACATCGCGCGGCTGGTCGTAGGCTACCTTCAGGGCAACCGGACCCGCGCTGCCGAGGTGCTAGGAATAAGCCGCACGACCCTGTGGCGCTTGCTGAAGGAAGACGACCGCTGAGCGAGGCGCTCGTGACCGCATGCAGCGCGTGTGCTACAGTCCAAAGCGGTAATGTTTCGATTGCGTTATGGCGTGCGGGGGCGTATGACGGAGACTTCAAAACCAAATCGGGCTCGAAAGCCCACGGCGCCGGTCAACCGTCGCACGACTTCGCGGACGTGGGGCAAAAGCGCCTCAGGCTTCGACGGCTCGTTCAAACGCACTAGATATGGCTATCCTTCGGCAAGCGCTCGCTTGGCCATGCAGGCCGAATCGTCGCTGTGGGGCCGTAAGCGTGTGGTGGGGTCAAAGCTCAAGCACGATGGAACGCTCGGCTTCATTAGCCGTGGCGCTGCTCGCCGTAGCGGCCTCAATCCCGCAGGCTGGCATCGCTATGTTCCGATCGCGGTCGTTGTTGCGGTGGTTGTCATCGCGCTCGCGGCGCTTGGTTACGCCGGCGGCGGGGCCGACCTGAGTGCGATGTTCGGGTCTGCTGAGCTCGCGCATGCCGGCACGGAGCTTGTCGAGGGCGCTCAGGCCCAGACGGGCGTGGCGCCTCAGCGTGGTATCGTTGCGGCGGCCTCCACCATCGCCGACGCGCAAAAGGACGAGGACGAACAGGGCGACAGCGCCGAAACGATCCACGCGAACGAAACGACGACAACTCCATCGGCAAGATAAGTTGCGAGTAGAGCAGCAAATTTGGGACGGGGCCTTTTAGCTGCCCAAGTGCCAGATGTCACCAGTGGCGCACCCGATGTCAGTCACCAACAGCGAGCGAGCCGCATTTGTGCCAAGGTGACGTGAAATGAGAGGGCGCTGACCTTTTGGTCGCGCCCTCGAAATTGAACGTCAGATTGGCGTGAATGCGGCTCGCGCAGCGTCAGCGGGGCCGCCGTTCGTTAGAACGGCGGAACTAATTACCTGACGTACACGATGTTGTCGCGGCGGGGTTTGGCCTGGGGAAGCACGTCTTCGGCATAGCCCAGAATGCAGTTGCCCACACCGCGCAGGCTTCCGTCGGCGGGCAGACCCCACTTGGCCAGCAGTTCCAACCCCTCGGGTGAGTCAAAGACCTCGTGTGCTCGGTGGATCCAACACGAATCGACGCCCAGCGCATAGGCAGCGTTGAGCAGGTTGCCCATGGCGAGCGAGCCGTCTTCCAGATGCGTGGGCACGCTGCGGTCGACGAGCACCACCACAACGGTCTTGGCGCCGTAGAAGGGATCTCCCTCGCTACCCATAACCTGGGCGTTGAGCTGCGAGAGGCGCTCGACGGTTGCGGGGTCGGTGACGGCGACGAACGTGACCGGCTGGCGTCCCATGCCGCTCGGCGCATACTGACCGGCTTCGATAATGCGTGCGAGCTTCTCGGCCTCGACAGGGCGATCGCTGTATTTGCGGCAGCTGCGGCGATGGATGAGCGCCTCGATGGTCTCCATGTGTCCTCCTGACGTTGGTTGCGATGCCTCGTTCTTACCCGCCGAACCAAAACCGTAATCGCGCCGTCGGCCCCAAAAAATGCAAGCTACCAAGTGGAAAAGTTGGTTTGCATAAAACTTCAGCCAGAATGTGACAAACCGGTGGGATGATTAAACGTTTTATCCCGTCTACCCTGCGGTTTTTACCATTTGCCTAAATGATGCGCGCATAAGCCCTGATAAAGGTTTTACTAAAGGAGTACCAACGTTTATCAACGCGCCATGGTGGCGCCGGGCCAGGAGGTAACATCATGTTCCAGGCTGGAGATGTCGTCGAGACCGACTTCGAAGGATTTCTGAAGCTGTTGCGTTCCAAGACGCGCGCTTTCGTGTCGATCAACGATCACGAGTACTACATTACGCACACCGATGGCTATTGGCGTGTTCAGGATTGCGAGGCCCTCAACGATAAGGGGCACTTTACTGACTGCTCCGAGCTGGTCAACACGGTCTGCGAGGTCGTCGAGCTGCCTTGGATCTGCGGCAAGAGCCTGCACGACAGCTTCTCGGGCGCCACGGTCTACGAGGCCGTCGCTGCTTAACAGCCAACAATCGATATTCTCTCGCAACCGCCGGCGCCGCCCCGCGCCGGCGGTTTTTCTTGTCGATATGTTGTATAGGTCACACGTCTTGCACGGCGCCCTTGACGATAGTCAAAACTCGGACTAACCTGAAACTACAATTAGGTTGATTTCCGATCTCAGCCGAACACATTGAGCGAATAGGCCATTCCCGCAGCTAGCCGAACGCCCCCGAGGTCCCATTCGGGCCCCCGGGTCGGCAT
>CAJLPI010000038.1:0-12002 GCA_905208535.1 uncultured Collinsella sp. | reverse complement strand
CTTGCAGCGACGGACCTCGGGACGCTCTTACACCACGTCTGCGCGCGCCACCCGATCGCGACTCTGAAGAACGAAAATCGATGCACTTTTGGCCTCTGGCACCGTTTTTTGAGGCCATTTGGCTGCCACTAAACTGGTAGCAGTACTCATATTTGGCCCTTTTTGACCACCGGGTTTCCGGCAGGCCCCAAAAGCGGGCCCGAATCGCTCGATCCGGGCCCGCTGGGGGTAGCGCGCACAATCGAGGTGTAAGAAGCAAGAGAGGGCCATCGCCTAGAATCGTCAGCGCCTAGATATTCAACGAGAGGAAAGACAATGGTCCGCAGCGACATGCTACCCCAGCCGGACCGGGGGCTCGGCCTCGACCGGCCCCAGACCGAGGCATTTCACCGACGAGTTCAAGAGGAAGATAGTCGATCTCCACAACGCCGGAAAGCCCAGGCGCGAGGCCATGGACGAGTGCGGCCTCGGCAAGAGCACCGTGGAGAGGCGGGTCAAGCCGATAAACGCGACCGGCTCGCCGCGCGCCGCCGACAACCGCACGCCCGAGTAGAACCGGATCCTGGAGCCCAAGCGCGAGAACCGCAGGCTCCGGATGGAGGTCGACGTCTTAAGACGAGCGGCGCCAGCATACGCTCGGAAGTCAGGGCCATGGCGGCCAACGGGGGGGCCGCTGCCCCATATCGGCGCAGCGCTGGCATCGAGGCCTTCTGACCTGTGTCAAGATTTCGGACACGCAAGCTCGAGGAATCAAGCGGCCATAGGCATGGCCTCGGGCTTGGGCTCGGTTCTCTCGAAGAAGGCCGCCATGGCCTCGGCCGGCACCTTGTAGCCGATCGTCGAGCGGGGCCTTCGGCGGTTGTAGTACGCCTCGATGAACTCGACCACCGCGTGCTTGGCGGAATCCCTGGTCGGGAAGCTGCGCCTGTAGTACATCTCGTTCTTCAGCGTGGCGAGGAACGACTCGGCCACCGCGTTGTCGTGGCAGTTGCCGGTGCGGCTGCAGGACAGCCGCACGTCGTTGTCGCGCGCCCATTCGGCCAGAAGCCTGCTGGTGTACTGGGCGCCGCGGTCGGCGTGGAATATCGCGTTGCCGGCCACGTAGCCGCGCGATTTGGCCGACGCCAGCGCCGAAACCACGATGTCGGCGGTCATGCGCTCGGAGAGCGACCAGCCCACCACCATGCGGGTGTTGAGGTCGATGACCGTCGACAGGTACAGCCATCCCTCGCCGGTGCGCAGGTAGGTGATGTCGCCCACGAGCTTGTAGGTTGGAACGGGACTGGTGAAGTCGCGGCTCACCAGGTCGGGCCGGGGCCTGGCCTTCGGGTCGGGGATGGTGGTGCGCTTCCTGGCGTTGGGCGTGCAGCCGCGTATTCCCAGCTCGCGCATCAGCTTGCGCACCCTGTACAGGGTCAATCCGGAGAACTCGCCGGGCAGGAAGCATTTCACGAACCGGAAGCCGAACCTGCGGTCCGACTCCAGCCACACGCGCCGGACCGCCTCGCGCTCGGCCGACCAGTCTTCTCGCGGGCAGCCGTTGGAGAGCCACGAGTAGAAGCCCGATCGGCTCACGCCGAGCACGCGGGCCATCATTTTCACCGGGAATTCGGCCTTCTCCGCCAACATCATCCGGTAGCATGCGGCTACGCCTGGCTTTTGGCGAAGAAGGCCGCGGCTTTTTTCAAGAAGGCGCTCTCCATCTCGAGCTCGCGTATGCGCCTTTTCGCCTCGCGAAGCTCGCGGTCCTCGGCCTTGGGGTCAGGCCCGCCGGCAAGCTCGCGCCGGCGGTTCTGCACCCACTTGTTCACGGTCTTGGAATTCAGGCCCAGTTCTGCGCAGCATTCCGTTATCGGCCTGCCCGTCGAGATGATGTAGTCGACGGTCTCGCGCCTGAACTCGTCGGTGTACCTGGCGGCTGGGTTGGACATAGCATACCGTCCTCTCGGTCGTCGATGAATGCATTCTAAAGGATTGGGCCTCTAGCATGCGTGTCCGAAAAGACGATACAGGTCAGACAACCCAATCAGACGTCGTCTCGAGCGCGTCCTCTGCACGGTCGAGCGTGCTTCTGGCCTTGGCACCCTGTTTGAACCACGAGCGCAGGTCCTCGAGCGTGCTGCCCGCTGCATACACCTTGATTTTGCGACCGCCTTTCGTGGTCACCGTGCAACGGTCGCCGCTCTCGCTGTTCTCGTGCGCCGTGACCTTCTTGAGGTAATCGCGACGGAACGCCACGACGCGGGCATTGCTGATCTCGATGAACCAATCATCGTCGACAAGCGAAGTGCCCGTGGTACCTCGACTTGCCATCTCCTCGGCGAAGGAGAAGCCGAGTTCGCGCTCCTGCCTGCCGATCTCGAGGATGCCGCGGGCGGGCATGCTGAGCATGAGCAGGGGCAGGAGTCCCCCTATGAACAGGAAGAGGAACGGGACGAGCAAGAGCAGACGAGCACCGGCATCGGTGAAAACAGCCATGAAGGCGATCACGAGCGAGAAGACGAGCGCCATGCCGTTGAAAACAATCGTCAACGGCTTGACGGCAGACCAACACAGGCCCGCCTTGGTCATGGGACCGTCGACGGCGTCCGAGACTTCGATGCCCTCTTCCTCCAGACGGGCGAGGAGGTTGAGCGAGCACACCCCCTCGAGGCTTATCGAGCAGAACTTCCAGTCGCCCTCGAACAGGTCGATCCTCATCATCTGCGCGTGAAGCGTTGCACGGGTGATGTTGCCAAACGTCGTCTCCTTGCGGATGCCGAAGGCGTTACGCGAGAGAATTCGCCCACCGTCCACGTCGATGCGCGGGATGCTCAGCAGGGCCCAGATGGCCATGCCCGCGAGCGCCATGGCGTGACCGAACCACACAAGTTCGTGGTCCCACTCGCCCAACGAGACGCCCTGCCAGACGTAGACACCCAGCATGAGCAGTTCGAACGCGACGGCGCAGCAGGCGATGATCGTGCGGATGGCAGCGGGCATGCGCACCGTGAAGCGATCGAGGCTGTCCGTCGCCTCACTGCGCTCGCGCGCGCCGCGACGGGCGACCCATGCAGTGAGCGGACCGACGATGAACACCACCATCGCCACGCGCAGGAACGATTCGAGTATGTCGCCCATATTAACCACCATCCCAATAGAAAACGTGAATTTGGGAGACTATAGCAGAGCGAAGCGATCTGCACGGCATCGTCCGGGTGTTTTCGGCATACGGTGGAAACCAGCGGCAGCGGACGTTGAGAACTCACCCAAAAGACGCGATTCGACCGAAGCGATTCTTCTTGACTTGGTCTCAATGTGATACGACATGCGCCACTACCTGCGCGGTCTAGCGGCCCTGATCGAAGAGGGTCACACCGATGAGGCACTCGAGCGCATCGACGCGCTCTGCGAGACCAACGACCGCACCTCCGTGCGCCGCTACTGCGCCAACGAAACGGTCAACATTGCGCTCTCGTCGCTTTCCGCGGACATCAACGCGCACGGCATCACCGCCGACCTGCGCGCCGCCGTGCCCGAAACCGTCCACGTGGGCGATGTCGATCTGTTCAGTGTGGTATCGAACGCCCTGGACAATGCCATCGCCGCGGCGAGCGCCGCCCCCGAAGGCAAGCGGTTTGTCGACCTGGACCTTCGCTACGAAGACGGTCAGCTTCTATTGCTGGTTTCCAACACATTTGGACGGGCGCCGCGCATGGTCGACGGCATGCCCGTGGCTCAGCACACTGGGCACGGCTTTGGCACCAAGAGCATTATGCTTGCCGTCGAGCGCATGAACGGCAACTGCCAGTTCCGCATTAACGGCGACCGGATTGAGCTGCGCGCCGTGATGTAGGGGCTGCCGCCAGCCTCGCTACAGCGGTGCAGCCGCCGGGGTCAGCTGCTTGATGTAGGCCCACATGCGCTGCTTGGCGGCCTTGTCGGTGAGCGCCGCCTCAAAACCGTCGAGCGCCAGCACGCGGCGCCCCTGCACATGGGCGACCAGGCCGGGCTTGAGCATGGCAGTGTCAAAGTCATCAATCGCCACAAGCATATCGGCATAGGTTTCGCGCATGACATCGGCCGCACTGTTATCGAGCAGCAGCACCGCCTCGGGATCCAGAGCCTCCAGTGCCTCGCGGAACAGGTCGCACGGCAGGGCGTGGCCCACCGTCACAGCTCCGTCGCCCGCGCCGGCAACACTCGCCAGCACACAAAAATCTTCGGGCGCGTAACCGATTGCCCCGAGCGCCTTGCGCAATGCGGCACCATCCGCGCCGGCGGCAAGTTCGCCGCCCGAGCGCTCGGCATCATCCAAATCACCTTTGACCAGCACGATCGGCGAGCACGCGTTGCCCGCGATGCGCACGCCACGGGCCGCAAGCGATGCAAGCTCCTGCTCGGCCGCCTGGGCGATGGCTTCTTTTTTCTGGCTTTGTGACGTGGGCATGCGCTCTCCAATCGTTTGCATGCCCACCATTATATAAAAGAGCCGCCCGCGAGTGGTTGCTTTACGAGCCGCTGGGTATAAGCACGGTCGTACTGATTTTTACGCGGCCGAGCCGCGTCGTATTATGGAGGTCACCATGGCTGACATTAAGCAGATTACCCCCGAGAACTTCGGCGCTGTCGTCAACGATAGCCTGCCCGTACTGGTTGATTTTTGGGCCCCGTGGTGCGGCCCCTGCCGCTCGCTCTCGCCCATCGTAGACGAGGTTGCCGACGAGCTGGCCGGCAAGTTGGCTGTGGCCAAGTGCAACGTCGACGACAACCAGGACCTGGCCATGAAGTTTGGCGTCATGAGCATCCCCACGCTGATCGTCTTTAAGAACGGCGAGGAGGTCGACCGCTCGGTTGGCGCCCTACCCAAGGCAAGACTTCAGGCACTGCTGGAGAAACATCTGTAATACGCTTGTTAACCATCTGCCGTCCATGAGCGGTTTCGCACCGCTCGCCGGAGTGCCAAACGCAAGGTATGCGACCACGGATAGTATGGTAGATACAAACAGCCCCCAGTGAACGGGTGCGGGTCAGACGGACTCGCACCCGTTTTCTTATGCGGCGGCGCCCAAGGCGGGCGTAGTAGAATCTGAACCACCATATCGCCCCGTACAAAAGGAGATTCCTATGCATGACGTCGGAATGAACATGAGCCAGCTTGCCATGAGCGTCAAGCAGGTCGACGACACCATTGAGCTCGCTCACGAGTGGAGCCATCAGTTGCTGCATGCGACCGAGAATTTTGACATGGAGCGCATCGGCGCCAAGCTCGAGGCAGCCATGGCCGCGCTGCACGAGGCCCACGACGCACTCGAGGGCTACGAAGAGGCCATCGAGGCCGACCACAACTCCGTCGGCTCCGTGAAGCTGGTGTAACGTGGCCGAACACGAGCACGGCTGCGGGTACGAGCACGAGCATCCGCACGGGGCGGACGGTGACGCGGGCTGCCACTGTAGTGGTTCCGGCTCCGAACTGGTCCGCTTTTCGGTTACCGCACCGGACGACTTGCTGCGCCGTTTTGACGAACAGATCGCGCGCCGCGGCGACGTGGCCAACCGCTCCGAGGCCGTGCGCGACCTGATTCGCGCCTCGATCGCCAAGGAGCAGATGCGCACGCCCGATGAGCATGTTATCGGGTCGCTCACCATGATCTACGACCACCATACCGGCGACCTGACGCGCCGTCTGGACGAAGTGCAGCACGACTACACCGACGAGATCGTATCGACCATGCACGTGCATCTGGATCACCACAACTGCTTAGAGATTCTGGCGCTCAAGGGTCGCGGCGAGCGCGTCTACGAACTAGCCGACCGCCTGCTGGGCCTGCGCGGCGTTAAGCACGGTGAGCTCACGTGCGCCGCCACCAAGCAGAGCCTGGGGCTGTAGCGCACCTGCCAAAAAGGGACAGGTTTGTTGTGGCAGGTTTAGAAGTTTTACCGACCAAAATAAACCTGTCCCTTTTTGGTCGGTTTTGATGAGGGGTGTCGCATGCGGCATGTGCATATTCATGTGACGGGCATTGTGCAGGGCGTTGGCATGCGACCGTTTGTGTATCGCGAGGCCATGGCGCATGGCATTTGCGGATGGGTGCTCAACGCGGGCGACGGCGTGCATATCGAGGCGCACGCTCCGGCCGATGCGCTCGATGCTTTTGTTGCCGCGCTTTCTGAGCATGCGCCTGCGGCAGCCCGCGTTGAGCGAGTCGATATTGCGGATTTGGGGCCTGGCGGTTGGAGCGCTGCCGGTGAGCAGGGCTTTCGCATTGTGGCATCGCAGGACCAGACCGCGCACACGACGCTCGTCTCGCCCGATATCGCTACCTGTGACGATTGCCTGCGCGAGTTGTTCGATCCCGCCGACCGACGCTATCACTACCCCTTTATCAACTGCACTAACTGCGGGCCGCGCTTTACCATCATCCGCTCGCTGCCTTACGATCGAGCGGCCACCTCGATGGATTGTTTTCCCATGTGTCCCAAGTGCGCCGCGGAGTATGCCGACCCACTCGACCGGCGTTTTCACGCGCAGCCCGATGCCTGCTTTGATTGCGGGCCGCATATTACGTGGCGCGAGGCTGTGAACGGCAATGCGTGCGGGAATTCGTCCGCGACACCGGCCGTCGGCACCACACGCGAGGCCAGCGACGCCATTATCGACCGCTGTGTTGAGTTGCTGGCCGGTGGCGGTATCGTCGCCATCAAGGGGCTGGGCGGATTTCACTTGGCATGCGACGCCTCCAACGAGCAGGCGGTAGCCGAGCTTCGCCGCCGCAAACGCCGCAGCAACAAGCCGCTTGCCGTTATGGTGCGCGACCTTGCCGACGTTGAACGCCTGTGCCATGTCAGCGACGTTGAGCGCGGCTTGCTGACCGGCAGCATTCGCCCCATTGTGCTGCTGCGCCGACGTGCCGTTTGCGAGAGTGGAGATTCCCCCGACGCCCTCGCGCTCGCGCCGTCCGTCGCGCATGACCTTCCCGAGCTCGGTGTTATGCTCCCCTACACCCCGCTTCAGCATCTGCTGCTTGCCGCGGTAGAAGTCTGCGGTATGCACGCGCTCGTCATGACCAGCGGAAACCTGAGCGAAGAACCCATCGAGACCGACGACGACCTTGCCTGGAAACACCTCATTGCCGCCGGCATCGCCGACTCGCTGCTCGGTAACGACCGCGCGATCCTCTCGCGCTACGACGACTCTGTAGTGCGCGTGGTCGACGGCGCCGTTATGCCCGTGCGCCGCGCCCGCGGATACGCTCCGCAGCCGTTACCGCTGCCGGCATGCGACGGCACTGTACCCTGCATCCTCGCCTGCGGCCCGCAGCAAAAGGCGACGATTGCGCTCACTCGTGAAGGGGCGAACGGCGAGGTAACCTGTTTTGTGTCGCAGCATATCGGCGATGTTGAAAACGGCGGGACCTTCGATGCCTGGAACGCCGCGCGCACGCGCTTGGAAGATCTCTTTGACTTGGCGCCCGCCGCCTTGGCCTGCGATTTACACCCCAGCTATCTATCGGGCCAGTGGGCGCGCGAGCAGGCACGGGAGCACAATCTGCCGCTCGTCGAGGTGCAGCACCATCATGCACATATCGCGAGCGTAATGGCCGAGGCCATCGCCGCGGGCCAGCTTACAACCGACACGCGTGTCCTTGGCATCGCCTTTGACGGCACCGGCGCCGGCACCGATGGGACCATTTGGGGCGGCGAGTTTCTTGTTGCCAGCCTTGGCGGCTTTGAGCGCGCCGCGCATTTGCTCACCTGGGCGCTCCCCGGCGGGGCGGCCTCCGTACGCGACGCTCGACGCAACGCCTTTGCCCTGCTCAGTGAGCTCGGCCTGCTCGAGCACCCAGGTGCCGCTCGGCTTTTGGACAGTCTCGACGAGCAAACGCGCAGCGTGACAGCCACCATGATCGAGCGCGGCATCAACAGCCCGCGTACCAGCAGCATGGGGCGCCTCTTTGATGCCGCGGCAGCAATTCTGGGCATCTGCGACAAGGCAACCTACGAGGGCGAACCCGCCATCGAGCTTGAGGCCGCCGCCTGGCGCGCGTTCAGCAGTGAAAGTGCCTGCCCCACCGGCAATATGGCCAGCTTTTCCGTAACCGAATCATCCCGTCCGGACGACTGCCATGTTCTGAACTCCAGGCCGCTTTTTGAGGCGCTTTTGGAGGGAATCAGGACCGGCGTGCCCGCCGGCAAGCTCGCACTCGACTTCCACGTCACCATCGCACGCGCGTCGGCCCGCATCGCAAGCGAGATCTGCAATCGCGAAAACCTCGATACCGTCGCGCTCTCGGGCGGTGTGTTCATGAACCGGCTTTTGCTTCAGCTCCTTACCCACGAACTCAAAGACGCCGGTCTTGCCGTCTTGGTCCCCCATACTGTGCCCGTCAACGACGGCTGCATCGCCTACGGTCAGGCCGCCATCGCTCGCGCTCGCCTCGCGCAGACAGCATCGCGATAGGCGTTTTGCCAGCCTGCGCGCCGCCGTCTCACAGGTGTAACGCGTTTGCTCGTGACTCCCGCGAGCGCTACCATCAACTGATGGGTAATTAGGCGCCTATCCAGCGCAAAACGTATAAAAGGGGAACATTATGTGCCTTGCCGTTCCCGGTAAAGTGGTCAAACGCGACGACGACCTTAAGGCGACCGTCGACATGATGGGCATCGAGCGCCCCGTTTCGCTGCGCCTCGTGCCGACGGCACAGGTAGGCGACTATATTCTCGTGCACGCCGGCTTTGGCATTCAGATTGTCGACGAGCAGGAGGCGCAGGAGACACTCGAGCTCGTCAATACCATGACCGAGCTGGCCGAAGAGGACCAGCTCGCCACTAACCCGGCCGAGGCATACTAGTGGCGGCGGCGCAGCCGGTTCGCTCCGGTATCGACTTTTCGGCATTTCGCGACCCCAAGCTGGCTCGCGAGCTCATCGATCGTATTCATGAGCTTGTCGGCAACCGCAGCATCAACCTTATGGAAGTCTGCGGTACGCATACCGTGAGCATCGGTCGCTATGGCTTTCGCTCCATTATGCCTGCCGGGCTCAAACTGCTGAGCGGTCCGGGTTGCCCCGTCTGTGTTACCGCCAACCGCGATATCGACCATGCAATCGCGCTCGCCAAGATGGACGGCGCCATCATCACCACCTTTGGCGACATGATGCGCGTGCCCGGGTCGTCTACCTCGCTCGCCGCGCAAAAGGCGGCGGGGCGCGATATTCGCATTGTGTACTCCCCGCTCGATGCACTCGATATCGCCGAACACAACCCCGATCGCCCGGTCATCTTTATGGGCGTCGGCTTTGAGACCACGGCGCCCACCATCGCCGCCGCCATTTTGGAGGCCGATGCACGCGGACTCCAGAACTTCTCGGTCTACTGTGCCCATAAGACCACGCCGCCGGCCCTGCGTGCGATCTCCAACGACCCCGAGACGACCATCGACGGCTTTATCCTGCCTGGTCACGTCGCTACCATCACGGGCCTGGCACCCTTTGGGTTTTTGGTCGATGAGTTCAATACCCCGGGTGTGGTCACGGGATTTGAACCGGTCGATATCCTGCAGGGCATCTGCATGCTGGTCCAGATGGTTGTCGAGAACAGGCCGGCGATCGACAACGCCTACCGCCGCGGTGTCAATGCGAACGGCAACCCCGTGGCGCGCCAGCTGGTCGAGCAGGTGTTTGAGCCGTGCGACACCACATGGCGCGGGCTGGGGCCGATTGCCAACTCGGGCCTTTCCATCCGCCCCGAGTTCTCGCGCTTTGATGCCCGCACTCGCTTTGACGTGCCCGTTGAGACGACGGTCGAGCCGCGTGGGTGCCGCTGCGGCGACGTGCTGCGCGGGGCCATTACGCCGAGCGACTGCCCTCTGTTCGGCCAAGCTTGTACACCCGAGCATCCCATCGGCCCCTGCATGGTGAGTTCCGAGGGCAGCTGTGCAGCATATTTCCGCTACCGAGGCTAATGGGTTCCGCCGCTCTAACGAACGGCGGGCCGGTCGACGCTGCACCTCACCCATATAATTCCGTCCTCGATTGGAGTTTTCGATATGTCCCGTACTGCCACCGATAGCACTGTCCTGTTGGGCCACGGCTCTGGCGGTCAGATGATGAAACGCATCATCGATGAGGTCTTTTTGGATGCCTTTGGGTCGCCCGAGCTGCTCGAGGGCAACGATGCCGGCGTCGCCGCGCTGCCCACGAGCGGGCGCATCGCCATGTCGACCGACAGCTTTGTAGTCTCGCCGCAGTTCTTCCCCGGGGGCAACATCGGCCGCCTCGCTGTATGCGGAACCGTCAACGACGTCGCGACCTCGGGCGCCAACGTACGCTACCTATCGTGCGGCTTTATCCTCGAAGAGGGCTATCCCATGGATAAGCTCCGCCAGATTGTGCAAACGATGGCCGAGACGGCGCACGAGGCGGGCGTGGCGATCATCACCGGCGACACCAAAGTGGTCGAGCGCGGCGGGGCCGACGGCGTCTACATCAATACCGCCGGCGTGGGCGAAGTGCCCGTGGGCGTAGCGCTCAGCGGCGCCAACTGCCAGCCCGGCGATGTCATTCTGGTATCGGGTACGCTGGGCGACCACGGTATCGCCATCATGAGCCAACGCGAGGGCTTGGCGTTTTCGAGCACCATCGAAAGCGATGCCGCGCCGCTCAACCACCTGATTGCCGATGTGCTTGCCGCAGCACCCGAAACACGCTGCTTCCGCGACCCCACGCGCGGCGGCCTGGCGTCCACGCTCAATGAGTTTGCCCAGGCCAGCGGCGTTGCCATGGAGGTCGACGAGGATGCCGTGCCTGTGCGCCCCGACGTGCAGGCAGCCTGCGAGATGCTCGGCTATGACGTGCTGCAGGTAGCAAACGAGGGCAAGATGGTTGCCGTGGTGCCGGCCGAGCAGGCCGATGCCGCGCTGGCAGCCATGCGCGCCGCGCGCTACGGCGAGAATGCCGCTATTATCGGTCGCGTGCTGCCGCTTGCCGAGGACGCCCGCCCCGCCGTGCGCGTGCGCACCGGCTGGGGCTCGACCCGCATCCTCGACATGCTCGTGGGAGAGCAGCTGCCAAGGATTTGCTAGGGCGGAATTGCACGGCTGGCGCGATGTGGCTTGATATCCCTGGAGATGTTCAGATTCCGAGCACGCCCGACGCGGAAGCCCAGTATTATGGGGTGCGTTTTAAACCCAATGACGGGAGCTTTCATGGCAGCAGCTTTTTCCACCGTGATCTTTGACCTTGACGGCACCATCCTCAACACGCTCGAGGACCTGGCGGCCGTCGGCAACCACACCTGCGAGATGCACGGCTGGCCCACGTTTGCCGTGGACGAGTACCGCTACAAGGTGGGAAACGGCATGCTTAAGCTGGTCGAGCGCTTTATGCCCGCCGAGTACGCGGGCGACGGCCGTATGTTTGAGCAGACGCTTGCCGAGTTTAGAGCTTATTACGGCGAGCACAAGGAAGACCACACCGCCCCCTACCCCGGCACGATTGAGATGCTCGACCGTCTGCGCACAGCGGGCGTTCAGCTTGCCGTGCTCACCAACAAGGATCATATTTCGGCAGCCCCGCTTATCGAGAAATACTTTGGTTCCGATCGCTTTGCGCTGGTACAGGGCCGTGTGAGCGCATTTCCGCCCAAGCCCGAGGCACCCGTCACGTTGCATGTGATGAAAGAGCTGGGCGCCGATCCGGCATCCACGCTCTATGTGGGCGATTCGAATGTCGATGTTCTGACCGGCCACAACGCCGGCCTTAAGAGCGCCGGCGTCAGCTGGGGCTTCCGCGGCCGCGCAGAGCTGGAGGCCGCCGGCGCCGACTACGTGGTAGATACGCAGGACGAACTCGCCGAGCTAATCTTGGGCGAGTAGCGAGCGACACCGCTTAACGCAGCTGCGACAATTCTTCCACGCGGAAAGTGCATACCGTTTTGGAGCAATATTCCGGGTCGCGGTTTCCGCAACGGTGGCGCGCGCAGACGTGGTGTAAGAGCGTCCCGAGGTCCGTCGCTGCAAGTCC
>CAJLPI010000037.1:0-12119 GCA_905208535.1 uncultured Collinsella sp. | reverse complement strand
GGCGGGCGTGGCGGCAACCAGGCCGGCTCCCGTGGCGGCCGTGCCGGCGGTCGCGATAACCGTGGCAGCTATGGCAACAGCCGTGGTGGCAAGCGCGGCGGCAGCTCCCGTCGCCCCGGTGACGGCGGCGGCAAGCGCAAGTAAGATGCGCATCGCGCGCTAGCGTGAGACAAGCTAAGGGCCCGAGCAAACAACGCTCGGGCCCTTTTGTTTGCCGTGTCCATCGCTAATTCAAACGTGATTTTCTCGGGAATGCATCTGGGGGATGCTGAGGACCTATTTTCCGCCATGCAGCAATGGGTCCTATGGGGTGCGCCGTGCATTTTTTGGAGTATTCTGCAGTTCGAGTTGTCTGCATATGATTCGACGTCGCCAACGGTGGCCTTCGGATATCCCTAGCGAGCGTTCCGAGTCAGATTTCGCCGTTTTCCGGAGCAGGGGCGCGTCATTCTCGCCATGTCGGGACTTAGAACGATACGGCGCCCTACAGTTTTGCCCACCCGCGGCGGTGCTGGCGCGGTCACGTTGCAGAATACTCCGTTTTTTGCACGGGCCAGGATGGGGTACCTCAGGAGAACGCGGCGATATCCCGTAAATATATACAATCTGTACCGTAATTTATGCAAAACGAAGAGGCAGACAGCGCAGGGTGGGCGCATTGGGGTGTTTGGTGCACCAAAACGGGGATCCCACGCGCCGTATACTCTGTCTGAATGTGAAAACGGCTTGACGCGTTGCCAGGCGTAGGGGGGAGGGTGCCTCGATGAGCGTATTCGAAATTGTGTTTAGTCCGACGGGCGGAACGCGGAAGGTGTCTGGCCTTGTGGCCGGGGCGCTGGACAAAAAGACCGTTACCGTCGATCTGACCGATAGCGGGCTAGATTTCAGCGCTGTCTCGATGACTGAGGACGACGTGGCTGTTATCTCCGTGCCAGCGTATGCCGGCAGAGTCCCTGCCGTGGCGGTCGACCGACTGAACATGGTTCACGGCAACGGAGCGCGGGCCGTTCTGGTGTGCGTCTACGGAAACCGCGCGTTTGAGGACACGCTCGTAGAGCTGGAGGACGTTGCGAAGCATGCGGGATTCCAGGTAATCGCGGCAGTTGCAGCCATTGCAGAACATTCCATTGCGCGACAGTTTGCTGCCGGTCGTCCGGATGCGCAGGATGCGGCGCAGCTCGCAGAGTTTGCGCAGCAAATTCAGCAAAAGCTGTTGGCTGAGGATGCATCCGAGCCCTCTATTCCCGGCAATCGTCCTTATAAACAAGCCAGAGGTCACCGCATGGCACCCGAGGCAACAGAGGATTGCGTCTCCTGCGGTGCATGCGCCGCGGCGTGCCCCGTTTGTGCTATCGACAAGGGTGACCCCAAACGAGCAGCTGGCGAGGCGTGCATCTCCTGCATGCGCTGCATTGCCGTATGCCCGCGAGGCGCTCGTAAGCTTGATCCCAACAAGCTATCCGCTGTTTCCCAGATGCTGAGCAAGGTTTGCGTCGTGCGGAAGGAATGCGAGCTCTTTGTCTAGCGCATACGAAATTGGTGCAATGGGGCCAGGTTAATCTGCACCAACCTGGTGCAAACAAACCTGTCCCCAATGCACCAGAGTGAGGAGTGTCCCCGAGTGCCGGCGGGAAAGGAACGCCCCTAAGTGCCGCCTAAATACCGTTTATCGAAGAAAAAATACCGCTCACCGGTCATAATGATTGTTCTGGCTTTGGGCTTGTCTACAATAACTCCCGTAAAAAGAAATGCGGAAGGTTACCGAGTCCCTCGGACGTGGGCCTAACCAAAGTCTTTGAACGGGTGTGTCTCTATGGACGCATTCGCTTGATTTTGGTTGGGCTATATTTATGAAGGGACATGCCACCATGGGTTTCTTTTCTCGCCTGATGGGCGGTTCGGATGAGCAGAAGACTGCAACTTCCGAGTTCGAAATCCTCGCTCCTGTTTCCGGCGAGCTTGTTCATCTAGAAAATACCAATGACCCCGCTTTTAGCAGCCGTGCCGTGGGCGATGGCGTTGCCGTGGTTCCCCAAGAGGGAACGGTGTGCGCTCCTGTTTCCGGTACCGTCGCGGCGCTGTTCCCGACCGAGCATGCACTGGGCATCATGTCCGACGACAGCTCTGCTCAGGTGATGTTGCATATCGGAATCGACACTGTTAAACATGAGGGCAAGGGCTTCCATGCGCTTGTTGCCCAGGGTGACCATGTCGACGCGGGCCAGCCCCTCGTTGAGGTCGATTTTGACGCGGTCCGCGCCGCCGGCTTCGATCCCACGGTCTTCGTTATTGTATGCGAGCGTTCGGAGAACTCGACTCTTCGTGAGCATGCTTCCGGCCCTGTTGCTGTTAAAGAGCCTGTCGTTTGGCTTTCCGAGTAAATTCTTGTGGTGGGTACCGTGGTTATCAAGCGAGTTTTCAACAATAACGTCGCAATGGTCACTTCGGACGATGGCTCCGAGCTCATTGTCATCGGTCGAGGCCTCTGCTTTGGCCGTCATGCCGGCGACGCTATCGATGAAGCATCGGTCGAAAAGACCTATGCGCTGCAGGAGGGCACTTCTCAGGATTCGCGTACGATTGACCGCTTGGCACATCTTTTGGAGTCCATTCCCACCGTCAACCTCGTGATTTCCGAGGACATTGTTCAGATGCTCCGTCGAGAGCTCAATGTTGATATCAACGACAAGATTCTCATTGCTCTCGCAGACCATATCAGTCTTGCTTTGGAGCGCGAGCGTAAGGGCGTCCCCTGCGAGAATCCGTTGCTGCTCGAGATCCAGCAGTTCTATCGCAAGGAGTATGCGCTTGCGGGCCGTGCGCTGCAGATTATCAAGGAGTATATGGGCATCCAGATGAGCGAAGAAGAGCAGGGTTTTATTACGCTGCATATCGTCAACGCCACCATGCCGCAGCGCTCTGACCGTCTGATTGTTTCGGTCCAGCTTGTTCGCGACGTGCTCGCGATTGTTTCCGAGCACTATGCCACGACCCTTGACGTCACCTCGTTGCCGTACGAGCGTTTCGTTCGCCATCTGCAGTTTTTTGCGCAGCGGGCGCTCGATCCTGCGGCCGGGCAAATCAATGGCGACGCGCTGTTCCGTATCGATGAAACGGCGTATCCGAGGGCGTTCTCGTGTGCGGAGTCAATTGCCGACCACTTAGCGTCTACCTATAACGTTGTCGTTACCGATGCCGAGAAGAGTTATCTCGCATATCACATTGTTAACCTGCTTGGAGAACCTGGTCTCTAGGCATAACGTGCCCACACATCGATTGATATAAGGCAAGGCTCACGGTCTTGTCCAGGGCACACCTATCTTAATTTGCGGAAAAGGAAGGGGAGTACCGCTATGACCGCAAAAAAGAAGTTCAATTTCAAAGCGCCGTTGGAGGTGTTCGCGAAGTCAATCGTTCAGCCGATGATGTATCTCTCGGTTGCCGGCATCCTGCTCATCGTGGGCATCATTCTGACCAACAAGACCATCTGCGCCGTGGTCCCCGTGCTGGGCTCCGGCCCGTTCCAGCTTGTGGGCGCCGTTGTCTATCAGTCGCTGATGTTTATCATCAACAACCTCTCGATTTTGTTCTGCGTGGGCATCGCCGGCGCCATGGCAAAGAAGAACAAGGGCCATGCTTCGCTGATCGCCCTGATGTCGTTCTTCCTGTTCCTGCAGGCTAATAACATCGTGCTCAACGCCACCGGTTCTCTTGCCGAAGCGAGCGGCATGCTCGGCCTTACCGGAACCGGCCAGGCCACCGTTATGGGCATTCAGGTCCTCGATACCGGCGTGTTTGGCGGCATCATTCTTGGTTGCATCACCGGTGCCGTGTTCAACAAGTACTCGAATAAGCAGTTCCCCATTGCCCTTTCGATGTTCTCGGGCGTTCGCTTTCCGTTCCTGATCATGATCATCATTTCCTGGATCATGGGCGCTGGCTTCTGCATCGTTTGGCCTCCGGTTCAGGGTGCCATCTCCTCCGTTGCCGGCATCATTAAGGAGTCGGGCAACATCGGTCTGTTTATCTACGGCATGCTCAACAAACTGCTCGTTCCCACCGGCCTGCACCACCTCATCTACACCCCGTTCCAGTTCTCCGATGTGGGCGGCACCCTTACGCTGGGTGATCAGGTTATCGCCGGCGCCTATCCCATCCGTGTTGCCGAGATGGCGATGACGGGCCAGCCCTTCTCCGATAGCACCTACTTCAACAGCTACACCTTCAACAACCTGTGGCCCTACATCGGTATCGGTCTCGCCTTTATCTTCACCGCCTACAAGCAGAACAAGGATAAGACCAAGGCCGTTATCATCCCGCTGATCATCACCGCCGTGCTCTCCTGCGTGACCGAGCCCATGGACTTCCTCTTTGTCTTTGCCGCTCCCGTGCTCTTTGTCGTTCACTCGATTCTTTCCGGCATCTTCCTGGTTCTGCTCAAGGTCCTCTCCGTGCCCGCTTCGACTGCAGGCGGCATCATCAACATCGTGGTTTCCAACCTGGTCCTCGGTGTCGACAAGACCAACTGGCCGGTTATGCTGGTGCTTGGAGTCGTCAACGCCGCTCTGTACTTCTTCCTCTTCACCTTCCTTATTAAGAAGCTCAACCTCCACACGCCTGGTCGCGAGGAAGAGTCCGAGCTTGCTGAGTCCGTTGCCGAGGGCGAGGCCGCCGCGTCTGTCGCGGTGAAGCAGGGCGCTGTTGCCGCGGCCCCCGCAGAGGGCGTCGATGCAGGTATTGCCGATCTGGTCGCAGGTCTTGGCGGCAAGGACAACATCGAGGAGCTCGAGAACTGCTTTACGCGTCTGCGCGTGAACGTTAAGAACCCGGACCTCATCGATGAGGACCTCATTAACCACGTGCCCAACAGCGGCATCAACCGCAACGGCAATAATATCCAGATCATCTTTGGCATGAAGGTCGCCGAGATGCGCGACAAGGTCGAAAACGCAATTGAGAAGGAGCAGTAAACAATGATCATTACTCTGTGTGGTGGCGGATCCACCTTTACCCCCGGCATCGTCAAGTCCATCGCTCTGCGCAAGGACGAGCTCGACGTTGACGAGATTCGTCTGTACGACATCAACGAGGAGCGCCAGCGCAAGATCGGCGTGCTCGTGGACTGGATTTTGCACGAGGACCTTGGCCTGGACATCAAGCTCACGGTGACCACCGACAAGGAGACTGCCTTTACGGACGCGAGCTTCGTGTTTGCCCAGATGCGCGTGGGCGGCTATGCCATGCGCGAGCAGGACGAGAAGATTCCGCTGCGTCACGGCTGCGTGGGCCAGGAGACCTGCGGTTGCGGCGGCCTTGCCTACGGCATGCGCACCATCTTCCCCATGGTCGAGCTGATTGACGACGTTGAGAAGTATGCCAAGAAGGACTACTGGATTCTCAACTACTCCAACCCCGCTGCCATCGTGTCTGAGGGCTGCCGCGTCCTGCGCCCCAACGCTCGCATCATCAACATCTGCGACATGCCGATCGCGATTATCGACGTGGTTTGCGCCGCGCTCGATATCGACAAGAAGGATGTCGAGTACGATTACTTTGGTCTCAACCACTTTGGTTGGTTCACCTCGATCCGCCACAAGGGCGAGGAGGTGCTCCCGCAGCTGCGCGAGTACATCAAGGAGCATGAGATCCTGCTGCCCGATTCGTACCTCAAGGGCATGGGCTCGCTGATGTCCAAGAAGCCCGAGGAGGCCACCGACGAGCACCCCGAGCAGAACCGCCACACCAAGGGCAGCTGGTACTACGTCTGGAAGGGCGAGTACGAGATCATGGAGTGCTTCCCGGAGTACCTGCCCAACACGTACCTGAACTACTACCTGCAGCAGAAGGAGTTCGTCGAGCATTCCAACCCCGAGCGCACCCGTGCTAACGAGGTTGAGGAGACGCGTGAGAAGAACCTCTTTGATGGTATCGATCACTACGAGAAGACGGGCGAGATCGACGAGAGCACGTTCTATGCGGGCAGCCACGGCGACTGGATTGCCGACCTGGCTATCGCTCTGAAGAACGACACCAAGCAGCGCTTCCTGGTCATTTGCGAGAACAAGGGCGCTATCCCCAACATGCCCTACGACGCTATGGTCGAGCTGCCTGCCTACATTGGCAAGAACGGCCCCGAGGTCATCAGCCGCGACAACATTCCGCTGTTCCAGCAGGGTCTCATGATGCAGCAGCTGAACTCCGAGAAGCTCGTGGTCGAGGCTACGATCGAGGGTTCGTACGAGAAGGCGCTCAAGGCCTTCACACTCAACAAGACCGTGCCGTCGATGAAGGTCGCCAAGGAGGTTCTCGACGACATGATCGAGGCCAACAAGGACTTCTGGCCCGAGCTTAAGTAAAGGCAACAGGGTCGCTGGCCGCATACCTAGAGCAATGCCCCGTCCACGTGATTGCGTGGACGGGGCATTGTCATTTGGTAACGCGTTTTATCAAATATGGCATTTATCTGCGGTAATGTTCTATTTCACCGCTGAGGGTGACATTTCATGCCGCCTGCCGAACTGCGTGGAGACCTAACAACTTTTTAGGTCAGTGTTGTGCGTGTAGCAATTTCGCCCGGCCTCGCCTCCGGGCTGCCATGTGAGAGGGGATCTTTATGGCACGACTGCACGTAATGGAACGCAGCCACGCTCAGACCGTCATGGACGATCTGCACGATGCGCTCGGACGTCGTCTGGCGGTGAGTTCGCTCGCCCCGTGTCCCGTTGAGTTTACGGCAGCGCTCGTCAACCTGTGCTCCACCCAGAGCTGCGGCAAGTGCACACCTTGCCGTGTGGGCCTGAGCGCGCTGAGCGACCTGCTCGCCGATGTGCTCGAAGGGCGCGCCGATGAGTCCACGCTCAACCTGATTGAGCGCACGGCCCGCACCATCTACCTTTCGAGCGACTGCGCCATCGGCTACGAAGCCGGCGCCATGGCACTCACGGCCATTCGCGGCTTCCGTGACGATTTTGAGCATCACATCCGCGAGCACTCCTGCGGCTTTGACCGCGAGGCCCGCGTCCCGTGCGTCTCGGGCTGCCCGGCGCACGTCGACATTCCCGGGTACATTTCGCTGGTCGAGGCCGGCCGCTATGCCGACGCCGTCAAGGTCATCCGCAAGAACAATCCGCTGCCGCTCGTCTGCGGCCTGGTGTGCGAGCATCCCTGCGAGATGCACTGCCGCCGTGGCATGGTCGACGACCCCATGAACATCCTCGCCCTCAAGCGTTTTGCCGTCGAGCACAGTGACCTCAACGACCACAAGCCGCATGTAGTGGACAACACCGGCAAACGCGTCGCCGTGATCGGCGGCGGCCCGGCCGGCCTTTCCTGTGCCTACTACCTGGCCGTGATGGGCCATAAGGTGACCATCTTGGAGCAGCGCCACCACCTGGGCGGCATGCTGCGCTATGGCATCCCCAGCTATCGTCTGCCACGCGAGCGCCTGCAGGCCGAGATCGACTGGATCTTGAGCGCCGGCATCGACGTTGAGCTCGATCACTCCGTCAACGGCGAGGAACTCGCCCGCCTGCGCGACGAGTTCGATGCCGTCTACCTGGCCATTGGCGCCCACAGCGATAAGAAGCTCGGCCTTCCGGGCGAGGAAGCGCTCGGCGTGGAGTCGGCCGTCAAGATGCTGCGCGCCATCGGCGACGACGAGCTGCCCGACCTGAGCGGCCAGCGCGTGTGCGTCATCGGCGGCGGCAACGTGGCCATGGACGTGGCGCGCTCCGCCGTGCGCTGCGGTGCTGAAAAGGTGAGCATCGTCTACCGCCGTCGCATCTGCGACATGACGGCCCAGGACGCCGAGATCGCCGGCGCCCAGGCCGAGGGCTGCGAGGTGCTGGAGTTGACCGCCCCGCTCGCCATCGAGACGGGCGAAGATGGTCGCGTGAGCGGCCTGCGCGTGCAGCCGCAGATTATCGGCGAGCCCCGTCGTGGGCGTCCGGCCCCGCGTGCCGCCGCCACGCCCGAGCGCGTCATTCCTTGCGAGCGCGTGTTTGTGGCCATTGGCCAGGACATCGATTCCAAGTCGTTTGAGGAGATGGGCATTGCCTGCAAGTGGGGCTGCGTGGTCACCGACTCGGACGGCGCCGTGCCCAACTTCGACGGCCTCTTTAGCGGCGGCGACTGCCAGACCGGCCCCGCCACGGTCATCCGCGCCATCAACGCCGGCCGCGTTGCTTCGGCAAATATCGACCGCTACCTGGGCTTTGACCACAAGATCAAGCTCGACGTTGAGCTGCCGACCGTGCAGTTTAAGGGCAAGCACGAGTGCGGCCGCTGCGAGCTGGGCGAGCGCGAGGCCGGCGAGCGTATTCACGATTGGAATCTGGTCGAGCAGGGTCTTACCGAACAGGAGGCACGCCAGGAGGCGAGCCGCTGCCTGCGCTGTGACCACTTTGGCTTTGGCGCGTTCCGCGGAGGGAGGAACCTGGAATGGTAGAGCCCAACAAAACCACTGTCAGCGACAACACCGAAAGCGGAGCACTCAACATGGTCAAGCTCACGATCGATAACTGCGAGGTCGTCGTGCCCGAGCACACCACGATCCTAGACGCAGCCAAGTCCGTCGGCATTCAGATTCCCACCCTGTGCTACTTGCGCGATCTAAACGAAATCGGCGGCTGCCGCGTGTGCGTGGTCGAGGTCGAGGGCTGCGACCAGCTGGTTGCCGCCTGCAACAACTACGTGCTCGACGGCATGATGGTCCACACCAACAGCCCCAAGGCCCGCGAGGCCCGTCGCACCAACGTGCAGCTGCTGCTGTCCCAGCACGACTCGCGCTGTACGAGCTGCGTGCGCAGCGGCAACTGCAACCTACAGACCATCGCCAACGACCTTGGCATTTTCTATCTGCCGTACGAGCAGCACCTGGCGCGCGAGGGCTGGGACTTCGATTTCCCCATCATCCGCGATAACGACAAGTGCATCAAATGCATGCGCTGCATCAAGGTGTGCGAGAGCGTGCAGGGCTTAGGGATTTGGGACCTGACCAACCGCGCCACGCATACCGCCGTGGGCACCCGCGGGCGTGCGCCGATCGGCAAGACCGATTGCGTCGCGTGCGGTCAGTGCATCACGCATTGCCCGACGGGCGCCCTGCGCGAGCGTGACGATACCGAGACCGTGTTCGATGCTCTCGCCGATCCTGACAAGATCGTACTGGTGCAGATTGCGCCGGCCGTGCGTAGCGCTTGGGGCGAGGAGCTTGGCATTCCGCGTGAGGAGGCCACCGTTGAGCGCCTGGCCTGCGCGCTGCGCCGCGTGGGCTTTGAGTACGTGTTCGATACCGAATTCTCGGCCGACCTCACCATTATGGAGGAGGGCTCCGAGCTGCTCGAGCGCCTGGGCGCTGCCTCCAAGGGCGAGGGCGACAGCCGCGGCTGGCCCATGTTCACGAGTTGCTGCCCGGGCTGGGTGCGCTTTGTGAAGGCGCGCTATCCGGAGTTTGTCGACAGCCTGTCCACGTCCAAGTCGCCGCAGCAGATGTTCGGCGCCATCGCTAAGACTTACTACGCCAAGGTGCTGGGCGTGGAGCCCGAGCGTCTGTTCGTGGTGTCCGTTATGCCGTGCACGGCCAAGAAGGCCGAGTGTGCGCTGCCGAGCATGATGGGCGAGGGCGGCGCGCCCGACGTGGACGTTGCGCTGACGGTGCGCGAGATGGTGCGCATGATCCGCGCGAGCCACGTGAGCGTGGACACGCTGGTTGAGGAGCCGCTCGATACGCCGCTGGGCTTTGGCACGGGCGCGGGTGTGATCTTTGGCGCCACGGGCGGCGTGATGGAGGCCGCCGTGCGCTCGGCCTATTACCTGGTGACGGGCAAGAACCCCGACGCCGACTTCTTTACCGACGTGCGCGGCCTGGACGGCTGGAAGGAAGCCGTGGCCGATATCGATGGCACCAAGGTGCGCGTCGCCGTGGCGCACGGGCTGGGCAACGCCGCCCGTCTGCTCGACGCGATTCGCGACGGTCGCGTGAGCTATGACTTCGTTGAGGTCATGGCGTGCCCGGGCGGCTGCGTCGGTGGCGGCGGTCAGCCCATCCACGACGGCTGCGAGCTGGCAGCTGAGCGCGGCCAGGTGCTGTGGGGCCTGGATGCGAAGGCGGACATTCGCTTCTCGCACGAGAACCCCGATGTCCAGGCATGCTACCGCGAGTTTTTGGGCGAGCCGCTCTCGCCGCTGGCCGAGGAGCTGCTGCATACCGACCATCACGCATGGACGATGCCTAACGAAGGGACGTGCTAACGATGCGCGCGTTTACTGTTGAGATGACGCGCCGGGGGTTTGCCTCGGCGCTTGCCGCCGGCGCGCTGTCGCTTGCACTGGTTGGATGTGGCGGCGGGGCCGCGGAGGCTGGGTCTGCTGCGGGCTCGGCTGCCACGGACGGCGCCGGTGCTGCTGCAGGGCCGGTCGAGGTGCGCGTCGCCTCGCTCAAGGGGCCGACCTCGATTGGCCTGGTGCAGTTTATGGACCAGGCTGCCGATGGCGAGACGGATAACGAGTTCGACTTTGCGATCAGCGCCGCAGCCGACGAGATCGTGCCCAAGGTCATTCAGGGCGATGTCGACATTGCCCTGGTGCCCGCCAACGTGGCGAGCGTGCTCTACAACAAGACCGAGGGCGCGGTGCAGGTCATCGACATCAACACGCTGGGCGTGCTGAGCGTTGTGACGGGCGACGCGAGTGTGACCTCGTTTGGCGATCTGGCGGGCCATACCGTCTATATGACGGGCAAGGGCACCACGCCGGAGTACGTCATGAACTACCTGCTGGAGTGCGCGGGCCTGACCGGCCAGGTGACGCTCGAGTTTAAGAGCGAGCCCACCGAGGTGCTGTCGGCCCTGCTTGCCGATCCGTCTGCCGTGGGCGTGCTGCCCGAGCCGTTCAAGACCGCTGCCATCGCCAAGAGCGAGGGCAAGCTGTCGGCGCCGGTGAGCCTGGCTGATGTGTGGGACGAGCTGGCGGGTGACACGGGTTCGCGCCTGCTGACGGGTGTGACCGTGGTGCGCCGCGCGTTTGCCGAGGAACATCCCGAGGCCGTGGCGGAGTTCTTGAGCTGCCATGCGGCGAGCGTTGAGGCCGTGAACGCGTCGCCGGCGGACTGGGCCCAGGCCGTGGTCGATGCGGGCATCGTGGATAACGCCGCGATTGCCGAAAAGGCGATTCCCGGCTGCATGCTTGTCTGCCAGACGGGGAAGGATATGAAGGCGACGCTCGGTGGGTACCTGCAGGTGCTGGCCGATGCGGATGCGAGCGCCGTGGGCGGCAAGCTCCCGGCTGATGATTTTTACTACATGGAGTAGCCCGTGCATGCGTTTGCTCGACAAATGACAGAGCGTATGAAGGCGGTGGCGGCAGGTGGTGCCGTTGCCGCCTTTTGGCTTGCCGTGTGGGTGCTGGTGGCGGGTCTTGTGGCGCAGCCGCTGATTTTGCCGGGGCCGGGCGCTGTCGTGGTATCGCTGCTGCGCCTGGTGTGCGACGGCGGTACCTGGGCGATTTTGGTGGGCTCGGGCGCGCGGATACTGGGCGGGTTGGCGCTTGCCGCGGTGTGTGGCGGCGTGCTGGCGGGAGCCTCGGTGCGGTCGCGGACGTTTGCCCGCCTGGTGGCACCGGCGCTGTCGTTTGTAAAGGCGACGCCGGTCGCCTGCGTGGTGGTCCTGTTGCTTATCTGGCTGGGATCGGCGCGCGTGAGCATCGCGGCGGTTTTTTTGATGGCGCTGCCGGGCGTATATTTCTCACTGGTCGAGGGCTTGGCGCAGGTTGATAAGCCGCTGGAGCAGATGTTCCGCCTGCATGGCGTGCGGGGCTGGCGACTGTTTTGTGCCCACACCTGGCGTGAGGTGCTGCCGTTTGTGCTTTCGTGCGCGAAGGCGGTCATCGGCATGAGCTGGAAGGCCGGTGTAGCGGCGGAGCTCATCGGCATGGCGACGGGCACCGTGGGTGAGCGCATCTATCAGGCAAAGCTTTTGATTGAGACGGCAGATCTGCTGGCGTGGACCGTGTTGGTCGTTACCGCCTCGTGGGCATGTGAGCGCGTGCTGGTGTGGCTGCTGCGGGTTTCGGGGCCCGTGGCGTGGCGCGCGGCCGTGCGGGCGCATGGGCGCGGCGCTCGC
>CAJLPI010000036.1:0-13101 GCA_905208535.1 uncultured Collinsella sp. | reverse complement strand
AAAGGGCGGAGGCGGGGCATGCCCCGCCTCTTACACCACATCTCTGCACGCTACCAGTTTCAAGTCGAGTTTTGCCGATTTCGACCAAAAATCGCTGCTACTAAAAAGGTAACAGTACTCATATTTGCCCTTTTTTGGCCACAAGCCCTAAAACAAGCCTCGCCAAGGTCGGGAAGCGGGCCAAATCGCCGGCCTCGAGGCTTATTCCACCGTTCCGTAGACGGCGCCCCAGCCGTGGGCGGCCAAGGCGGAGTTGAGCTGGTCGCAGAGTGACTGGCGGTCGTAATAGCCGGGCGGTAGCAGGTTGACGATTTCCATGAGATCGGGCGCCAGGTCCAAGATTTCGGCCTGTACGATCAGGTCCAGGCGGTCGATGGCATGGCGGTCGTAAAACAGCCCGTCGACCAGGCGCTGCAGGTCGCCGAATTCCTCGGCCCTAAACGATCCGTACTCCATAGTGCCTCCTTGGGCGCCCCACGCCGCCATGCGCGGCGATTCGTAATTCATTGCGATGAACTTAATCTATCACGGCTTCATACCGTTGTGGCGGTGGCGGTCTATACTTAGACGAACTGCAACGTACCGCTTCGCGAAAGGTCGCACCCATGCAGACGATCTACCAGAAGATGGAAACCACCGAACTCGATGCCGCCATCGAGGCGCTCAAAGCCGAGGTCGCCGAGGTCAAGGCCAAGGGCCTGGCGCTCGACATGGCCCGCGGCAAGCCGTCGCCCTCCCAGGTGGACATCTCTCGACCTATGCTCGATATCCTCAATGCCGATGCCGATCTGCACGACGGCAACGTCGACTGCTCCAACTACGGCTGCTTTGAGGGCATTCCCTCGGCACGCAAGCTAGCGGGGGAGTTCCTGGGGTGCCCTGCCGAGCAGACGCTCGTGCTGGGCTCGTCGAGTTTGCTGATTGAGCACGACATCGCCGGCATGTTCTGGCGCTGTGGCTCGTGCGGCAGCGAGCCCTGGGATGCCTACGAGGCCGCGCACGACGGCAAGAAGGTCAAGTTCCTGTGCCCCGTTCCCGGCTACGATCGCCATTTTGGCATCACCGCCGACTTGGGCATCGAGAACGTCCCCGTCGCGATGACCGACAACGGCCCCGACATGGACGAGATTGAGCGCCTCGTTGCCGCCGATGATTCCATCAAGGGTATCTGGTGCGTGCCCAAGTATTCCAACCCCACGGGCATCACCTTTAGCGAGGACACTGTGCGCCGCCTGGTCGAGATGCCCACGGCCGCACCCGATTTCCGCATCTTTTGGGACAACGCCTACTGCGTGCACGACCTGTACGACGAGACCGACGAACTCGCAAACATCTTTGACCTCGCTCGCGCGGCGGGCACCGAGGACCGCGTGGTGGCCTTTGCCTCGACGTCCAAGATCACCTTCCCGGGCGCCGGCATCGGCTTTATCGGTGCGAGCCCCGCGGTCATCGCCGAGTTCTCCAAGCGCCTGAAGGCCGGCCTCATCAGCGCCGACAAGCTCAACCAACTGCGTCACGTGCGCTTCCTTCCCACCATCGAGGCGGTCAAGGAGCACATGAAAAAGCATGCCGAGTTCCTGCGCCCGCGCTTTGAGGCCGTCGAGCGCAAGCTCACCGAGGGCTTGGGCGACACGGGCTGCGCCACTTGGACGCACCCCCGCGGCGGCTACTTTGTAAGCTTCGATGGTCCCGAGGGCTCGGCCCAAAAGGTCGCCGCGCTTTGCGCCGACCTGGGCGTCAAGCTCACGCCGGCCGGTGCCACCTGGCCCTATGGCAAGGACCCGCGCGACACCAACATCCGCATCGCGCCGAGCTATCCCACGGTCGAGGACCTGGAGGCCGCGCTCGATGTGCTGGTGCTGGCCGTTAAGCTTGTCGCTGCCGAGCTTGCGCGTACCGAGCGCGCCTAACGCGTAGGGCCCCGCAAGTCCGCGCCTAGTACTATCCGCACTTTCGATACGTAAAGGAGCGTATACATGGATTTGGGTATTTCCACCAACCCCACGCCAGAGCTCTACACCATTAAGGTGACCGGTGAGATCGATATCTCTAACGCCGATAGCCTGCGCAATGCCATCGACCTGGCGCTCGAGCAGCCCACTGAGGCCGTTGAGCTCGATTTTGCCCAGGTGAGCTACATCGATTCGACGGGCATTGGCGTGCTTGTGGGCGCCGCACACCACGCAGCTGATCATGGTAAGCGTTTTAGCTGCGTCAACGTGCAGCCCCCGGTGATGCGCGTGGTTCAGCTGTTGGGCGTCGACCAGGAGATTTCGATCACCGCTGCATAATCTTTGCCCCCAAAAGGGCGTGCCGTTTGGCATATGTTTGTGATGCGCTCGGACGTTTTGGCGTCCGGGCGCTATACTTGACCGAATGAATAGACGAGTTCCGGCCGAATGGCGCGGTGCGGGCTCGACTCACATCGAGCCTTGGAGGTATGTGTGTTTGGTATTGGAGAGGGTGAGCTCGCGATCATCGTGGTCTTCGGCTTTTTGCTGTTTGGCCCGGATAAGCTCCCGCAGATGGGCCGTACGATCGGCCGTGCCATCCGTCAGTTCCGCGAGACGCAGGAAAAGATGACGGCCGTTGTTCAGTCCGAGATTATCGATCCGGTGAGTGAGGCCGCGTCGGCGCCGGTCAAGCCCAAGAAGGCTGCTGCGACCGACGACGATTCCGATGCGGACGAGGATGTCACCGAGACGGCAGCGCCCGCCAAGAAGGAGACCTTTGCCGAGCGTCGCGCCCGTCTTGCTGCCGAGAAGGCCGCAAGCGAGGGTGCTGCTGAGGGCGAGGTCGCTGCCGAGGATACCAGTGCCGAGGGTACTGCCGCTGCGGCTGAGTCCGAGGCCGCCACTGCCGATGCGCCCGCGGAGTCCGCTTCCACTGCAGAGCCGGAGCCCGAGCCCGAGCCGGCAGAGCCCACGACGGCTGACCTCTACGCCCGTCGTCCCCGCAAGCGCAAGGCCGTCGTCGACCAGCTCGCTCGCGAGCTCGAGGTCGAGGACGATGCCGAGGCTGCTGCCGCCGACGCCCCGAAGGGAGGCGATGAGTAATGCCGATCGGACCTGCGCGCATGCCGCTCTTCGATCACCTGGGAGAGCTCCGTCGCCGCCTGACCATCGTGGTCGTTTCGGTGTTTGCCGCCGCCATCGTGCTGTACTTTGCCACGCCCGTGGTGCTCGATATTCTTGAGGACCCCATCCGCTCCTTTGTGCCGGACGGTAAGTTTTACATCACCACCACGCTCGGCGGCTTTGGCCTGCGCTTCTCGCTTGCCATCAAGATGGCCGTGGTCATGTGCACGCCCATGATCATCTGGCAGATTCTGGCATTTTTCCTGCCGGCACTGCGCCCCAACGAGCGCAAGTGGGTTGTGCCCACGGTGCTCGCCTCGACGGTGCTGTTCTTCCTGGGTGCCATCTTCTGCTACTTCATCATCATCCCGGCGGGCTTTGAGTGGCTCATCGGCGAGACCTCGGCTGTCGCTACGGCGTTGCCCGATCTGGAGAACTACGTCAACATGGAGCTGCTCTTTATGATCGGCTTTGGTGTGGCGTTTGAGCTGCCGCTCATCATCTTCTACCTGTCCGTTTTCCACATCGTGTCCTATGCGGCCTTCCGCAGCGCCTGGCGCTACGTGTACGTAGGCCTGCTCGTGGGTTCGGCTGTGATTACGCCCGACGGCTCGCCCGTTACGCTGGGTCTCATGTATGGCGCCCTGCTCTCGCTCTACGAGATTTCGCTCGCCATCGCTCGCGTGGTCATTACCGCGCGCGAGGGCAAGGAGGGCCTGTTCGTGAGCCGTCTGGACCTGTTCTCGGACGACGAGGACGACGAGGAGTAAATCGGTATGCACGAGGTTGGCATTGTCAACGGCATACTCGATACAGTGATTCGCGCGGCGCGTGGGGCGGGGGCCTCGCGCGCCGTTTTGGTAACGCTGCGTATCGGGGATATGACCGAAGTTGTGCGCGAGGCGCTCGACTTTGCGTGGGAGACGTTTCGCGACGAGGACCCGCTCACGCGCGGCTGCGAGCTTGCCGTGGAGGAGGTCCATCCACAAAGCGAGTGTCTAGACTGCGGCGAGGTTTTCGACCACGATCGCTTCCACTGTCGCTGTCCTCAGTGTGGTGGTGCCAACGTGCGCCTACTGCACGGCCGCGAGCTCGATATCGCAAGTATCGAAATCGAAACCCCCGACGATTAGCCCGCTAGCCATCTGGTGATGGGGTATAAAGGGGCCAAAGTAAGGAGCGCTAAGTATGGCCGAGAAAACGATTGATATTGCATCGCCGATTCTGTCGCGCAACGAGCGCCTGGCAGATCAGCTGCGTCAGCGATTTAATGAGACAAACACCTACGTGATCAATGTGCTGTCGAGCCCCGGCTCGGGCAAGACCACCACGATTCTGGGCACCAACGAGCGCCTGCGTGACAAAGCCGGCCTGCGCTGTGCTGTCATCGAGGGCGATATCGCCTCGGACGTCGACGCCATCACCATGAAGGAATC
Source organism: uncultured Collinsella sp. (assembly GCA_905208535.1). Classification (GTDB taxonomy): domain Bacteria; phylum Actinomycetota; class Coriobacteriia; order Coriobacteriales; family Coriobacteriaceae; genus Collinsella. The sequence continues at coordinate 8,588 of CAJLPI010000036.1, read as the reverse complement.
CGGCATGCCCGCCATTCAGATCAACACGGGCGGCCTGTGCCACCTCGAGGGCAACATGATCATGGAGGCCGTCGATGCCTTCGACCAGGCCGTCGGTCTGGAGAACATCGACGTCATCTTTATCGAAAACGTGGGCAACCTGGTCTGCCCGGTCGACTTTGACCTGGGCGAGAACCTGTCCATCATGATTCTCTCGGTGCCCGAGGGCGACGACAAGCCCATCAAGTACCCGGGCATCTTCCAACACGCCGGCGCGCAGCTGCTCAACAAGGTCGACGTGGCTCCGGCTTTCGATTTTGACATGGATAGGTATACTAAGACACTCGATGACCTCAATCCGCAGGCGCCGCGGTTTGCCGTGAGCGCGCGCAAGGGCGAGGGCATGGATGCCTGGTGCGATTGGCTCATCGGGCAGATTGAGCAAGCAAGGGCGTAAGTCGGCCGCCATACGGGCGGGCGTAGCCGCAGAGACACGAGATAGGAGCCTCTTTTGAAGCTCATCATCGCAGAGAAAAACGACGCCGCGCGTCAGATTGCCGAGCGTCTGTCCACGGGCAAACCCAAAAAGGACAAGGTGTACAACACCGCCATCTACCGTTTTGAGTGGAAGGGCGAGGAGTGCGTGACCATCGGCCTTGCCGGTCACATCCTTGCGCCCGATTTTTGCGACAGCGTGCTGTTCGATAAAAAGCTGGGCTGGTATTCGGTCACCGAGGACGGCGAGATGCTGCCGGCCGATATGCCCGATGGCCTGGCACGTCCGCCCTACGACACCAAGCGCAAGCCGTTTCTTGCCGATGGTATCTCCATCAAGGGCTGGAAGCTCGAGAGCCTGCCTTACCTCACCTGGGCGCCCGTCATTAAGCTGCCGGCCGAGAAGGAGCTCATCCGCTCGCTCAAGAACCTTGCCAAGAAGTCCGACAGCGTCATTATCGCCACGGACTTCGACCGCGAGGGCGAACTGATCGGTTCGGACGCCCTCAACAAAGTGCGCGAGGTTGCGCCTGACTTGCCGGTCGCCCGCGCCCAGTATTCTTCGTTTACCAAGGCCGAGATTACGCAGGCCTTCGATAATCTTGTCTCGCTCGACCAGAATCTGGCCGACGCCGGCGAGAGCCGCCAGCACATCGATCTCATTTGGGGCGCGGTGCTCACGCGCTACCTGACGCTCGCCAAGTTTGGCGGCTTTGGCAACGTGCGCTCCGCCGGCCGCGTGCAGACGCCGACGCTCGCTCTGGTGGTCGAGCGCGAACGCGAACGCATGGCGTTTGTGCCCGAGGACTATTGGCAGATTCGCGGCATGGGTGCCGCTCAGGGTGCTGCCGAGGATGACCGCTTTAAGATTGCGCACAAGACGACACGTTTTACCGACAAAGATGCTGCCGAGACGGCGTACGGCCACGTCGAAGGCGCTACGACGGCAACCGTCGCCGCGGTGACCAAGCGCTCCCGCAAGCAGCAGCCGCCCACGCCGTTTGCGACGACCTCGCTGCAGGCTGCCGCCGCGGCCGAGGGCATCTCACCTGCACGTACCATGCGCATCGCCGAGTCCCTCTACATGGCGGGCCTCATCAGCTATCCGCGTGTCGACAACACCGTGTACCCTGCGACGCTCGATCTGGGCGCCGTGGTGAGCGACCTGGCAAAGATCAACCCGGCGCTGGCGCCCGTGTGCAAAAAGGTACTCGCCGGCCCCATGAAGCCCACGCGCGGCAAAGTCGAGACCACCGACCACCCGCCCATCTACCCCACGGGCGAAGGCGATCCGTCCACGCTCGATGGCGGCCAGCGCAAGCTCTACGACCTCATCGCCCGCCGCTTCCTGGCAACGCTCATGGGGCCCGCGACCATCGAGAACACCAAGCTCGAGCTCGACGTCAACGGCGAGCCGTTCGTGGCTTCGGGCGACGTGCTCGTGACCCCGGGCTTCCGCGAGGCGTATCCGTATGGACTTAAGCGCGACGAGCAGATGCCGCCGCTGGAGCAGGGCGATACGGTCGACGTTTTCGACATTAAACTCGAGGCCAAGCAGACCGAGCCGCCCGCGCGCTACAGCCAGGGCAAGCTCGTGCAGGAGATGGAAAAGCGCGGCCTGGGCACCAAGTCCACGCGCGCGAGCATCATCGAGCGCCTGTATGCCGTGCGCTATCTCAAAAATGATCCCGTGGAGCCGAGCCAGCTGGGCATCGCCATTATCGATGCACTGTCGCAGTTTGCCCCGCGCATCACGAGCCCCGATATGACCAGCGAGCTCGACGGCGACATGACCCGCGTGGAGCGCGGCGAGGACACCGAAGAACATGTCGTGACGCACTCGCGCGCGCTGCTGGCCGGCGTGCTCGACGAGCTGCTCAAACATACGCAGGAACTGGGCGACGCCATCAGCGACGCCGTCACGGCCGATGCGCGCGTGGGCGCTTGCCCCAAGTGCGGCAAGGACCTGGTTATGAAGACGAGCGCCAAGACCCGCGGCAGCTTTATCGGCTGCATGGGCTGGCCCGACTGCGATGTGACCTATCCGGTGCCGAGCGGCGTCAAGGTGAGCCCGCTCGAGGGCGAGGCGGCCGTGTGCCCCGAGTGCGGCGCGCCGCGCATTAAGTGCCAGCCGTTCCGCCAGAAGGCCTTCGAGATTTGCGTGAACCCCACGTGCCCCACCAACTACGAGCCTGACCTTAAGGTGGGCGAGTGCAAGGTGTGCGCCGAGGCCGGACGCCATGGCGACCTGATCGCGCACAAGAGCGAGAAGAGCGGCAAGCGCTTTATCCGCTGCACCAACTACGATGACTGCGGCGTGAGCTATCCTCTGCCGGCGCGCGGTAAGCTCGAGGCGACGGGCGAGACCTGCCCCGAGTGCGGCGCCCCCATCGTGGTGGTCAACACGGCGCGCGGTCCGTGGCGCATCTGCGTGAACATGGACTGCCCGACCAAGGAGAAGAAGCCCGCCCGCGGCCGCAAGACCACAACCAAGGCGAGCACGGCGAAGAAGACAACGGCGGCCAAAAAGACGACGGCTAAGAAAGCCACTGCCGCCAAGAAGACGACCGCGAAGAAGTCAACTGCGAAGAAGTCGACTGCCAAAAAGACCGCTGCCGACAAGTAGCCGCACGGTCGAAACATCACCTAGAACAAAAACGAGCGAGGACCTCAAGATCCTCGCTCGTTTTTTATCCGGCAGTTAGGGACGTTCCTTTTCTGCCGGGCGGCGAAAGAGTGCGCCCAACGACCAGCCGTTTAAGAGCGCCCCCGATACATAGTTGTCGGAACCTGGTCGTCTGTTGATAAAAAAGAAACCGCTAACGGACAAAATGGCGCCTTTTGCGGATTAGTTGCTGTGCCGGAAAATAAATTGTCAGAACCAGGCGATAATTAAATTGCCGCGGCTGTCGTTACATATGACACGTGACAGGAGGACATGATGAAAAAAATGCCCAAGTTGTTGTTAGCAATGGTTGTCCTATTTTTCGCCACCGGATTTATTTTATTGCCCTCCGCAAATGCTTCTGAGTATTTGACGCCCGCCGACGCATGCTTCGATTTGAATGATGGGCCGAAACAAGAACGTACTATCGAGCTGTCAGATGGCTCTACAGGTGTTTTTGGGATAGAGAAAGAGCAAGCTGATGTTGCCCCGATTTGGGACGGCTACTACAACGCTACTGATGGGAATTGGAAGGTTTACTTCTATACTGGAGTGCTCGATGCTGAGTACTGGATATCAATCAAGAACTACAACATTACATCGTGGTGGGGCCATAAAGCATCTTCCGTTGGCGGTGCCTTATCGAATTTCAGTAAGAGTTTTTCTTCCAAACGAACAAAGTGGAGCTTTCTTTTTACCGGAGTAGGCGGTATGGCGTCTGCGACTTATACTCTTGGAGCTGAAATAAATGGCTCTCGGCTGCATACATATCTAGCGTGATTCAATATGGGCGTGTTGGGCAAGATCAACATTGGCGGAGAGGTTTCCCTCCTGGCAATAGTTCTGGTTGAGATCGGGATCGTCGCTGCGGTGATCTATCTCGTTTGCAAGTTGATAAAGGCTCTCAAAAAGGTTATTGAACGAACCAAACAAGAGTAGGCGGTCAGTCCGCTCGATTTCGAATCCATTTCAGCGGGTGCCATCCTCTCTGTCTGCTTATCTGTGGGCGGAGAGGATTTTTCTATGACTGAGACCGCATCAGCGCCAAATCCACGCCTATCCACGACCCGTCACCTGGGGACGTTCCTTTCCAGCCGGTGCTTGGGGAGACTCCTTGCCACCCGGTCGTCGTGGATGTTCTTAAACGACTAGCGATCGGGGACAGCCCTTGCCGATTGGCCGGTTTGCCGTCCGGGTTGGCAAGGACTGTCCTTTTCTGCCGGCAGTTTAGGAACGTCCCCAACTGCCGCCTCAGGTAGTCATTGGGGACGTTCTTTAATGACTAGTCGTTTAAGAACGTCGCATGCGACTAGTTCACCTCGACAGGCTTGGCGCCGGGATAGCGCTCCTCAAAGTCTAGGCGGTACTTATTGTCATTGGTGCCCGTCACGTTGTCGCGCGACAGCGGCGCCACGATCTCATTCTTGTGGTCCGCAGGCTTGGCGTATTTCAGGCTGATCTCCCAGGCATCACAGATTGCGTCAATGCGGTGATCCAGGTCGTCGTACAGGGCGATGATGTCCTTCCAGGAGCTGTAGTTCTTGGAGCTCGTCGGGACGTCCAGGTCCTCGACGATGTCGTAATACTGCTCGATGGTGTCCTCCGTGCGCTCGGCGACGTCGGCGAGATTTTGACGGGTGGTTCGATCCTCTTCCAGATAGTTGCCGTTGAAGTTCTGCGCGCAGCCACGGACCTGGCTGTCGAGATCTTCGAGCAGGTCGTAGTATTCGCTCAGGCGACGGTAGAGGTTCTGCTCGGAGAGCGTTGCTTCGCCGCCATCCTCGTCGTCATCGTCATCATCGTCGTACAGGCTGTTGGGATTGCCGAGAGGCTTTAGGTCATCGTCGTCGACGTCATGGTGCAGCTTAGCTACCTCGGCAGTCGTCTGCGTGGCGGCGTTGTCGAACGGTCTGATCGCAAAGAAGATGACCAGGGCGATGATGATCGCCACCAGCACAACGATAACGGCGATAAGCGGCCCGGTGCCGCTCTTTTTGGGAGCGGGGGTCTGTGGCGAAGCGGGCGCGTATGCGGGAGCCGGCTGCTGTTGGGGCGAGCCGCTCGCGACGGGTATGCGCTGCGTGGTCTCGACGGCCTCGGTCCTTGCGGCGGGGTCGGGGCTATAGGCGAGGGGGTCGTCCGCCTTGGCTTGCGGCGTATCAAGGGAGCCGGTCTGCTCAAAAGCGGGCTGGCTATCGCTCGCGGCTGTTTGCTCAACGGGTGCACCGCACGAGGTGCAGAACTTGGCATTATCTTCAAGAAGCTTGCCGCACGAGGCGCAATACCGAGACATTGCCACTCCTTTCGCCACATTTCAATGCAATACGACGATTATACCCACTGCCCCAAGAAGCCGGCAGTTAGGGACGTTCCTTATCTGCCGGCAGTTTAGGAACGTCCCTAACTGTCGGCTAATCGTTGGGGCGCGCCTGTCCCTGGGGTATCATGGCTTGGTTGATATATCCGCATTTACGCGCCTTGTAGGAAGGGGCTGCGTCCATGGCTTTTGAGCCCGCTCAACATAGCTTTATCACGCTCGAGGGCGTCGACGGTGCCGGCAAGTCCACGCAGGCGCGCCTGCTTGCTCGCGCGCTCGAGCTCGCTGGCCACCAGGTTGTGAGCCTGCGCGAACCGGGCGGCACCGCCATCAGCGAAAAGATCCGCGCCCTGCTGCTCGACCCCGCCAATATGGCGATGGGCGATACCTGCGAGCTGTTGCTCTACGAGGCCGCGCGTGCCCAGCTGGTGCACGAGGTCATAGCCCCCGCCCTCGCTGCCGGCAAGGTGGTCCTGTGCGATCGCTTCTACGATTCCACGACCTGCTACCAGGCGTTTGCCGACGGCCTCGATCGCCAGATGGTGCGCGACGCCAACAACCTGGCCGTCGCGGGAACGCACCCGGCGCTCACACTCGTCTACCACATCACGCCCGAGCAGGCGGCGCTACGCATGGCAGCCCGTGGCGCGGCAGATCGCATGGAGGCTAAGGGCATGGCATTCCAGGAGCGTGTCTACGAGGGGTTTTGCGCCATTGCTGCCGAGGAGCCAAACCGCGTAAAGCTCATCGACGCCACTACGACCGTCGAGGTAGTTTTCGAGAAGACGGTCGAGCAGGTTCGCGCGTACGGTCTCGATATCCCCCAGGATGCTGTCGCCGCCGCGCTTGCCAAGGAGGCCGAGTAACATGGCCCCCGCTCAGGCAAGCCTGCTGGCCAAGCTCGACACCCAAGAGCGCGTGCGCGACTTTTTGACCAATGCCGTCGCCAGCGGCCGTGCATCGCACGCCTACCTGTTTTTGGGCGCGCCCGGCGCGGGCAAGCTCGATGCCGCGTGGGCGCTCGCCCAAGCCTTCCTGTGCGAGCAGGACGGCTGCGGCGCATGCGACAGTTGCGTGCGCGTCTCTCGGCATACGCATCCCGACGTGCACTATTACACGCCCGAGAGCGCCACGGGCTATCTTATTGCCCAGACCCGCGAGCTGCTCGATGACGTGCCGCTGGCACCCATTCGCGCCAAGGCCAAGGTCTACATCATCGACCGTGCCGAGCAACTGCGCGCCAACACCGCCAACGCACTGCTCAAGACACTCGAGGAGCCGCCCGAGGGCGTTATGTTCATCTTGCTGGGCACCTCGGCAGACGTGATGCTGCCCACCATCGTGAGCCGCTGCCAGTGCGTGCCGTTTCGGCTGGTGTCGCCCGCCGTCGCCGCGCAGGCCGTGAGCCGCGCCACCGGCCAGGACCCCGCGCGTTGCCGCATGGCGGTCGCCGTGGCGGGAAGCCCCACACGCGGCATCGAGTTTCTTAAGAGCGCCGAGCGCCAGGACGCCCGCCGTCAGATGGTCCGTGCCATCGACTCACTCATTGCCGCCGACGAGGCCGACGTGCTCAGTCGCGCCAAGTCGCTCATCGTCGCCGTCAAGGCGCCGCTCGCCGAGGTCAAGTCCACGCAGGAAAAGGTACTCGAGCAAAATGCCGACTACCTGTCGCGTGGAGCATTGAAGCAGCTTGAGGACCGCAACAAGCGCGAACTCAACGCGCGCGAGCGTTCGGGTATCATGGAAGCGCTGGCGAGCGCGCGGACGCTCATGCGCGACGTGCTGCTGACACTTCAGGACGAGGCGGCCGACGTGGTGAACGAAGACGTGCGTGACACGATCGGTCGGCTTGCCGCTGCGACGAATGTTGCGGGTGCCACCCAGGCGCTCGAGGCGGTCGCAACCGCCGAGCACAACATCGCCAGAAACGTTACTCCCCAGCTGGCCATCGAGGTCATGCTGTTCGATATCAGGAAGGCACTGAAATGCCGTTAGTCGTACCCGTTAAGTTTACCTACGCCTCGCGCGACCTGTGGTTTGACCCGCAGGACCTGGATATCCTCGAGGCCGATTATGCCATTTGCTCCACCGAGCGCGGAACCGAGATCGGCTTGGTTACGGCCGATCCCTTCGAGGTGCCGCAAGACGAGATCGGTCAGCCGCTCAAGCCCGTGCTGCGCGTGGCGAGCGACATCGACCTGCAGCTTGCCGACGATCTGGCCATCCAGGGCGACGAGGCCATGGTCGACTTCCGCCGTCTGGTCAAGGAGCTCGACCTCGAGATGAAACCGGTGGGCGTCGAGTACCTGTTTGGCGGCGAGAAGGCCGTGTTCTATTTTGCGGCCGAGGAGCGCGTCGATTTTCGTCAGCTCGTCAAGGACCTTTCCTCGACGCTGCACATTCGCGTCGACATGCGCCAGATCGGCGTGCGCGACGAGACCCGCCTGGTGGGCGGCTATGCCCAGTGCGGACAGGAGCTCTGCTGCACGCGCTTTGGCGGACAGTTTGAGCCCGTCTCGATCCGCATGGCAAAAGAGCAGGACCTGCCGCTCAACTCGTCCAAGATCAGCGGCGTGTGCGGCCGCCTGATGTGCTGCCTGCGCTACGAGTTCGAGGCCTACAAGGACTTTAAGAGCCGCGCGCCCAAAAAGAAGACGCTCATCGATACGCCGCTCGGCAAGGCGCGTATTCAGGAATATGACACGCCGCGTGAGCAGCTGGTGCTGCGCCTGGAGAACGGCAAAGTCTTTAAGGTCAACCTGGCCGATATGACCTGCTCGGAGGGCTGCAAGAAGAAGGCTGCCGAGCAGGGCTGCAATTGCCGCCCCGACTGCGTGACGCGCGATGTGCTCGAGCGCATCGAGTCGCCCGAGATGCGCCTGGCGCTCATGGAGCTCGACCGCGAGAACGGCGTCGACGTGGGCGATGGCCTGTCGAGCGCCGACCGTCTTGCTGGCACGTCGATGCCCAAGCGTCGTCGTCGCGATGCCGAATCCGATGCTCGCGCCGGTCAGAGCCAGGGCGAGAGCCGTGGCCGCGGAAAGGGCCGTGGCAATGCCGCAACGCCTGAGGCCGAGGAGGCCGCTGGCGGCCGTCGCCGCCGCAAGCGTGCGGGCTCTGCCGATGCCGGCG
>CAJLPI010000035.1:0-13618 GCA_905208535.1 uncultured Collinsella sp. | reverse complement strand
ACTTGCAGCGACGGACCTCGGGACGCTCTTACACCACGTCTGCGCGCGCCACCTGGAACTAGTTTAGTGACGGTACTCATATTTGACGTTTTTTGTCCACGGCCCCTTATTGCGTGGGCGATTCAGTTGCAAAACGGACTCCAAAGCGTCCTTCGCAAACAAATAGCCGGGGCCCGCGCGATGCGGACCCCGGCTCAATACCGTGACGATATGTCAGTTACGCTCTACACGTAGAACAGGATGTCGTCGTAGGTCGGAACCGGCCAGTAGTCGGCGGCCACGATCTCCTCCATGGCGTCCACGGCAGCACGCAGCGTATCCATAGCGGGAACGACCTCGTGCGCGTACACGTTGGCCTGCTCCTGGCCATCGAGAGCCTCGGCCTTCTGATGCACGGCGTCGAGCGCCTTGATGGAGTCGTTGATGGCGGTGATACCGTTGCAGAGCTTGTTGAGCGTGTTCTGCTCGCACTGCATGGCAGCCTCAGCACCGGCGGCACGAATAGTCTCAAGGCCCTTAGCGACCTTGGTGGCATAGGCGGTAATGACCGGGCGATAGGTACGACGCGCCTCGCGAACCATCGTGGTGGCCTCGATGTTCATGAGCTTGTTGTACTTCTCGAGCTTGCAGTCATAGCGGCACTGGGCCTCGGCCTTGGTCAGGACGCCCGTCTCCTCAAAGAGCGCAATGGCCTTATCGGAAACAAAGGCGGGAAGAGCGTCGGCCGTGGTCTTGTTGTTGGCAAGGCCGCGCTTCTCGGCCTCGACGGGCCACTCATCGGAGTAGCCGTCACCGGAGAAGAGGATGCGCTGGTGGTCGGTCAGGACCTTCTTGCAGTACTCGAGCGCGGCGTCCTGGAACTTATCCTCGGGCGTACCCTCGAGTGCGTCGGCGAAGGACTTGAGCGACTTGGCCACGGCGGCATCGAGCACCAGGTTGGAGTCGGAGACGTTCTGCTCAGAGCCGCAGGCACGGAACTCGAACTTGTTGCCAGTGAAGGCGAACGGGGAGGTGCGGTTGCGGTCGGTGTTGTCTTGCATCAGCTTGGGCAGGGTATCGGCGCCCAGGTCGAGCACGCCGCGCGTGGCATGGACGGAAGCCTTGCCATCGATGATCTTCTCGACGACCTCGGTAAGCTGGTCGCCCAGGAAGATGGACATAATCGCCGGAGGAGCCTCGTTGGCGCCCAGACGATGGTCGTTGCCGGCCGAGGCGACGGAGGCGCGCAGGAGCTCCTGATAGTTATCGACGGCCTCGATCACCGCGGTGAGGAAGACGATGAACTGCAGGTTATCGAGCGGAGTGTCGCCCGGGTCAAGCAGGTTCTCGGACTCGGTGCCAAGCGACCAGTTGTTGTGCTTGCCCGAACCATTGATGCCCTCGAACGGCTTCTCGTGCAGCAGGCAGACCAAGTCGTGGCGGGAGGCGATGAGCTTCATCTTCTCCATCATGACCAGATTCTGGTCGATGGCCTCGTTGACCTCGCCGTAGACAGGGGCGAGCTCATGCTGGCAGGGAGCGACCTCGTTGTGCTTGGTCTTGGCAGGAATGCCAAGCGCCCACAGTTCATCGTCCAGGTCCTTCATATAGGCCGAGACGGTGGGGCGGATAGCGCCAAAGTAGTGCTCCTCGAGCTCCTGGCCCTTGCAGGGGGCAGCGCCAAAGAGGGTGCGACCGGTGATGACCAGGTCCCTGCGCTTGCGGTAAGCGTCCTTCTTAATCAGGAAGTACTCCTGCTCATCGCCCACGGAAGGAACGACCTTCTTGGGGGTCTTGCCAAACAGCGCCAAAACGCGCTTGGACTCACGCGAGAGCGCGGTCATGGAGCGCAGCAGCGGGGTCTTCTTGTCCAGGGCCTCGCCCGTGTAGGAGCAGAAAGCCGTGGGGATGCACAGGACATCGTCCTTAATGAATGCGGGGCTGGTGGGATCCCAAGCGGTGTAGCCACGGGCCTCGAAGGTGGCGCGCAGGCCGCCGTTGGGGAAGCTGGAAGCATCGGGCTCGCCCTGGATGAGGTTCTTGCCCGTAAACTTGGTAATGGCGGTGCCGTCGTGGTTGGGCTCGAGGAAGCTGTCGTGCTTCTCGGAAGTAATGCCCGAAAGCGGCTGGAACCAGTGCGCGTAGTGTGTCGCGCCCTTGGAGATGGCCCAGACCTTCATGGCATGGGCAACGGCGTTGGCCACATCCAGGTCGAGCGGCTCACCGTCCTCGAGGGTTGCAGCAAGGCGCTTCCAAATGTCCTTGGGGAGGTAGTCCTTCATGACTTCCTCAGAGAACACCATGGTCCCGAAGCGGTCAGTAAGTTCGGCCATACGGAACTCCCTTCGTATCGGCACCGCGTGAGAAGCGGTGTTGATTACTAACGAACGAGTCATAGATTAGGCTCGTCGTGTTTCCGCAACATTACCGTTATGTTGCTGTCACGAAACCAATCAATGAGGTTACCGCATCGCGGCGGCGTTGCCGCCCTCAACAGCCAATCAACTGTATAAATTGCAGACCTCTCCCCATGGTTTAAGGGTAGTCAATTTGGGATGGGGCTCTATTAACTGGTATTTCGCATCAGATACCAGTCTTTATAGCCCCATCCTAGATTGACCGCTCTGCTATAGGGAATGTCGATAGCAAGGCATCTTTGATTGGTATCCCCGAATAGCGAGTGAAACTCCACCGTGACACAGTGGTGCTGTAGAATCCTTACAACACATCACACTATTACGTATCTAAAGGAGCACGATATGCGCGTCGACGAGGTTTTTAAGCAGGCAGCATCCCAGGGCACCGCACCCGTTTCGTTTGAGATGTTCCCGCCCAAGGGCGAGCTTACCCTCAACACGGCTCGCGAGGTGGCAGGCAATCTGTGCAAGCTTTCGCCGAGCTTTGTCTCGGTCACTTGTTCCGCTGGCGGCTCGGGCAACGGTGCCACCACCGCCCCCATCGCGCATATGATTACGAGCGAATTCGATACGCCCTCGGTGGCGCACCTCACCTGTGTGGGCCGTACCCACGCCGATATCGCCGCCAAGATCGATGAGTACCGCACCGCCGGCGTGGAAAACATCCTGGCCCTGCGTGGCGATCTCCCTGCCGGCGCGACCGAGGACGACAAGCCCGCCTCGGACTACGCCTACGCCCGCGACCTCATCCCCGAGCTCGTCGACGCCGGCTTTTGTGTGGGCGCCGCAGCCTACCCCGAGGGCCACATTGCCTGCGAGGATCTCAACCTCTCGGTCGAGCACCTCAAGCAAAAGCAAGACGCCGGCGCGAGCTTCTTTGTGACGCAGCTCTTCTTTGATAACGAGTGCTTCTATCGCTTCCGCGAGCTTGCCGACAAGGCCGGCATCACCGTGCCCATTACCGCGGGCATCATGCCGTTTATGGGCAAGTCGCAGATCAGCCGCATGGTCTTTATGTGCGGCGCGTCGCTGCCCTCCCCCGTCATCAAGATTCTCGCCAAGTACGAGAACGACCCCGAGAGCCTGCAGGCAGCCGGTGTAGATTATGCCGCCCGTCAGCTTTGCGACCTTAAGGAGCACGGCGCCGCCGGTCTGCACCTGTACACTATGAATCGTCCTGCGATCGCCGCGACTATTATGGAGCGCCTGGGGTAATGGAAAAACCGCACATCGATACAACCGCTGTCGAAGTGCCGGCCGACTTTGCGTCGCCGGCGCTTTACCGTGTCGATGCTGCGCACCATCCCCGTGTCGACCGTGCCGAGATGCTGCGGTATCTGGGTTACGGCGGCCAGCAGATTGAGCCCGAGCTGTCACGACGTATTGAGCTTGTAGTCGAGCGCCTTGAGCTGGACATTGAGCCCCGCGGCGTGCGGCGCGTGTTTACCGTCGATGCCACGGGCGTGGACGAGCAGGGAGAGCCTTGCATCCGTCTGGTTGGCACCAACGTTGAGCTGCGCGGTCGCGACATCTATCGACATCTCAAAGACGCCCGCTTTGCCGCGCTCATGGCATGCACCCTCGGCATGGACGCCGAGCGCCGCCTGCGTACCACGGGAGCCCAGCAGCCCCTGGAGGGAGCCGTGCTCGACGCCGCATGCTCTGCCTATGTAGAAGCCGCCGTCGAGCAGATGGACCAGCAGGTCAAGGCTGCGGCCGCTGCACACGGGCTCGCCGGTAACTGGCGCTTTAGTCCCGGCTATGGCGACTGCCCGCTCTCGGCCCAGCGCTCAATCGTGGCTGCGCTCAACGCCACACGGCTCATCGGGCTTACCGTTACCCCCACCAGCCTACTCATGCCCACCAAGAGCGTGACCGCGGTGATCGGCCTGTTCGACGGCGAGGTCCACGACGCCCAGACCCGCCCCACCTGCAATATCTGCCGCATGCGCGAGCACTGCCGCTTCCGCGCCGCCCACACCACCTGCTATTCCAGCCATTAGGAGCCCTCGATGTTTACTCCGCTTATCACTCATGATTCTGACGGTACTGCGCTGGCGGCACCTGTCAATACTGCGCGCTGTAACGGCGCCGCGTACAAGACGCGCACGATCGACGACCTGCACATTAAGGACGATCGCCTGCGCGCCGCCATCGAGGGCACGGGGCACCTGCTGTTTGACGGCGGCATGGGCACCATGTTGCAGGCCGCTGGCATGAAGGCGGGCGCCCTGCCCGAGCTGCTCAACTTTGAGGAACCCCAGGTCATTACCAACATTCAGCGACAGTACGTCGAGGCCGGCTGCGATGTGATCACCGCCAACACCTTTGGTGCCAACGCGCACAAGCTCGATGGCGCCGCCACCGTGGCAGATGTCTTTGCCGCCGCGGTCTCTTGCGCCCGCGCGGCCGGTGCCCATTACGTCGCCGGCGACATCGGCCCCATCGGTGCGCTGCTTCGCCCCCTGGGCACCCTCAGCTTCGACGAGGCCTACGACCTCTTTGCCGAGGAAGTGCGCGCCGGCGTCGATGCGGGCGTGGACCTCTTTATTATCGAGACCATGACCGACCTTGCCGAGATCAAGGCGGCCGTCCTCGCCTGCCGCGAGAACTCCGACCTGCCCGTCTTTGCCACCATGACCTTTGAGGAAGATGGTCGCACGTTCCTGGGCACGAGTCCCGAGGTGGCCGCCATCACGCTCGACGCCATCGGCACCGATGTCCTGGGCATCAACTGCAGCCAGGGCCCGGCCGAGCTCCGAGGGCTCGCCGCACGTATGCTCACCGTCACCGACAAGCCCGTTATGGTGCAGGCCAATGCGGGACTGCCCCGCGTGGACGACGACGGCAACACCGTCTTTGATATCCAGGCACCCGAGTACGCCGAGGCCGTCGCCGGCATGATTGAGGACGGCGTGAGCGTCGTCGGCGGATGCTGCGGTACCACGCCCACGCACATGGCGGCACTTCGCACCCTCATCGATAACCACACGCCCAGCCCGCGCCACCGCAAGCCCAGCATGTCGGTCACAAGCGCCCAAACCGTGGTGGACCTTCCCTGCGACGGCCACAAGATTGCCGTCATCGGCGAGCGCATCAATCCCACCGGCAAAAAGCGCCTGCAGCAGGCCCTGCGCGACGGTGACCTGGACTACGTCGTGAGCCAGGGCATCAGCCAGCAAGAACAGGGCGCCGACATCTTGGACGTCAACGTGGGCCTGCCCGAGATCGACGAGGTCAAGGTCATCCAGCAAGCGACCGAGCAGCTCCAAGGCTCCACGCTGCTGCCGCTGCAGATCGACTCCACCGACCCCGCCGCCGTCGAGGCCGCCGTACGTCGCTACGCCGGCAAGCCCATCATCAACTCGGTCAACGGCAAGCAGCAGATCATGGACGAGATCTTCCCGCTGGTCGCCCACTACGGCACCAACGTTGTCGGCCTCACGCTCGACGAAGGTGGCATCCCCGATACCGCCGAGGCTCGCTTCGCCATCGCCGAGCGCATCGTGACCGAGGCCGCCCGCTACGGCATTGGCCCGGACCGCATCCTCATCGACTGCCTGGTCATGACCGCCTCGACCAATCAACGCCAGGCCGAGCAGATCCTGCGCGCCATGTCCCTGTGCAAGGAGCGCCTGGGCGTCAAATGCGCGCTCGGCGTGTCGAACATCAGCTTTGGTCTGCCCGCTCGCCCGCTGCTGGGTTCGGTCTTTTTGGCCGCCGCCTTTGGCGCGGGCCTCGATGCCCCCATCATGAACCCGGGCTCCAAGCGCTTTATGGACACCGTCTACAGCTATCGCGTCCTGAGCGTTGAGGACGAGGGCTCGACCGGATACATCGAGCGCTATGCCGGTTGGACCGATCCGTATAAGATTGCCGCCAACCCGGCAGCGGCTCAGGCCGCATCGATCGATGCCGCGCCTACCGCAAGCACCACCGCAAGCGCCGATGACGACCCCATCCGCCACATGGTCGTCTCGGGACGCAAGGGCGAAATCGCGGCCGAGACCGAACGCCTGCTGGCCGACCACGACGCCATGGACCTCATCAACGACCACTTTATCCCCGCCCTCGATGAGGTCGGAGTCCTCTTTGACCAGGGCAAGTTCTTTTTGCCGCAGCTCATGGCCTCGGCCGAGGCCGCGCGCGTGGGCTTCGACACCATTAAGCGCCTGATGCCCGCCGGCGAGATTGCCGACAAGGGCAAGATCTGCGTGGCCACCGTCAAGGGCGACATCCACGATATCGGCAAGAACATCGTCAAAATGCTGCTCGACAACTACGGCTACACCGTCTTTGACCTGGGCCGCGACGTCGATCCGCAGGAGGTACTCAAGACCGTCAAGGAGCGCGATATCAAACTCGTCGGCCTCTCGGCGCTTATGACCACCACCGTCGTCGCCATGGAGGAGACCATCAAGCTGCTCCATGCCGAAGTTCCGGGCGTCAAGATCATCGTGGGCGGCGCCGTGCTCACCCCCGAATACGCCAAGCAGATCGGCGCGGACTACTACGCCAAGGATGCCGCCGAAAGCGCGCGCATCGCCGAAGAGGTCTTTGGGCAGTAACACAACGGAAACAACCGAGCACCAAAACGTGCCGCATGCGCCACTTGGCATGTGCGGCACGTTAGAATAGAAAAGACTATGCTCGTTTTAGCAGATAGGAGCGCAAGGATGGCGATCACGCCCGCAGAAATCGCGGAAACCCGCGGCATGGTTGAGGAGCAGAACCTCGACATCAGGACCATCACCATGGGTGTTTCGCTCATGGGTTGCGGTGACGAGAACCTCGACCGCATGTGCACGAAGATCTACGACCACGTGACGCACACGGCTGAGCATCTGGTCGAGACCGCCGAGAACCTCGAGCGCGAGTACGGTATCCCCATCGTCAACAAGCGCGTTTCCGTCACCCCGGTGGCGCAGATCGCCGCGTGTTGCAAGGATGAGGACCTCACCCCCATCGCGCATGCCCTCGACCGCGCGGCCGAGACGCTCGGCATCGATTACCTG
Organism: uncultured Collinsella sp.; assembly: GCA_905208535.1. Lineage (GTDB taxonomy): Bacteria > Actinomycetota > Coriobacteriia > Coriobacteriales > Coriobacteriaceae > Collinsella. The sequence continues at coordinate 6,207 of CAJLPI010000035.1, read as the reverse complement.
GGCGGCTTCTCCGCGCTCGTCCAGAAGGGCATCGGCGATGCCGACCGCCGCGTTATCCAGTCCATCCCCCAGGCGCTCGCCACCACGAGCCGCGTCTGCTCCAGCGTCAACGTCGCCAGCCTGCGCGCCGGTATCAACATGGACGCCGTGCTTATGGCCGCCCAGACCATCATCGATGCCGCGAAGCTTACGGCAGATGAGGATTCCGTCGGCGCTTCCAAGTTTGTCTGCTTTGCTAACATGGTCGAGGACTCCCCGTTTATGGCGGGCGCCGTCCACGGCGGTGGCGAGGCCGACGCCGTCATCAACGTAGGCGTCTCGGGCCCCGGCGTTATGGCCGCAGCCCTGGAGACGCTGCCCGATTCCGCATCGATGATGGCAGTCGCCGAAAAGATTAAGCAGACCGCCTTTAAGATCACCCGTGCCGGCGAGCTCATGAGCCGCGAGGCCGCACATCGCCTGGGTGTCGAGAAGGGCATTGTCGACCTGTCGCTGGCTCCCACGCCTGCCATCGGTGACTCCGTTGCCCGCATCCTCGAGATCATCGGCGTGGGCACCTGCGGTGGCCCGGGCACGACCTGCGCGCTCGCCATGCTCAACGATGCCGTCAAGAAGGGCGGCGTCATGGCCAGTTCCAGCGTGGGCGGTCTTTCGGGCGCTTTCATCCCCGTGTCCGAGGACGCCGGCATGATCGCCGCCGTCGAAGCCGGTGCGCTTTCGCTCGAGAAGCTCGAGGCCATGACCTGCGTGTGCTCCGTTGGCCTGGACATGATCGCCATCCCCGGCGACACCCCGGTCGAGACCATCGCCGGCATCATCGCCGACGAGATGGCCATCGGCGTCATCAACAACAAGACCACGGCCGTCCGCGTGATTCCTGCTATCGGCAAGGGCGTGGGCGACTGCGTCGAGTACGGCGGCCTGTTTGGCCGTGCGCCCATCATGCCGGTGAACCCCAACGCCGGCACCGTGCTTGCCCATCGCGGTGGACGCTTCCCGGCGCCGCTGAACTCGCTGAAGAACTAGCCTAGGGATACGAGGCGAGGAGCCCCGCCGCCGGGCGGCAGACATATAAGGTCGCCTGCTCGGACAGTCCTGACTCGCACGGAGAGCACATTAAGTGCTCTCCGGCTCGTGCGGAACTCGCGATCGACCTTATATGTCTGCCGCCCGGCGGCGGGGCTCCCGCACATCTCAACCTTGGCTGGGTTCTGGCTCAGTGGCAGTCGCTTCGCTTCTGCCCGCCTTGGTTGGTGTGGCGGTTTGGCGTTGGAGCGGTTCTTTTTCTGATATATGCTGGTTGCGGCTCTTCTTTTGGGAGGAGTCGCTTTTTTGTTGCTAGGAGGTTGGCCCGTGATTGATGGGGATGCTCGCTCTGAGCTTCTTTCTGCTGATTGGAATCAGGAGTGGATGCGGCTGCAAGCTGCTCGGCGGCGGGCTGATGATTCTTTTGAATGGGATAAGCGGGCTCGGCATTTTCGGCCGCTTGAGACTGCTCCGTATGCCCGGGATTTTATAAAGCTGCTGGCGCTTGAGCCCGGCGAGTCGGTACTCGATATGGGGTGCGGGGCTGGGTCGATTGCTATTCCGCTTGCTCAGGCTGGGCATCCTGTGATTGCTGCTGACTTTTCCCCTGCCATGTTGGGCACGCTTGATGCTGGCATTGAGTACTATGGGCTCGAGGATCGCATTACGCCGCTTGAGCTTGCCTGGGACGATGATTGGGATCTGGTTGGGCCGGTTGCCAAGGCTGTTGATGTTGCCTTTGCCAGTCGCTCTGTCACCACGACCAACCTAAAAGGCGCGCTTGCCAAGCTCGACCGTACGGCTCGTCGGCGTTGTGCAGTCACGATGGTCGCCAACTCCAGCCCGCGCTATGATCTGCACTTGATGAACGCTATCGGCGCCTCGGTTACCTGCAGCAATGGCTTTGTGTACGCCTTCAACATCCTCATTCAGATGGGTGCCCTGCCGCAGGTCACGTACTTTGAATCGCCGCGTCGCGATACCTTCGACAGCCTTGAGGCAGGCGTGGCGGACTTTTCCCGCATGCTTGAGCATGGCAACGAGGATAAGGTCGACCGTCTGCGCGACTACATCGCCCAACACATGATCGAGAATCCCCATGCCGGTGAGCCGGGCTCCAAGGGCGTGTCGCAGGGGCGCTATATGCTCGACCATGTCCGTAAGGTTCGCTGGGCGTTTATTGCATGGGAACCGGTCTCTGAATCCCGCTCGTAGCCCGTTCACAGCCTGCGCTGCCCATCACCTCGGCATCCGCATTCTTTTTGAACTGGGCAAACACGCTCCACACCGCGCCGTTCCTGCGCTATCGTGGGACAGCTCACGTAGATTAAGGCCCCGTCGCGGGGCGCCCCATACATAGAAAGCGAGAACCCATGGCACTGACAGGAGCCCAGGTCAAGCAGCTTCGCAGCATGGCCCATCACCTCAACCCCGCCATCATCATCGGCAAGTCCGATGTCAACGAGGGCACCGTCGAGCAGACGGTCGCCTACCTGGAGAAGCACGAGCTCGTTAAGTGCTCCGTGCTCGATGGCTCCAGTCTTTCCGCCCGCGAGGCCGCCGAAGAGCTCGCTGAGCGTTGCCACGCCGAGGTCGTCCAGGTCATCGGCCGCAAGTTCTCGCTGTATCGCGAGTCCTCGCGCAAGGACATCGAGAAGATCAAGCTCGTCTAAGAGCCAATGATCCGGCGAGCCAACACATAGCAAGCTTACGGGTGCCCAAGTACTTCGGGCGCCCGTTTTTTATCGCTCGACCAGCACGCGATTGAGCCGCCCCTCCACCAAGCGCTCGTATAGATGCCGCGTCTCGGGCTCGGGTACGCCATTGACCTGTTCCCTTAGATGGTGCATATGCCCGCTGTATAGCTCGACGATATCGCGCCGCCGCCCCGCCGCACTGTAGACGCGCATGGCGCAGCGCACCATATCCTCACGCGCCGTTTCCTGTCGAAGCCCCGACTCCGCCAGCCAAATCGCCGACTGCAAATCGTTTTCTTCTAGAGCGGCATTTGCTCCCTTAATCATGCAATCGATGTACTTTGACTGCATAATGCGTCGCATACGCAAAAAGTAGGTGGGGTTACAGCCATTGGGAACATACAGCGGTCCGGCATAAAGCTGCTCAATCTTAAGGCACAGCTCAACTAAATGGGGCCCGCGCGCACCCGTGCGATTTCCCAAAACCTCGCGGCTTATCTGGTCAAACAGCCGTACATCGGTCTTGACGTAGTCGCCGTTGAGTCCGATGCATTCATTTTGGATGAGCACACACGACTTGCCATCCGGCGTCGGTCCCAAAGCCGACCGCAAGCGCGATATCGTCGAGTACAGGTTGTTGCGGGCGCTATTGAACTCGGCATGGGGCCACAACTCCATGGCCAGCGTCTCACGATCGACGAGCGCATCCATGCCCAGCGCAAGCCGCTCGGCAAGTGTCGCCGCCTTCTTGCGGCGCCACATTTTGTCCGTGATGGGAAACCCGTCGCGCTCGGCGCGAAACGCACCAAACATGCGAATCTCGATATGGTCAATGGTATCAACGGCTTCAACCTCGCCGGCCTGGAACAGGCGCTCGCCCTCCCCTTCCAAATCGTCGCGCAGCGAGTACCGCGACAGCTCGCGCACGGGAAGCTTCTTGCGAATCCTGGTCGCCGGCTCGCCCAGACAATGCATGGCAAGGCGCGCAAAGAGCCGATACGATGGCTCCAGAATCCCCGCACGATTCATGGACATCCAGGCCGCAAGATCGCTGTCTCGGCCCGCACAGGCCAAATGCAGCGCCACCATCCAGGCCTCCGCTCCACCAACCTGCGTCTGGCTTATATCGAGCAACTCCGCTTCCTCACGTACCGAAACCATCGAGGTGTTACGCAGATACGCCGCGCGCTCCAGCAGCAATGCGTTATCGCGCATGTACGCAATCGACTCTTCGGCAAGTTTGAGCACTTGGACCGCACGGAACTTTGCATTAACCGGCCGTCCCTCTGCCAGCGACTGCCAGCCTTCTAGCAACAGGCCAAACAGCTGAATCTGGTTATCGCGCATGCGCACGGCAAAACGATCGAGCTCGTTGAACGCCGCGCCGTCGGTTACCGGCAGGCCGGAAAGGAGCCGCCGTGCCGCCAGCACCATGCGCACCCAGATAGCCATCGCCTTAAGCCCACGTACGTCGAGCGCCTCCCGCACCACCGTCATCTCGTCGTCGCGCTCGTCGGTTCCCGCAAACGACCCGTCAAAGAGCTCCACCAGCATGCTATCGGCCCGTATAACAATCCCCGCGATGTCGAGCTCACAGTCGTAGGCCTTGCTCGTTTTGAGCTGCTGTAGAACGCCGCCGTCATCTCCCCGTTCGGTCAGGCATCGCTTGACCTCGATATGCGCGGACAGCATGTCGAGTGCGGTGTGGGACGTCTCTATTTCTGGCACGGCCAGGTTCATAGGAAGCCCAAGCCCGTTGTCCCCATAGCAAACAGCCGTCAGTGTCTGGGCCACCCTCCATGAAACAGGGTCTATTTCGCAGGCCGCCCGTTCGCCCCCGCGCTCGATGACCGATGCCATATAGCGAGCGAGCTTTGTATTGGACACGCTGACCGCTGCCAGATATACGCCAAGCGCCTCGGCAGGCGTTGGCTCTGGAGCCGGATCCTCGGCATCGATCGTGCCCAGCGCTGCTCGGCAGATATCGGCCCCGTGCCCCGTCAGAGCCAGATCGACCCCATACTGCCCAGCAAGTTCAAGGACCGCATCACGGTCCAAAAAGGCGTCCGCCAGGCCCATCGCCGCATCGCATCGGCCCGCCTTAAGCAAAATCCGGGCCGCCCTCGGAACAAGTTCGGGGCGAACCTCGGCCACCAACTTACGCAAGCGCAAGCGTCCGTTATCCTCCGTGCCCAGACACGTAAAACTCCGCTCGGCGGGGTCCAAGCCAAAGATCGGGTAGTCGCGTACGAAGTAGGACTGGTCGACCATCGATAGCCTCACCCCGCAAGCCTCGAGTTCTGCGATATTGCCCTCGCCCATCAAAATCATGAGACATGCCACGCAAAACAGTGCATTATTGTCGAGCGAAGCCAGGTCGACAAGTGCCGCGCCATATACGTTGACAATCTCGTTTTCGAGCAGACCGGCTACGTCGCCTTGGCCATACAGACCCGTCTGCAATGCCGAAACGAGCTCGGGCACGCCCTGCGTGAGCTGATAAAAGTCGAGCGATGTGCTGATCGAAAACGCCGATGCCCACGCCGAATACTCATAGGCATGCACCTTGAGCATCTGCGCATTGATCTTAACCGAATCGCCCAGCCCATGAATCAGTTGACGATTTGAAGGACGGCAGGAGATAAAGACCCCCACCCCCATAGCGCGCAGGCCGCGAATCCTGTCGATGAGGTCTTCGGTATCGTGCTGATCGAGGTTTGGCACATTATCAATCGCGATAAGGGAGTGCGGTTTGTCTTTGAGTTCTTCGGTAACCACCTCGAGCTGCATAAACACCTCGCGCCCAGTGGCGCGATCGGCCTCGATAATCCGCACGGGGCCTCGCGTCGGGTCGCATTTAACCTCATGGGTGTACTGCAGCAGCACCGAGGTCTTCCCAAACCCGTCGGGCGCATAAAGAACCACGATGCCGGCCTTTCGGCCCTTGGCGAGAAGCTCATTCATCAAGCGTTCGCGTCGCACCATATAGCCACCGCCCAGCGGCATCAGCTCGAGGTCGTCCATACTGCCCAAATCGTTTACCATGCCCGCTCCTCAACTCGACCGTATGGACACTGTAACCGCAAGACCATACAAGCCGCGCTATGAATAGAGCGACCTTGTGTTCTAGGTTGTCTTTTGGTACGCAAGCGGCAAGTTTTTGTACAGCGAGGGCCGATTGTTATTAATCCCCCGACTAATCGGTCTTTAAGCAGGTAAATGAGCTTGTCAGCTTGTCCCATCTAAGCGGCAGTGTAACGCAAATGAACAAGGTTCAGCTATGTCATTCAACTCGCCTAGCACCCGCTACCGTCTACGACCTTTTAGTGGCATTTTTGCATAGAATCTGGTATAGAATGAATCAAGCTGTTAGGCATCCGGCATTCGTCAAGCTTGCGGCAAGATTTTGGTCAAGCGGGCGGAGAGGGATAATCAGAACCACCCTTAAAAAGGGTGGTTTGCTCTTAGGGTATAACCCACGGGC
>CAJLPI010000034.1:0-14350 GCA_905208535.1 uncultured Collinsella sp. | reverse complement strand
CCGCCGGCATAAGCCTTAAAGACCAGGCCCGTGTAGTAATCAAACGAGTTCATGATGGAGAAGTCGAACGACAGCACCTGGGCGTCCTCGGGAGCCAGGCCCTCGACCAGGGCACGCAGTTCGCGCGTCAGCGGCGCGACAATGCCCGCCGCCGCCAGCAGCGCGTCGACGCGGTCGAGCACCTCGGCGCCGCCGTGCAAGCGCGGCAGCTCGCTGATGGCAGCCTTGACGGCCTCGGGCTCGGCGCTTGCCGCCACGCGGGCATCGAGGCCCACAAAGTCGTTGGCGTGCACGCTGCGCAGGGCCTCGGCAGCCAGCTCGCGATCCTCGCACGCCGCGAGCAGCTCCTTAAACGGACGCACGCTACCTGCGATAATGCGCGCATCGGGAAGTGCCATCTCGCGCACGGCCTCAGCCACGAGCGAAACAATCTCGACATCGCCCGCGGTATCTCCCGCACCGATAAGCTCAAAGCCCAGCTGTGTAAACTGGCGCGAGCCGCCGGCATTGCGTTGGCACTCACGAACCACCGGCGCCTCGTAGCGAAGGCGCAGGGGCAAGTCGGCAGCGCGCATGCGGGTCGAAACCAGGCGCACGATCGGCAACGTGTTGTCGGGACGGACCACCAGCAGGCGGCCGTCGTCATCAAAGAGCTTAAACGGCGTATCCGCAATGCGGCCGCCCTCCTCGAGCGAACCCTTGTCCTCGAGCAGCGGCGTCTCGACCGGAAGGTAATGATGCTCCCTGAAGCAGCCCTTCACCGTACATGCGATCTCTTCGCGCGCCTGAGCCTCCTCGGGCAATATGTCCCGGAATCCCCACGGTGTGGCCGTCATCTGGTGAGCCTCCTCATGCTGTGTTTCATATAGAACAGAAGACCGGCATAGCTCCGCCGGTCTTCTGGGTACTTTAGCATACTAGAGTGTTTGCGGGGAGAATCGTCCTCCTCGGCTCACAGCGTATTCATTTGGAAACATAGGGTAGGCTGCCGCAACCCAACCCCACTTAGGCGCCAATCGCACGACGATACTCTGCCATTACCTGCGCATCGGCAGCTGCAGGGTCGGCAAAATAGCGCCCGTCATAGGTCTCGGCCGAAACAACTCCGCGATAGCCGCGCGCCACCAGCCTATCCAGGTCGGCGCGCATATCGCGGTCGCCGTCACCCCAGGCAAGATGCGTCGTGCCATCTGCCGCAACATCGACAAAATGCACGTGGGCGACATCATCGCCAAGCAGATCGAAATAATCGTCGATGGTATCCCCCGCCACCGCCATGGCACCCATATCCAGACACGCCTTAAGTGCCGGATGGTCAACTGCCTCGATCATGCGCTTCGTGTCGGCCGCCGAGTTCACGATCATCGACTCAACCGGCTGTAGGGCCTCGAGCACCAGTCGCACGCCGCGTTCTCCCGCATGCTCGGCAATCGCACGCAGCATCGAGGCGCTGCGACCCCACGCGTCCTCGATCGGCTCGTTCAAAAATGCCCAGCCGCTCGAGACCATGACCTGCTCGGCTCCAAGTTCCGCCGCGATATCCACAACGTTCTTAAAGTACGCGAGCGTGCGGGTACGCGCTTCATTCCCGCGCGCCGCGATATTCCACGGCTTGGGGTTGTTCTGTTCGGGACAAAGCCCCACAATCCGAACCCCATACCGCTGTGACAGCTCCCGCACCTGCTCGAGCGAATCGTATCCATGGCAATCGACATACAGATGCATTGCCCCGGTCCAAAGCTCGCAACACGTGTAGCCCGAGGCCGCAGCCGAGGAAAAGAATTCCTCAAGGTCAAAATAACGATGGCTGATATTCATGACGGCAAGCTGCGGATACTCCATCTTGTCCACCTTTCGGCAAAAGGGCGCCACAGCACAATGTGCACGACGCCCCCTCTTACATTGTTTTAATTATGACGGATGCCCTACTGAACACCAAGCACTCCAAAGAACGCGCCGGCGATACTCACGAGTAGGATCACGAGCATGATGAGCAGCGGATTCATCTTCTTCTTGAGCATGAGATAGACAATTCCAAACAGTCCCATCGTGACAAAGCCCGGGAAGATTCCGTTGAGCAGCTCGGCGAGCGTCTGAGCGCCATCGCCCGCGCCGACCATGAGCGGAATGTCCACGGTGACCATCTCCATGGTCATAGCTCCGATCACCATGGCACCCATGATAGAGGCCATCTTGACGATCGTGTCCATAATGCCCGATTCCTGCACCTTGCTGATCATGTCCGAGCCAAAGCGATATCCCACAAACGTCAGCAGGTAACGGATGATGTAGTGGGGGACGTTGAACACGAGCAGGAACAAAATCGGGCCAAGAATAGAGCCCTGCAGCGCCAGCGACGTGCCGACACCCGTTGCCAAAATTCGCAGCGTACCCCAGTAGAAGGCATCGCCCACGCCGGACAGCGGTCCCATCAAAGCAAGCTTGACATTAGAGATCGCGCTCGTGTCAAAGTTATCTTCGGTGGCGTTGACTTCTTCCATTGCGGCAGCAATGGACATGGGGAGCGTCGAGATATACGGCGTGACGTTATAGAGCTCCATATGGCGCTTGAGTGCGGCCTTAAAGTCCGCATCCTGCGGATACAGCTTGCGAAGGATCGGCATAAGGGCCCACATAAAGCCGATATGGCCCATACGCTCGTAGTTCCAGGAATGCTCATAGGGAATCGAGCGCCAGAACAGCTTCTTAAGGTCTGCGCGGGAAATCAGCCCGTCGTAAGAAGACTCAAACTTAAAACTCATCGAACCCACTCCCAATCGCAGGATCCTCGGTTGCCACTGCGGGCTGCTCCGCCTTTTTCTTGTCACCCAAAACCGTCATCGCGACGACGATAATCGCGGCAAAGATCGCCACGCCCGTCGTGCTAATGCCAAAGTAGGCGACGAGGAAGAAGCCAGCGAAGAAGAACGGAGCCACTGTTTTGTTCATAATCATCTGCGCCAGCATCGCAAAGCCGAGTGCGGGCAAGAAGGCGGCGGCGACATCCATGCCGGTCTGAACGAAATCGGGGATGATGTTGAGCAGGCTGGCAACAGCATCGGCGCCAAAGAAGAATGCCAGGGGAATGATCAGCAGGCCGCACCAGCTCTGCGCGTAACCGGCGATGAGCATGTTGCGCGTGATGGCCTTGGTGTCTCCGTCCTTGACGTTTTTGTCGATACGGTGCACCAGCAGCAGCATGACCGGCTGGCCCAGGGCCGTATCGAGCGCCAGGACGATCGTTGCGATGGGAATGCCCAGGGTCAGGGCCGCCGAAGCATCCGCGCCGGCCTGCATGGCAAGCGACACGCCCAGAATGGTTCCGGAAATCGTATCGGGCGGGTTATACGCACCGACCGAGATGGCACCGACCATGGCAAGCTCCATCGTGGCGCCCATAATGGTGCCGGTCACCACATCGCCCATGACAAGGCCGACCAACGGTCCGAGCACAATGGGGCGCTGAAGGTAACTCGTACCGGTCAGCCACTCGGAATAGCCCAAAAGGGCAATAAGGAAAATCAGGATCGTCTTGATAACCATGACAGCCCCTAACCGATGACCTTTGCGGCGTCAGTCTTCGCATCCGCCGGAATCATCTGAATGAACAGCTCATAGCCCTCGCCGAGTAGCTCCTTCACGTAGGCCTCGTTCTCGGGCGTAAGGAATACGCTCGTCGAGACCTGGCGGGCATCCTCGCTAAAGGCCACATTGCCGAGGTTGATCTTCTTGACGCCCATCGCCTTGGCGACGGCACCGGCCTGTTGGATCGTCTCGCAAACCACGAAGAGCTTGTACTTGTCGGTCACACCGCTCTGGAGCGCCTTGATGGCATCCTCGGTGTTTTTGACGACGACCTTGCATCCTTCGGGCTTTGCAAGGGACAGGGCCTGCAGACGAAGCTTGTCGTTGAGGACCGTGTCGCTTACTAACAGGATGCAGTCGGCACCCAGAGCCGAGGTCCAGCTAACGGCAACCTGGCCGTGAAGCAGTCGATAGTCCACGCGAATCATCTGAATCATGATGTGCTCCTAACGATTAAAACTCATCGAGTTCGGCCTGCCCCAGCAGGTCGTTGACGTACTTGACCTTGGTGTCGTCCGCCTCGACGATCTGGCGAATGGCCTCATCGATCGGGGTGGAGTCGGGCACGAACAGCAGCTGAATAAGGAGCGGCAGATTCATATTGGTCACCAGGTGCGTGTTGGGGCGCGTCTGGACGATCTTGGTGAACTCGTTGTTGACGCTGCCGCCAAAGAGGTCGGTGCAAACGACGACCTCATCGTCCGCGGCAAAGCCGTCCAGAATCGCTGCGGCCTCCTTGACCAGGTCCTCGTTTCCGTCGACATACATAGACAGCGCATGGACGTTCTCGCGCTCGCCCGAGAGTAGCCCAATGCTCTCGACGATTCCGGACGCAAAATGAGCATGGGATGCAACGATAAACTGCCTCATTCGATTCCCCTTTCTTGCGAACTTCGGCATAAAAATGCCCGGACGCATGCGCCCGGGCAGGGTGCTTCTTGATCAGTAGCTAATTTGTCGCCGATTAGTAATCGAACTGGTGATAGTAGCGACGGTAGTTGAGGTTGTGCTTGGTGACCGTCTCGTAGTAAGCGGCAAGGCGATCGGTGACCAGCGAGGAGAGGATCCACGGAGACACGATGACGCGGAACTCGTCGTCAAGGCCGGGGATCGCGAACTCGGCGGTGTCGATGATGTTGATGTCGGTGTCGCCGGTCACGCCGCGGGTCAGGAACGCGCGGACGCGCTCGTCAAGCTTGCGGTTCTCGTCCTCGCCCATGAACAGGAACACGGGGACGCCGGGCTCCACGAGCTCGAGGGTGCCGTGGAAGAAGTCGGCCGAGGTGATGTAGCGGGTGCGCTTCCACTGCATCTCCTCGAGGATGCACATCGAGAAGAGGATGGTCTCGCCCCACAGGGCGCCGGAGCCGATGAACATGGTGTAGGGGGCCAGGGCGTACTTCTTGGCGAGCTCCTCGGCGCGCGGCTCGAAGCTCTTGCGGATGTCGACCAGGTGGGTCCAAACGTCCTTGGTCTGCTCGATGAACTTATCGAACTGCGGGAAGCAGCCGCGGCGGTTGAGCAGGCGCAGGCCGAAGCAGTCGGCGAGGTAGTAGCCCATCTCGCAGCCACCGTTGCCATGATCGGAAGCCATCTTGACGCAATTCTCGGCACCCACAGCCTGGCCGATGGGGCCCTCGGGCTTGGTCATGGCGTAGACGCGCACGCCCATGTCCTTCATCTTCTTGACGGCCTCGAGGACCTCGGGGGTGGTGCCGGACTCGGAGGCGGTGAGCACGACGGACTTCTCGGTCATGCGCTTGTGGCCCATGACGTTCCACTCGGCGGCGTGGATCAGGTAGACCTCGAGGTCGCGGTCGCCGAACTTGTTCATGAGGTACTCGAGCTGCATGAGCTCGTCCCAGGTGCCGCCGACGCCCATCAGGAACACGGCGTCGTAGCCCTCGTCGGCGACCTTGTCGGCGAGCGCGGTCATCTTCTTGCCGGCCTCGTAGACGTTCTTGCCGTCCTCGACGTAGCCCTCCTGGCTAAAGTGCATGATCTCGATCTTCTCGGTTTCCTTCATGGCTTTTCCTTTCTGTCCTACACGCGAATCTATACATCGCGTTTCTTTTCGATACCAATTATAGACATACACCTAGCGTGTTTTTAATACCACTTTTCAATCTGCTCCAATCCTCGGTGAACGGTCTAAATTCTCTGGTGAGTGGTATTAAATTAGAATTTGATGTATAGCTAACGCCCCTGGCGCCTCCCTTGCGTGACAAAGAACAGCGTTCCTACCAGCGCAATAATGGTCGATGCCCCAAACAGCACCGCCTGGACACCCAAAGCCTCCGCCAAAAACGGAGCCGCCAGCAGCGGCACCACGCCGGCGCTCATCAGCCCAAAACGCACAAAGCCGGTAATGCGCCCCAGGTATTTGATGTCGGCGCGCTCCTGAATCAAGATCATCTGCAGCGGTTCCAGGAACCCCCAGGCCAGACCGTTAATCGCCTGACCGATAATCGCGACCCCCAGCATATCGGTGCCCACGTACACCATGGACCCAATGCCCACGGCCATGAGCGCGCCGAGTAACAATCGTAGGTTGACATGGCGAGCAGAAAGCTTGGTCAGGATGAACGCGCCCACCGAGGAAGTGAGGCCCACGACCGAGGACAGCCAGCCCAGCCAGACGATATCCACGTTGAGCACATCACGGTAGAACAACGACTCCAGCGAATCGAACGCGCCAAACGCAAAGAAACCCAAAAAGCCCGAGATAAAGATGAGGCGCAGGTCGTGGTCGCGAAACGTAAGTCGCGCACCCTCGGCCATGCCGCCCAGAATACCGCCCTTCGGCTTCTCCCCTTTTGCGGGAGCAACACACTCGTGACAGCCCAAGGAGAGCACAGCCGCGACACCCATCATGCCCGCCATGAGCAGATAGACCGATTGCGTGGCAAAACAGCTCACGATGGCACCACCGAGCAGCGGGCCAGCGGTATAGGCGATATTGCTGTAAAACACCATGAGACCGTTCACGCGGGTACGGCCCTCGGTGGTCGACTCTAGGTATCCCGGAAACGCATGCGTGCAGGTGTTGATAAAACCGCCCGCAAGTCCCAAGACACACGCGGCAAACACAAGCCCGGGGACAGACAACGGCGCCAACCCCACGCCAAGCGAAAGCACCGCCGTAATCACGCACGTCACAAACGACGTCCGACGCGGTCCAAAGCGATCGATGACCGAGCCCGACACCATATTGCCCACCGACGTCATAAGATTGCGCACGAGCGTAATGGCAGCAACCAAAAAGGCCGTGCCGGCCAGATCATACGTGGCCGCACCGATAAGCCCCAAAAAGTAGACCGCGTTGTTGGCGCACCACTGCAGGGACTCAATAAGAATCAGCCTGACCTCTGCCGGCGTCAGGCGCATTGCTTCGCGATCCTTCGCGAACATACGAACTCCTTCTATACAAAAAGGGGATGGAGGGCATAGGCCTGCTCCATCCCCTTTCCAGGTTGCAACTAAAATCTATACAGCCGGGCCCTTACGCCAACACGCCGAAGAACGCGCCGACGATGCCCACGACCATGGTGGCCACGATCAGCACCATGGGGTTGATCTTCTTGGACAGCAGCCAGTAGTACAGCCAGAAGGCGAGCATGCCGAGCATGCCGGGCATGATGCCGTCCAGGATGTCCTGGAGGGTCTGGGCGTCCTCGCCCGAGCCGATGGCCACCGGGATGCTGGCCCAGAACATGTCCTTGCACATGGCGCCCACGACCATGACGCCCACGATTCCCACGCAGGTCATGATCTTCTGCATAAGGCCGGTCCTCTGGGCCTCGTCCAGGAAGCCCACGCCCAGCTCGTAGCCCTTGACGGCGCCCCAGACGCGCAGCGCGAAGCCGGGGACGTTGTAGATGAGCAGGAAGGCGATGGGGCCGAAGGGGTTGCCGGCCTGGCACAGGCTGATGCCCACCGCGGCGGCGACCACGCGCAGCGTCGACAGGAAGATGGAGTCGCCGATGCCGGACAGCGGGCCCATGAGGGCGGCCTTGACGTCGTTGACGCTCTCGGGCTCGATCTCGCCGCGGGCGACCTTCTCCTCCATGGCCATCGCGATACCGCCGACGAACGGGGCGAACTGGACGGTGATGTTGAAGAACGCGCAGTGGCGGTGCAGGGCCTCGGCGTAGTCGTCGGGGCGGCCGGCGTAGATCTTCTTGAGCATGTTGGCGACCATCAGGCAGAAGGCGATGTTCATCTGCTTGTAGTAGGTCCAGGAGAACTCCATGCCCAGGGCGCCGGTGTTGACGGCGCTCCTGACGAGGTCGGAGCGCGTGATCTTGTTCTCGGGACTAGAAGTCATCGTCCTCATCCCCTTCCGCGGAGAGCTGGGGCTGGGCTCCGCCCAGGCCGAGCAGGTCGAACTTGTCGATGCCGATGATGATGGCGATCAGGGCGACGCCCAGGACGGGCACGTTGGCGTAGGAGCACAGCAGGAAGCCCAGGAAGTAGAAGGGCACGAGCTGCTTGGTGAGCACCAGGCGGCCGAGCATGGCGAAGCCCATGGCCGGCAGGATGTTGGCGGCCACGCCAAAGCCAGCAAGGACAAAGGGCGGGATGAAGTCGAGCATACCCTGGATGGCGTCAGCACCCAGATAGAACGACAGCGAGCACAGCAGGAACGCCATGATGCAACCGGTGGAACCGATCAGGAAGTGCATCGCATAGACGCCCTTAAGGTTGCCCTGGCCGGAGAAGACATCGGCGCGGTCAACCAGGATCGGCAGAGCGGCGTTGAGGATGTTCTTGATGGCCAGGCACAGCGTTGCGATGGGCATGGCGAGCGCGATGGCTGCCTCGGTGCTCTGGCCCAGCTGGATAGCGAAGGCACAGGCAAGCACGCCGCCGATCGTCTCATCGGGCGGTACGTAGGCGCCGATGGAGATCGAGCCCATGAACAGCAGCTCAAGGCTCGCACCGATCGCGAGACCAGACTGCAGGTCCCCCAGGACCAGGCCCACGAGCGGGCACAGGACGATGGGACGGAACGCATAGAGCGTACCGAGCTGGTAGTCGAACTTACCAAATGCGGCGATAAGTCCGATGAGGATTGCTTGGGTAAGCATACATCCCCCTTTCCATATAGGACACTACGAAGAGCTCAGACTCTTCGAATTTAAACGCCTAGAGCACGCTGGCGCAGTCAACCTTGGGGTCATCGGCCAGGGGTCGAATCTCGACCTCGACGCCACGATCCAGCATCTCGCGCACATCGGCTTCCTCGGCCGCGGTCAGGAAGATCTGACGAGAGACCTGACGAGCGTCGGGACGCTTCTCGTCCTTGGGCTTGGTGTTGCCCAGGTTGACCGACTTGATCTGCGGGCAGCCCTCAACAAGCTGCTTTGCCTCAGCGATAGTGGCGACGCAGATGATCATCTTGTACTTGTCGGTCACGCCCGAGTTGATAGCTTCGATTGCATGCTCCATGTCCTTGATGACGAGCTTGCAGCCGGCAGGCTTGCCCATCTTGAGCGTCGTCTTCCACACCGGGTCGTTGGCGACCTTATCGCCCACGCAAAAAATGCAGTTGGAGCCAAGGCCCTGAACCCAGGAAACTGCGACCTGGCCATGAAGCAGGCGATGGTCAACGCGAAGTAGCTGAATCATAATGTGACCCCCCAAAGGTCTTGCGCCGTCTTACGGCATGTCAATAGGTGCTGCGGATTAGAACTCTTCTTCCTCGTCGTCATCGACCAGCAGGTCGTTGACAAACTTCACGCGCGTATCGTCCGCAGCGACGATGGCGCGAATCGTCTCCTCAACCGGCGCCGACTCGTCAGAAAACAGCAGCTGGATGAGCAGAGGAAGGTTCATGTTGGTAACGAGGTACGTGCGGGGACGCGTCTGGACAATCTTGGTGAACTCGTTGTTGACGCTGCCGCCAAAGAGGTCGGTGCAGACAACGACATCATCGTCGGCAGACATGCCCGCCAGCAGTTTTTGGGCCTCCTCGGCCACGTCCATGCGGTCATCGACGAACATCAAAAGATCGTGGACGTTGTCGCGAGCACCCGAGAGCAGCTCGACGCTCTCCTTGATGCCGGTAGCGAAGTGCGCATGGCTGGCGATGATGTACTGTCTCATTCTGTGTTCCTCTCAATAGCCCGGCACGTTCCCGCACCCGTTTTCTTTAGTAGTCGAACTGGTGATAGTAGCGACGATACTTGAGGTTGTGCTTGGTGACCGTCTCGTAGTAGCGAGCCAGGCGGTCGGTCACGAGCACCGTCAGAATCCACGGAGAGACGATGACGCGGAACTCGTCGTCAAGGCCGGGGATCGCGAACTCGGCGGTGTCGATGATGTTGATGTCGGTGTCGCCGGTCACGCCGCGGGTCAGGAACGCGCGGACGCGCTCGTCAAGCTTGCGGTTCTCGTCCTCGCCCATGAACAGGAACACGGGGACGCCGGGCTCCACGAGCTCGAGGGTGCCGTGGAAGAAGTCGGCCGAGGTGATGTAGCGGGTGCGCTTCCACTGCATCTCCTCGAGGATGCACATCGAGAAGAGGATGGTCTCGCCCCACAGGGCGCCGGAGCCGATGAACATGGTGTAGGGGGCCAGGGCGTACTTCTTGGCGAGCTCCTCGGCGCGCGGCTCGAAGCTCTTGCGGATGTCGACCAGGTGGGTCCAAACGTCCTTGGTCTGCTCGATGAACTTATCGAACTGCGGGAAGCAGCCGCGGCGGTTGAGCAGGCGCAGGCCGAAGCAGTCGGCGAGGTAGTAGCCCATCTCGCAGCCACCGTTGCCATGATCGGAAGCCATCTTGACGCAATTCTCGGCACCCACAGCCTGGCCGATGGGGCCCTCGGGCTTGGTCATGGCGTAGACGCGCACGCCCATGTCCTTCATCTTCTTGACGGCCTCGAGGACCTCGGGGGTGGTGCCGGACTCGGAGGCGGTGAGCACGACGGACTTCTCGGTCATGCGCTTGTGGCCCATGACGTTCCACTCGGCGGCGTGGATCAGGTAGACCTCGAGGTCGCGGTCGCCGAACTTGTTCATGAGGTACTCGAGCTGCATGAGCTCGTCCCAGGTGCCGCCGACGCCCATCAGGAACACGGCGTCGTAGCCCTCGTCGGCGACCTTGTCGGCGAGCGCGGTCATCTTCTTGCCGGTCTCGTAGAGCGCCTTGCCGTCCTCGAGGTAGCCCTCCTGGTCGAAATGCATGATCTCGATCTTCTCGGTTTCCTTCATTTGTCTCTCCTTTCTGGGGTTGTCTCCACATCCCCCATGCCAACGGGCATCAAAACCCGCTTACATTCCGTAACACTCAGCCGCTTTGGCCTTAAGCGCATTGACTGACTCTTCGTAGCCCTCTGCCTTGACCTCCATTTGCTTGGAGACAGCATCGAGATACGGGTGCACGTCCCATGACTTCAGACGCTCGGCGATTATGGCCGCAATCGTCTGGAAGAACACAAGATTGGGAATTGCGCTGAGCAGCGGAGCCACCTGAGGCACCGCAACCTCGTGAGCCCTACCCCTGGGATGGGCCGTGAGCAGCACCGTTTTTGCCGTAACGTTCGACAGCGCATCGGCGATATTCGCAAGACGCTCCGACCCCTGCGGATCGTCGACGATAAACACCAGATAACCCGGAACGATCTGCATCTCAGGACCGTGGACGAACTCCTCGCCCTCGTGATGCATGGCAGGAATCTTGATGGTCTCGCTCAGCTTGAGGGCCGCCTCTTCGGCAACGCCATAGTTGGGGCCGTTGCCGACGACCATGGCGGGCATGTGCTCAGAAAGCTCGAGCATGCGGTCTTGGACATATGCCTCGGCGGTCTTGCACATCACGGCATTGGCATGGATAGCCTCGCGCAGGTCGTCTAAACGCTGGGCAACGCCCTTGGCGTCAATCGTTCCGTGCGCCTGACCGCCGTAAATACCAAAGAGCACCAGGTACTCAACGAGGACCTCGACGCCCAGAGTCACAAAGTCCACCGACTCGACGCCCACACCGTAGTCAAGAACGATATCAGTGTGCTCCTTGATGGGCGCCTCGACGTTTGCCGTGAGCGCAACTGCTGCCATATCGTGTGCACGCATGTAATCGAGCGCTGCAATCGTATTGGTCGAATAGCCACTCTGCGAGACGGCGATGTTGAGCGCATGCTGCGGATAGGTGTGTTCAAAATCGACGAAGGCCTCGGGCGTCACAACGGACACCTGCATCTGCAGCGCATCTTGCAGGTAATCTCGGGCGCAATCGGCGGCATGGCGCGACGAACCCGAAGCAACGATGCGCAGCGCGTCAAAAGAACCGGACTGGATAATATCAACGAGCTGCGCTACCAGCTCAGACGAACGCTCGAGGTTCGCTCCCATACGCACATGGGCAAGCTGAACGTAATCGAGCATCTTCATCGTCTCACCTCGTAACAAATCATTAGTATTTGATACCAATCACGGTTACAGGTTACGGCTTTTTGATACCTCTTTGTCGATTAATTTATCCCCATCGGCGAACGGTCGATTTTGAGCCATGTAAGGTTGTATATGTAGTCTGCTCAACGAATCAAAATTCCGTCAGCTTTTCAGCCCGTTATGCAAAAAAACCAGCTAGTACGTATAGGTATATCCACCCGCATCGCCGCGGTTAAACGACTTGACGTACTCAATCGCCTGGCCGTTCGCATCGAAGCTCACGCACTCCAGCGTCAAGGCAAGATCGCCCTGCTCCAGTCCAAGCAGGCCGGCATCTCGCGCGCCCAGCGCTTCGATATCGAGCTTTTCCTGCGCCATGACCGGCTTTCGGCCCAACATCTCATAGGTCTCGTACAAACTGAAGACCGACACGTCAATATCTTCGATTGTGGGAAACAGCAGGCACGGGATGAACGCCGTCTCAATCGATACGGGATCGCCGTTGACGCAGTTCAAACGCCGAATCGAATACAGCAAATCATCCTCGGCAATGCCAAACAGGTTGGCATAATATGGGCCCGCATAACGCTTGGAACGCGCGAGGATACGGACGGACGGCTCGCCGCCCGAAGCACGAACCGATTCGCGAAAGCCTCCCGTTCGCTCGTAGGCAACGGGCACCTTCTGTGCCACAAACGCGCCTTTTCCGCGGACGCGTCGAATCTGCCCACGCCGAACCAGCTCATCGACAGCACTTCGGATGGTCAAGCGTGTCGTACCGAATTCCTCGGCGAGGTCTTTTTCGGACGGAATCATGGAACCCGTGGGATATATACCGTGCTCGATACGCTCCTCGATGCGGCGTCGAATACGCATATAAACCAGGGTGGCATCTACTGTTTCAGCCATTGTTCACCTGCCACGCTCCTCATGCCGTTCTTTTCGCCGTTGTCGGCAAAGCGGAACTTTGTGGGCAAAATCACCGATTTGCAATGCTCCACAAAACGCATGTCCTTATCAAATTCGATCGTGCTCTCATAGAACACCGGCGTTTCCTCTTCTTGTTGGAGCAGCTCGGCCTCTTCGGCGTTCAAACGCGAGATGGAGATATGCTCACGTCCGTGCTCAACACGCACGCCACCTTCTTTGAGCAAGACATCGTAAAGGCTCTCGCACTCAAAATCGTGCTCGGGAAGCGATGGGCACAGGGACAGATTAACGTGAGCCGTCTCGATTGACGCCGGCTCGCCCTCAATAAGTCGAACGCGCTGCATGCGGAGCAAAGGAGCGCCTATAGCCACCCCAAGCTTGTCGGCAAGCGTCTTATCCGCCTCGATGGTCTCGGTGGAAACCAGACGAGAAGAGGGATGCAGGCCGGCAGTCCGCACGGCATCGGAAAAGTTATACGTTTCCTGGAAGATGTTCAGCGGCTTAGGAGGACACACATACGTACCCGATCCGCGACGGCTCTCGAGCGTTCCACACGAGATGAGCCGCGTGATACCGGCACGCAACGCCGTACGCGAAACGCCGATCTCTTCGCACAGCACGCGCTCGGCCGGCAGGCGATCGCCGCCGGCAAGCTGATGGTGCTGGATATACCATAGAATTCCCTCAACAGCACGATCTTTAGGGGGAATTGCATAAGATTCGCCTGCCATTGCACAGACTCCTCATTCAGAAACGTATGCCGCCAAAATTAGACCAGCCCTCCCATGGCATCAAATTCGGCCTTGATCTTCTCGGCGACATTCCGATACGACTTATATAGGCTTGAATCGCGTTTGACTTCGTCGGTCATAACGGGAATCTCTAATTTGGAAACCTCGTCTTTTCCCGTCTGAACCGCCACAACAACGCCCATACCAAGACACATATTACGCTTGGCAGCGTTCATTTTTGCCGCCTTAGCGGGATTTGCCAGAATACGCTGGGCAAATTCCTGTTTAGAGACCGCTTCATCGGCCTCCGGATCGCCCGCCTCGGCCACTTCGCACTGCAACACGTCCGCATAGTCAAAAATCTTCGGCTCGCCGCCGCGCTGATGCACGGCCCACTTGCGGCGCGTGGCATCCTGATAGATAGCCGGCAAAAATGTAAACCGCGGCGGGTCCAAAATCGTATCCGTGATGGTAAACACATCGGGATCAAAGGCATCCTGCGGGTTTTTCTTCTTGAACAGCCCCATATCAGCCTCCCGTACTAGCATTAAACAACTCAAGCCGAATATAGCACCAATTTCAAGCCGCCGCTTTACCGTATCGGTGCGCGGCGTCTATGGCTCGCCCAGCGGAAAAGTTCACGGACGAGGGCCGGGGTGCCTACTTTGTTTTGAGAAGTGGGCTCCGCGAACTTCTCAAAACAAAGCAGGCA
>CAJLPI010000033.1:0-15404 GCA_905208535.1 uncultured Collinsella sp. | reverse complement strand
GGCCCGTGGGTTATACCCTAAGAGCAAACCACCCTTTTTAAGGGTGGTTCTGATTAAAGAAAAATCAAAAAAATCTGAAATAGTTCTTGCATAGTTAGTTATATAAAGTATTATAACGTCATGGGATGAATGAAGGGTTCATCCAAGTGAGTTAGGAGTAAGGGATGTTCAATTTCGATGAGCCTCGTTACGAGAAGGTTGTGAGCGATGCCCTCGCTCTCCGTCCTCAGATTGAGGCTGCCGTGGACAAGGTCTGCGAGCAGGGTTATTCCAACATCTTCTTCATCGGCTGCGGCGGCACCTGGGCCCACACGCTCCCGATGAAGTATTGGGTCGAGACCACCACGGCCGACGTCGACGTCCACTGCGAGATTGCCGCTGAGTTCCTCGCATGCCCGCCCAAGACCTTCAACAAGGACTCGGTCTGCGTCTTCTCCACCCGTACCGGCACCACCCCCGAGATCATCGAGGCCGCCAAGTTCTGCCAGGAGCAGGGTGCCCGCACGCTGATGTATGTCTCCAACGACAACACCCCGGCCACTGAGTACGCCGATTACAAGTTCTTCAGCTTCGCCGAGGACGACGTTCTGTGCGAGGCCATCTACACCTACCAGATCACGCTGGTCGCCCGCTTCCTCAAGAACGCCGGCGCCTTCCCCAAGTACGACACCTTCATGGAGGAGTTCGGCAACATCGCTCCGTACCTCATCAAGGCCAAGGACGCTCAGGACGAGCGCTGCGCCGCCATGGCCGAGGACTTCAAGGACACCGATTACCACATGGTGATTGGCTCCGGCATGCTCTGGGGTGAGGCCTACGACTACGCTATGTGCATTCTCGAGGAGATGCAGTGGATCAAGACCAAGTCTATCCACGCCGCCGAGTTCTTCCACGGCACCATCGAACTCTGCGAGGAGGGCACGAGCCTCATCATGCTCTACGGCGAGGACGACACCCGTAAGCTCATGGACCG
This sequence comes from uncultured Collinsella sp., assembly GCA_905208535.1. GTDB lineage: Bacteria > Actinomycetota > Coriobacteriia > Coriobacteriales > Coriobacteriaceae > Collinsella. The sequence goes on along the minus strand of CAJLPI010000033.1, from coordinate 14,431 downwards.
CGTGGACAACTTCACTCACATGCTCGCCGACGAGAAGGGCGTCCATGTCCGCGTGAACAAGTTCGACACCGCCGAGGTCGAGCTGCCGTTCAGCGACCCCGAGTTCCGCAAGATCGTCTCCCCGATGGTCACCTACACCATCACCGAGCGTCTGAGCTGCCATCTCGAGCACGTCCGTAACCACCCGCTCACCACGCGTCGTTACTATCACCAGATGAACTACTAATCCTCTCAAATTGCTGCGGTTGTCTGCAGGCGAGCTGCGCAGAACGCCTCGCCTGCAGACCTGTTTCTGGGGTTGATCGAAATGGTTGTCCAGTATCTTCTAGTTGCACTGGTCGCATGTATTGCGTCCATGGACGAGCAATTATTTGGCATTACGATGCTTGGTCGTCCGCTGTTTACAAGCCTGTTTGTCGGCTTGATCCTTGGCGATGTCCAGCAGGGCGTTATCGTCGGCGCTGCTTTGGAGTCCATGTTCATGGGTGCCATCATGGTCGGCGCGGCGGTTCCTCCCGAGGTCTATGCCTCCGGCGTGCTTGGCTGCGCGTTTGCCGTCATTACGGGTACGGGCACGGCAACTGCCGTCGCGCTCGCCCTTCCCGTCTCCGTCTTCCTTCAGGTGTGGCGCAACTTCTGCTACGCCGTTCCGGGCGCCTTTGCCTGCAAGAAGATTGAGACCGCTCTGGCAAATCGCGATCTTGCCAAGGCAAATCTGTACCATCTGACCATCGTGCCGCTGTCGATTGGCATTCCGTCTGCACTGCTGGTGTTTTGCTCGCTGTTCTTTGGTGCCGACCTCATCAACAATGCGCTTAACGCTATTCCGCAGTTTGTGATGGACGGCCTCAACGTTGCGTCCGGCGTCATGGTCTGCATCGGCTTCGCACTTCTTATTAGGACCATGGGCGATAACAAGCTGCTTCCTTGGCTGTTCCTGGGATTCATTATGGTCATCTACCTCAAGATGGACGTTATCGGCGTCGCCGCAGCTGCCATTTGCGTCGCACTGCTCCTGGCCTTCCGCGAGGGCTCGTCCGGTCCGCAGACGGTTGCTGCAGATGAAGAGGAGGACTTCTAATGGCTACCCAGAACACCGACCTCAAAGAGGCCAAGAAGGACGCGATTATGAGCCCCGATATGTATCGGAGCATGTTCCTTCGCCAGTTTACGAGCCAGTGCTCGCAGTCGTACGACAAGATGATGGCAATGGGCTTCATGTACACCATTCAGAAGCCCCTGCGAAAGATCTATCCCAACGACGACGATTACTATGCGGCGCTCGATCGCCATACCGAGTTCTTTAACATCACGCCTCATGTCCTTCCGTTTGTAGCCGGCCTAACGGTTTCGATGGAAGAGCAGGCGGCTGCCGATAAGAACTTCGACACGTCCTCGATTAACGCCATGAAGGTCGGCCTCATGGGACCGCTTTCCGGCATTGGCGATTCGTTCTACTGGGGTACGTTCCGCGTGGTCGCCGCCGGCATTGGTATTGGTATCGCTTCGACGGGCAACCCGCTCGGCCCCATCGTGTACGCGCTCATCTACTCCGTGATTAACTTTGCAACGCGTATCGTCGCAGCCCATCTGGGTTACGACCTGGGAACCAAGTTCCTGCAGCAGTCCGAAGAGAACAACCTTATGTCTCGCATGACGCATGCTGCCGGTGTCCTCGGAATGACCGTTATCGGCGCCATGATTGCGGCACAGGTCTCACTGTCCACTGCTTTGACCTTTGACGTGGGTGGTTCGGAGATTGTCCTGCAGGATCTGTTCGATTCGATCTTCCCCGGCCTGCTGCCCTTGCTGGCAACCTTTGCCTGCGTCGCCCTGTACAAAAAGGGCGTCAAGACCATTTGGATCATCTTGGGCATCTTTGCGATCTGCATCATCGGAACGGGCTTGGGAGTGTTCGCGGCGGCGTAATGTTGACTGCTATGCTCGCGCGTTGGATAACTAACTGACCGTTTGAAAACGGGGCTCGGCGTAAGGCCGGCCCCGTTTTTTGTTTGAGGGATTTTCCGACCGTCCAAAAATCAACGCTCGTCCATCACCCACGTATATCTCGTCTCTCATTCGTCACTAATATGAGAGATAACTGAGAGACGAGAGATAAATATGAGAGATAACTGAGCAGCAAAGAGACAAGCAATCATGGTATTGTCTCAATACTGATTGTTCTACCAGTAAAAACATGTTTAAATGAAACAGATGGCAGACATCTTTTCTTTCATCTCTCACTTATCTCTAATATGAGAGATAGCAGAAAGATGAGAGATAATTACGAGAGATAACTGAGAGACGAAGGAAATCTATTCGCGGCATTCTCCGCCGGGCCGAGCGAAAGGACGTGCAGATGAACGAAAACGAGCTGACCGGTCTGCTCGAGTCTTTAAGGCGCATGGGCTCGGACGATCTTAACGTCGAGGTCAAGGAGAGCGCCACGACGCTTTCCCGCGACGTATGGGAAACGGTTAGTGCATTCGCGAATACCGCTGGCGGAATTATCGTGCTCGGCGTGAGCGAGCGCGCGGGCTTTATCCCGGTCGAGAACTTTGAGACCGAGAAGGTGCTCAACCAATTCGTAGCGGGCATGGGTGATGCCGGCGGCCGCGGAAAACTGGCCAATCCGCCCAAATACACCATTGAACGCGTGGAGCTTCAGGGCACCGTGGTTCTGGTCATCGCGATTGAGGAGCTCGACCCGTCGAGCAAGCCTTGTTATGTCATAGAGCGGGGCGCTCAAGGCGGCAGCTACAAACGCATCGATGACAAAGATGTCCCGCTTTCGTCGACTGAGGTCCTGTCCTTGTCATCGTATGAACGGACGAGCCCCAGTGATCGCGATGCAGTACCCGGCGCGGTCGCAGGCGATCTTGACGAGGCCCTGGTCGACCGCACGATAGAGCGTGCTTTCTCGCTGACACCCCGTGCAATGCGCGGCGCGCCGGACAAGAAAACGAAGCTGGAGCGCCTGAATTTCCTCGACTCCCAGGGCAATGTTACTAAGGCCGGGCTCCTGGCCGCGGGTGCCTATCCTCAGCAGTTCTATCCCAAGCTCTTTATCGATGTGGCGGTCTATGCCGGAACGCAGAAGGGCGCGGCGGGGTCGTTGAGGTTCATGGACCGTACGATCTGCGAGGGAACGTTGGGCGAAATGATCTCGGATGCCGTCGCGGCAGTCGCTAAGAATTTGCGGCGAACCTCGACGATCCAAGGCGTCTCGCGTGTCGACTCGCTGGAGATTCCCGAGGAGGTCCTGCGCGAGGCAGTCGCCAACGCGGTTATCCACAGGGAATACGGGGATCGGTTCTGTGGGCAATCGATCGCCGTCGACGTTTTTGACGACCGTATCGAGGTGACGAATCCCGGCGGCCTTTATGGAGGGAAGACTCGCGAGAACTTGTTTGACGGCAGCTCCCGATGCCGTAATGCAACGCTCGTGAAACTCATGTCGATTGTTCCACTGCCGGATGGCGCGGGCTCGCCGGCTGAGGGAAATGGCTCGGGCATCCCGATGATGATCGATGCCATGCGCGCGCATGGTCTGGCCGAGCCCCTGTTCTGCCCGGGGTTCGATCGGTTCAAGGTTGTACTTTACCGTTCAAAGGTTGAGCCGGTCGATCATGGCGGGGACTTGATTATGACGGCACTCAAGCGCTACGGCGAATTGGGGACGCGCGAACTGGCGGAGCGCACGGGACTCACGGTTTCCCAGGTTAGGGCACGCGTCAATGCACTCATTGCGCAGGGTGAGCTTGAGCCGACGGCGCCGTCGACAAGCCGCAACCGCAAATATCGACTGTCAGAGCGCGTGGAATAAATGCGTTAGTGGACGAGGCGACCCATTAATCGACTCTCGATTGGCGCCCACCAGGGTAAAGCAGTTGTTGCCCAGTCGACGGTGATGCTAAAGACTCGGCTTACGCCGGCATGGCCCCGAACCCGCCCGTCAAGAACAGTCTAAGAACCAGCTTGATGACATATCCCGGTTTGACTTCTGCCGCGTCAAAGACGTGGCGCTCGGCGAGCTCGCTGCAGTATGCATAGATGTCGCGGATGAGCTTCGCGCTCGAGAGCGTAAACATGTAGCCTGCGTCCGAAAGCGCATTGGGTGCGGCGGGCAACTTGGCCATGTGGCAGAACGTTTGCAGGTCGGGCGCCATAACATTCTGGTAGTCGAGGTGGCCGCTGGCATCCTGTGCGGCAAGCTCCAATTGGCGCACAAAATCCAGTGCCGCCGCTAACACAAAGCTCGGCGTAGGCGCATTGACGTCCTGAGTGGTCGCCACAAGCCTGCCCGCCGCCTGCGTGACAAGCCAAGCGACCTCGCGCTGGCAACGCACGGCCTTGCGCGTAACCGGCTTGATGGACGAAGAAGAAACGCTCCCCTTAGGCGGATTCGAAGCAGCCATAAGGCCCTCCCATGAACGACCCGGTCCAACAAGCCCGGATGAAACACGTGCTACATCAGTATACAGGGAAGTGGGGTAGCGGGGTACAAGCGCGCCAGCGGCAAACCGAGAGCATCAACGATGTGCCGATCGCGGAATGAGATCTCGTAATAATTGACTCTCGGTCATATTATTGAGGGGCATGACTCGCGTTCGTATGGTTGTAGGTGCTGGCGATGAACGACATTGACCTTGCTGTTCCGTTGATGGATGGACCAAGCTATGACCGCGCCTGCAGTCTCGTGCCTTCCGAATACGTTGAGGCATGGGAGTGGTTTCTGGGTGAGGAACAGCGCGGCGGCGTTTGGACCAGCCTTCCGCACCACACCAAGGAAGATAGCCCTCAGTATCAGTATCGTTTGAGAATTGGCTCGGACTTCTTTCCCGTAACGCGGGATTCAGGGATCTTCTGGCCGGGCCAGGATCGGGTGAAGCAAGATCCCAATAAGATCTTTGCACTTTCGGTCCATAACTCTAAAAAGAGCTTCTACACCGATGTGCCTCCGCTCTATTTGGACGATGGTACGTGGGTCATTAAGTACTCGGTTCAAGCGCCGGGTACCGTTGGTTTTCGAGACCAGAATTACAACCGTAAAATGCTCAACTGCATGGAATGTGGCGTTCCGGTCGGAGTCATATTTGCAACCGAGGTGGGCTATAAGGTGCTCGGCCTTGCGTTTGTTGAGCGGTTCGAGCCCGAAAACGGATGGTTTGTTCTGCACGGTCCTGTTCATAAAGGCGGACCGGACCCTCGTTTTGCGTCCGATATGAGTTATCTGAAGCACATGCCCGTCGATATTGAGTTTGCCGGACAGGGTGCGACCGACGACGAAAAGGTCCACTATGCGTTGAGGCGCGAGCGATTGGGGCAGCAATGGTTCCGCAAGCAGCTCGTTGCCGCCTATGACGGCCGTTGCGCGGTGTCGGACTGCGGCGTCAGCGAAGCTCTGGAGGCTGCACATATCGAGAATTACTCGGGACCCAAATCGCAGGTTGCCAGCAACGGCATTTTGCTTCGGCGCGACCTTCATTCCCTATTTGATGCTCACCTGATTTCGTTTGAGCCCATTTGCGGCGAATATCGGCTGTGCGGATCGTACCTGCTGGATAAGACCGACTACGCTTCCTTTGCGGGTGCGACGCTAAGGCAGCCGAATGAGCGTCAGTGGCGACCCAACACGGTGTTTCTTGAGGCCCATCGCATTGAGTTCGATCGCTCGGAAAAGAAGCGTGAAAAGGCGGGGCTTCTGCCGTATTAGCGTATTTGGCTTTGGCATTCTTTGACGATCGTGTTGTTTGATCGGATCGCGTGGCGATGCAATCTCGCGCCCGCCCGCCGGTGCATGCTCTTCCTGATTTGTATAGCGAGAGGGGAGCGTGTATGAGCTGGCGAGGCGATGTCGTGATGGGGAAGTACGGAAAACTGCCGCGTGCCCTTATCGACAACAATATGTTTCCGGGCGTAGAAGTTGATTGCGGGTCGTTTGCTGTCGCCTGTCCTTGTTGCGGCTCGCAAATACCGGTTCTCGATATTCGGTTCATCGATGCACGTGACAGATTCAGCGACGAAGTGAGGAAACGTACAGGCGTTCATATGCCGGTGTATCCGGAGAAATGTCCTGTTTGTGGCCTCGATATCGTGTACGACGCCGGCGACGAGGGGTAGGTGATGCGGAGGAGCTGGCTGTGAAGGCCTCTCCGTCTCTACAAATAAATCCCCTCACCGAGTTGCCTGTGGAACTCGGCGTGATGGTCGCGTGCCCAGGTAAAGAGCGCCTGGTCAAAGTCGGTGCGCGTGGCCGGGACGCCAAAGACGCCGGCAACTTCGACGCGCACAAACTCCAGTGCCGGCAGCTTGTTGATGACAGTGAGGGCAAACGGGGACGAGGGCTCCTCGAACAGATAGCGGCTGCCTTGCAGCGCGTCGCAACTGGTGCACGTGTTGCCGAGCGACGGGGCTTTGGAGGCTCGCGTGCCTACGGGCTTGTAGCCGCAGCGCTTAGAAAGATAGTCGCGGATCTCGCCCGGCACGCAGCCAAGAGCGGGCACGATGGCGAGTGCGTTGGCGTTGGCCGTGTCGATGGCAATGTGCCCGGCTTCGTTGGGCGCGTGCGCGATGGCGATGCTCTCGTCGCTATCGGTTCGATGGGGAATGCCAAAGGCCGCGACCGAGGTCTCTTTGTGACACTTCCAGCACTCGCGCTTGCCCAGTACTAGATATATATACGGCGCTGAGGGGTCGGATCGGTCAACACCGGGCAGCCACTCGGCAAAGGGCTCGGGGTTGACGCCGCTGGGTACATACCAGATCTTCTTGATCCGGTCCCATTTGGCGCCCAGCGCCTTGGCTTCTTCTTTGTGCGAAAAGGGGACATCGAGCTCGGTGCGCATGGCGGCTCCTTGGTGCTGCAGGTGCAAGTGACTCAAGGATACCGCAGGGTGTGGACGTTGTGGCGTTTTGCCGAGAAGCTGCGGCTCGGATGGGTTCGAGACGCGTTGGTCTCGGCCTCGGTGGCTATTGGGCGGTTGGAGCAGCTTGCGGCGCAGTTTTGTGCCTGGCTATTGTTGATGTTGGGGTATTGAATTTATTTGGCAGCCATTCGTCAGGTGAATTGATGCTATGTTGCGATGGCGATTGGAGCTGCCAGCGGATTTGGCGACATAAAACAAAACAGCCCAGAGACATAGCCTCTGAGCTGTGAACATTTGGTGGGCGTTAGAAGATTTGAACTTCTGACCTCTTCCGTGTCAGGGAAGCGCTCTCCCCCTGAGCTAAACGCCCGATCAAGGGTGCGCAAGTGCGCAAGGGATAATATAACGGAGCCTGAACTCGGTGGCAAGAACATTTTTAAAAATCGCTTGCATTGTGGAATTCGGGGGCTTTGTCATATCCATTTCAAAAGAGCCTGCTGCCGCGATTTGACTGTCGCATAATGCAAGGCCATTGCGGTACCGAGCTATGGAAAGACGCCTGCGGAATTGTCCTACCGATAAGCGGACAAGCCTCCGGCTGGTGCCTTCGCCGTGGTAAGGTAAGCCGAATTGTTTCCAGGCTGTTTCGGGGGAGTAGAATGAGCAAAGAGTGCGTCGAGCAGGTCGAAGGCGCAGGAGCTTCGGTGCCGATGACCGATATATCGAACATTGATGTGCCCGAGGGCACCGACGAGCTCAGCCGCAGCACCCGCCGTGCATGGCGCGACCGCCTGAACAGCGCTTCGACGCGCAAGATGATCACGGGCGTCTTGGCTACGCTGGTGGGCGGTTCGTTTTGGGGCTTCTCGGGCACCAGCGCGAGTTTTCTGTTCGATACCTATCACGTCGACACCTTGTGGCTAATGAGCGTGCGCCAGATTCTCGCCGGTCTACTCTTTATGGCCGTGGTTGTCACGCGCGACCGCGCACGCCTGGTCAAGCTTTGGACGACGCCCGCCGATCGCAAGCAGCTGCTGCTCTTTACCGCCTTTGGCCTGCTGTTCAACCAGTTTTGTTATCTTTCGGCCGTGCGCCTGACCAATGCCGGAACCGCGACGGTGCTCCAGTGCCTGCAGCTGGTCATCATTATGGGCTACACCTGCGTGATCGATCGCCGCATGCCTCGCGTGCGTGAGGCCGTTGGCATTGGGTTGGCCCTGGGCGGCACCTTTTTAATCGCTACCGGCGGCGACCCTACCAGTCTGAGCATATCGCCGCTTGGCCTGGTCGCAGGCCTTATGTGTGCGGTTAGCGCCGCCTGTATGGCGGTGATTCCCGCCAAGATTCTTTCCGAATACGGCAGCCCTATTGTTACGGGCTCGGCAATGCTCACGGCGGGCGTGTTCTCGTGTGTCTTCGTGCAGCCCTGGACGCATATGCCAGCGCTCGACGCTGCCGGCGTCGAGGCGCTCGCGGTGTTCGTGGTTATCGGATCGTTTTTTGCTTACATGCTCTATATGCAGGGCGTTAAGGACATCGGCTCGGTGCGTGCGAGCCTCATCGGAACTGTGGAGCCGGTTTCGGCGACCATCACCAGCGCCGTTATGCTGGGCACGGTGTTTTTGCCGACCGACCTTATCGGCTTTGCCATGATCATCGTGATGATGTTCCTCACGGTGTAGCTGGCGCCGCCGCCAAGACGGAAAAGGTGTTGTGCCGCATTTTCGCCAATTGATGTCCGTGTCTGGAGTTTAGCTGTCGATGCCCAAAATGCCATAAACTAGTAACGTTATGGACTTTTTCATTGCGACTCAATTGCGAGGATTTCTTTATGGCTGGTAATCACTTTAAGGGCAGCGATAGCGGCCGTCCTGCAGTTCCGCCGCGTCCGAACGGGGCTGGTAAGGCCGGCACGCCGGGCGGCACTGGACAGGGCGGTTCCGGTAAGCGCGTGTCCCCGGGCGAGACGGCGATGTTTACCGCTCTGTACGAGCAGTCACAAAAGGCAAAAAAGACCGGCCGTGCAAGAGGGAATGTCTTTGCGGACGGTGCAACCTCCACGTCGCAGCCGAGTGGGTCTCCTTCGGTACCTGCGAACAACGCAGGTGCTGCCAACGCCGCGAATGCCGCCGGCAACGTTAATGCCGGCAAGGCCGACAACAATACTCCCTCTGCCGGTGGCGCGGGGCTTACGGGTAACCTCGGCACGATTTACACCGGCGCCTCCGAGACTGGCACGTTCGCTCGCCTGGATGATAGCGGTACCGAGTTTGCGGGCTCGGGTTCCAAGGAAGATTATTACGATTTTGGCTTGAACTACGGTAGCGACGCTTCGTCGAGTTCGACCTCTGACGGTCTGGTCCGTCATCGCCATCGCAAGGGCGAGCGCAAAAAGCGTCACACCGGTGCCATTATTGCCGCTGTAGCCGCGGTGCTTCTCGTTGCGCTTGGCGCAAGCGGCTTTATGCTGCTTAACTCGGCAAAGACCGTAAAGAGTGAAGCGAAGGAGGCCGTCGAGATTGTCGGTGGCCTTAAGGACAAGGTCACGTCGGGCGATTTTTCGACGCTGCCTGACGACGCGAAGAAGATTGATGAGCTTTGCGACAGCATGAAGGCGGAGACCTCGAGCCCGCTGTGGACGGCGGCTTCGTTTATCCCGGTGTATGGCAGCGACATCAATGCGGCCCGCACCATGATCGACGCCCTGTCCGATGTCTCGAGCAATGCGCTGGTTCCCATGGCCGATAACCTTTCGCAGGCCACGCCCGGCAAGCTGTTTCAGGACGGCATGATTAACGTGTCCGCGCTGCAGGCGGTCGCCGATTCGCTTTCCAGCAGCTCGAAGGTGTTCAAGAGCGCCAACGAGAAGATCCAGGGCATTGGCGATACTCATATTTCCCAGGTGACCGAGCTGGTCGATAAGGCCAAGGACGGCTTTGCCACCCTCAACGGCGCGGCTGACGCGGCGGAGAAGGTCGCCCCCGTCCTTCCCCAGATGCTCGGCGCCAACGGCCAGACGCGTAACTACCTTGTGTACGCCATGAACAACGTCGAAATTCGTGCCTGCGGCGGCTTTGGCGGTTCGCAAGGTTTGATTTCGGTCACCGACGGCCAGATGTCGATTGGCGAGTTTGTTCCCCGCATTGGGCTCAGTGAGGATGAGGCAGTCGAGAGTGTCGACGAAGAGGATGAGGCGCTGTTCGGCAACCACAGTAACCTGTACAACTCGGGCAATACCTATTCGCCTGATTGGCCCCGCAACTCGCAGCGTGTCGCCGCGCTGTGGAAGTCCCAATATGGGCAGGACGTTGATGGCGTCGTCGGCATCGACCCGGTGTTCCTGCAGTATCTGCTGGGCCTGGTCGGTAACGTGTCGCTGCCCGACGGAACGGTTGTCGACGGCACCAACGCCGCAAAGGTCCTCATGCACGATGTGTACTGGAACTATCCGGTCGAGGAGTCGGACGGCATCTTTGCATCCGTCGCCAGCGCTGCCTTCGACAAGATCCTTGGCGGTATCGGCGATGTCGATGTTACGAAGCTTGTCAGCGCCGTTGAGCGCGGTGCCGAAGAGGGCCGCCTGATCGCGTGGATGAAAAACGATGACGAGCAGAACGCTATCAAGGAGATGAACATCGACGCCTCGCTGCCCGATCCGGATGACCCGAGTGAAGATCCCGTTGCTGGTGTCTACTTTAACAACCTGAGCTTCTCCAAGCTCGACTGGTACCTGAATGCCGATACGCAGATTGGCCAGGGCATCAAGAACGGTGACGGCACATGCTCGTATCGCATCGCCGTTACCCTGACGAACATCATGACGCAGGAGGAGGCCGGCAAGCTGCCCGACTACGTCGCGGCGAGCGCGCCCGATGCCGCGCGCGACGACGAGCGTCTGAATGTCTCGTTGTTTGCCCCGACGGGCGGCAACATTACTGATCTGACCGTCGAGGGCACCCAGTTTGGTCTTGGCGCCGCTACGTGGCATGGAATCCCCTTCTATTCGGGCACCGTTGACCTGCATGCTGGCGAGACGACGACGATCACATATACGCTGACCACGTCAGCCGAGGCGGGGGACAAGCCGCTTACGCTGCGTCAGACTCCTACATGCCAGGCGGCTCGCGACAGCGCGTCGGCGTAGGGTTTTTCTGGTAGCGCAGATAATCGAGTACCATTTTGGGGCGGACAGGCAATCTGTTCGCCCCTATTTTGTAAGGAGAGCGCATGAAGTACTTTGGCACCGACGGCTTTCGCGGTGAGGCTAACGTTGGGCTGACGGTAGAGCACGCTTATAAGATTGGCCGTTTTGTGGGCTGGTATTACGGCGCCAACCGCGAGCGCAAGGCGCGCGTCATCGTGGGTAAGGACACGCGTCGCTCGAGTTATATGTTTGAGGCGGCGCTGGTGAGCGGCTTGGTCGCGAGCGGCGCGGACGCCTATATGCTGCACGTGATCCCCACGCCGGGCGTAGCGCATCAGACCGTGGAAGGCTGTTTCGATTGCGGCATCATGATCAGCGCGAGCCACAACCCGTTTTGCGATAACGGCATTAAGCTCGTCAATAGCGACGGTTTTAAGATGGACGAGGACGTACTGGAGCTCATCGAGGACTACGTCGATGGCAAGAGCGAGGTGCCGCTGGCCACGGGCAACCACATCGGCGCCACGGTGGACTACATGCAGGGCCGCAACCGCTACATTGCCTCGCTCATCGCCAGCGCGAACTTTTCGCTTCAGGGCGTCAAGATCGGCATCGACTGCGCCAACGGCTCGGCGTCCTCGGTGGCCAAGCCGGTGTTCGACGCGCTGGGCGCCGACGTGCGCGTGATCAATGCCGCGCCTGATGGTTTTAACATCAACGTCGACTGCGGCTCCACGCATATGGAGCGTCTGCAGCGCCATGTGGTGGAGCAGGGCCTGGACGTGGGCTTTGCCTACGACGGCGATGCCGACCGCTGCCTGGCCGTGGACGAGCGCGGCCGCGTGGTCGATGGCGACCAGATCCTGTACGTGTGCGGCGTGTACCTGAACAAGCACGGTCGCCTTTCGGGCGGTACCGTGGTTCCGACGATTGCCAGCAACTTTGGCCTGATCAAGTCGTTGGAGCTTGCCGGCCTAAGTGTCGTGACCAGCGGTGTGGGCGACCGTCACGTGTATGCCAAGATGCGCGAGGGCGGTTACAGCCTGGGCGGCGAGCAGACGGGCCATACGATCTTTGGCGATATCGAGCGCACGGGCGACGGCATTATGACCTCGCTGCGCGTGATGGAAGTGATCCGCGCCGAGCGCGAGACGCTCTCGCAGCTCACGGCTCCGTGCAAGCTGCTGCCGCAGGCGCAGGTGGCCGTGCGCGTGGCGGACAAGGACGCCGCGCTCGAGAACATGGGCGTGCAGAACGCCATCGCCGAGGCCGAGGCTGCGCTGGCAGGCGAGGGCCGCGTGCTCGTACGCAAGAGCGGAACCGAGTCGGTTATCCGCGTGCTGGCCGAGGCGCCCGACCAAGCATCCGCCGATGCCGCCATGAAGCGCATCGCCAACGCACTCGAGGCTCTGTAGTTACGCGGTTTTACCAAACCGCGTAACTGCTCGACGCTGCAAACGCCCCTAAGCGGCAATCTGACGTTCAATTTCAAGGGCGCGACCAGAAGGTCAGCGCCCTTTCATTTCACGTCGCCTTGCTCGCTTAGGGTCGTTTTCGCTGACGTTGCCAAGACATTGGCGTCAACATGGTTGGCGTTGGCGATGGCGTGCTGGTCAATCCTTACAACTCGTACAGCGTGGTGAACTTGTCCTGCAGGTAGCTGCAGTAGTAGCGGGCGTCAAAGGCCATGCCGCAGGCGCCCTTGATGAGCTCCGGCGCGTCTTTGGCGCGACCCCACTGCCAAATGTGCTCGCCCAGCCACGCGCGAACGGGTGACAGATCGCCACTCGCGCAGGCACCGGTAAGGTCGACGCCGTCGCGGCGCATGGCCGGCACAAACATGGCGTCGTAGGCGCTGCCCAGCGCATAGGTGGGGAAGTAGCCAAACGAGCCGCCGCTCCAGTGCGTGTCCTGCAGACAACCGCGCGTGTCGTCGGGAACGGGAAGGCCCAGGTACTCGTCCATAAAGCGGTTCCAAAGCGCGGGGATGTCCTTGGCCGTGGCCTCGCCGGCAAACAGCATGCGCTCAATCTGGTAGCGCACCATAATATGCAGCGGGTAGGTGAGCTCGTCGGCTTCGGTGCGGATCAGCGACGGCTGCGCAATGTTCACGGCGCAGTAGAGCGTGTCCTCGTCCACGTCGCCGTAGACCTCGGGCGCGTGACGGCGCAGTACCTGCAGCAGCGGTCCCATAAAGGCGCGGCTGCGGCCCACGGTGTTCTCAAAGAAGCGGCTCTGGCTCTCGTGGATGCCCATGGAAGTGCCGCCCTCCAGGCACGTGCGCGCATAAGCCGGATTGACGCCCAGCTCGTACATGGCATGTCCCGCCTCGTGGATGATGCTGTAGACGTTGGAGATGCAGTCGTCTTCGTAGATGTGCGTCGCGATGCGCGCATCACCCACGGCAAAGCCCTCGCTAAACGGGTGCTCGGTAAAGGCAAGCGTGGTGTCGTTCAGGTCCAGGCCGACGAGCTTCATAAGGTCGAAGCTCATGGCGCGCTGGGCAGCCTCGGGCACGCGGGCGTGCAAAAAGTCGGCAGCTGGCTGCTGGCCGCGCTCGCCGATGGCGTGCACGAGCGGAACGACCGTGGCCTTGACCTCATCGCAAAACGCGTCGAAGCTCTTGGCGGAAAGGCCGCGCTCGTACTGGTCGAGCCAAACATCGTATGGGTCGCGCTTGGGGTCCATGAGCTCGGCCTGATGCTTAAGCTGGCCGACGATTCTATCCACATAGGGCTCAAAGCTCGCCCAGTCATTGGCCGTCTTGGCCTTGTGCCACACGGCGTCGGCCTCGCAGGTGAGCCTGGTCCAGGCCTCGGCCTCCTCGGTGGGAATGGCGCTTGCCTCGCGCTGGTCGCGGCCGAGCACACGGATCTCGTCGAGCAGCTGCGGGTCGTCGATCTTGCCTCCGGAGACGGTCTCGCGTGCCAGCGAGCGCACAAGTTCGACAGACTTTTCGCTGGTCAGCAGCTTGTGATGCTCGCCGGCAAGGGTGCCCATGGCATCGGCGCGGGCCGCGGCGCCGTTGGCGGGGGCAATGGTCGCGCCATCGAACTCGGCAATCTTGAGCAGGTACTCGCGGGTCCACAGTTTGCCCTCGAGCTTGCGGAATTTTTTGACGGCCTTATCGACCTTCATGCCTTTGGATGTCTTGCCCGCTGCGGGCTCGGCCTTCTTATCGAGTTTCTTTCCCATACCATATCCTTGATCTCGTGAGCCGGGCGCTTCGGGTGGGCGCGCGGCCAGTTTGCACAGCTACCTGCCTTGTACGGTTGATTTCCGATCTCAGCCGAACACATTGAGCAAATAGGCCATTCCCGCAGTTAGCCGAACGCCCCCGCGGCCCCTCCCGGGGTCCGGGGGCGGCATTTTCCCAGTTGAAGGAACGGTGGAGATGTGTTTCGATGGGTCCGGTGGC
>CAJLPI010000032.1:0-16846 GCA_905208535.1 uncultured Collinsella sp. | reverse complement strand
CCTATGTGCGGCGTAGGCCGCTTATTAGCCCGTCCAAGAATTGGGGCGCAGTTCACACTTCGTGCGGCGGGGGTTCTTTCGTCCTGCGGAATGTCCGCGAAGGTCAGCCCTCAGATCCTGCTACGACTACGTCCTCGGATTGTGGGGCTGCATGAGGGACGTGGTTGTGGGGGCCTTTTGTCCCCGTCGCTGTTTCGCGGCGCGGCCGCGAAACCACGCGTTACTTTGGTTATGGAGGGGGCTTGGTTGTTGGTTCAGATGACCTAGAGGGATATGGGTGCAAACGAGAAATCGTTGTTGGGGTCGTCGTTTTCCATAAACTCATCGAGGCAGAATGTCATATAGATTGGAACGTACAGGACCTTGCCCTCTTTGCTGAGGTTCTCGTGGCTTAGCACAACGGCCTCGGGGATTTTGTACTCGTTCACGCTCATCAGACGGTCGAGGGCCGCATGGGCTCGAACCTTCTTGCCCGATTTGACCTCGATTGGGACAACGTGCCCACGGGTGCCTTCGATCACAAAGTCAACTTCGCCGACCTCGCGTGTCTGGTAGTACCATGCATCAGTTCCAAGGGCGACAAGCTCCTGCGCGACCACGTTCTCATAGAGACCGCCGAGGTTGGGGGTTTTCATATCAAGGTAGACAGCGCGTGCCGTGCTGCCGGGATACCGTGATGCGAGCATGCCTGTATCAGACTCGTATAGTTTAAAGGCGGTCGCCTTCTCTGTCCTCTTAAGAGGACTCCGGGCCTCCGTCACCTGGGCGACCATCAAACCGACGCCCGCGTTCACCAGCCATAGGAAATCCTGCTCGTATTTTTGAAGGCGAGCCCCCTCGCCCAGGGATGAAACAACAAAGCGATGGGACTCCGCCTCAAGCTGAACGGGAATTTGTTCGAAAATCGCGCGAACGTTAAACGCTCGAGTCGATGCATATTTAGAGATATCACTTTTGTACTGATCGACCAGCTGAATTTGAAGCTCACGCGTCCTCACGAGTGAATAACCCGAATCGATATAGTTCTGTACGACCTCCGGCATGCCGCCGCAAACGATATAGGCTCTAAAGTTTTTGAGCATCGCCTCATGAATATAGTTTTCGACGGGACGCCTCTCGACAAGGCAGCTGCGGATGTCTGCAAGCACATTCTCGCTGATGCTGTTTGCCCAACAAAACTCTTCAAAATCCATTGGCCGCATAACAATGTGCTCGACATACCCCACCGGGAAAGAAGAGATCCCCTTAAACTCAGTCCCAAGCATAGACCCCGAGAAGACATAGCTAAAGCGCCCGTCCTCGACCAACGCCTTCATGAGCGTGACGATCTGCGGATACTCCTGTATTTCATCGACAAAGATAAGCGTATCTCCCTCAACAAGCGGTGCATCCGCAAGAAGGGCCACGCGGTTGATGAAGTCAATGGAGTTCTTAGCGCCAACAAGTACGTCTCTTGCCTCGGCATCGAGTAACAGATTGACCTCATAATACGAAGCGTAGTTGCTCTTTCCAAACGCGCGAATTGCATAGCTCTTGCCAATCTGACGCGCGCCAGTAACAAGCAACGCTTTATTGGATTTGTTCTTCCAGCTCAAAAGCCTGTCAGTGACCTTACGGCGTAGCATTAAAACCCCTCAATGACAAAAATTGGCAAATAGATTTGACGCTAATCATACAAAAATTGGCAGATAGATTTGACCCAAATCGTACAAAAATTGGCAGATAGCAAAGATTCGCTTAGGTCTCAAAGCCATCGAGTCGGCGCGGTGCCATGCGAAAACGCTGGGGACGCCGTTAGCGTTCTCGGCTGCTTGGGTGGGCAGGAGCGAAAGGGCATCAGCGGCGTTCATGCAGTATCCGACGGTAAAGTTCCATACTGCGAACTCGCAGTCGCTTGCCGCGGGGTGAAGCGCGATCGGCTATCCCTTATGTTGGATGAAAAGCCCCGTGTTTTTGCAGGGGTGCATACTCGTCAAATTAATGTATAGAATCGCGTATAGTGCGAGTAAGATATTGCGCTGTCCGTTTTGTGTTTAGCAAAGATATAGTTTGCATAATCTGGTCTAATCCCTGCTCTATTTAAATAAAGTTGCACGTAAATGGCGTAGATATGCCTGAACTGGGCTTCTTTACGCTGAGCGGGTAAAATCGACCGTTCGCCGCTTAGGTATTTTCAAAATGAATAAAATGAGCGATAAAGAGAATATAAACCTTAATAAACTCGCGTATCGCACGGACGCGGGTTATTAATGGGTTGTAGGCCTTTTACAGAAAGGATTCCAGCAATGTCTAAGCCTCTTGGCAAGCCCGATCGTATTGTCGTCGCCCTTGGCGGCAACGCCCTCGGCAACAACCCCGTCGAGCAGATCGAGGCCGTGAGCAACACCGCCCACGCGCTCCTCGGCCTCATCGAGCAGGGCAACGAGATCATCATCACCCACGGCAACGGCCCGCAGGTCGGCATGATCCAGAACGCCTTCGCCGCCGCCCACGATGCCATCGGCACCCCCGAGATGCCGCTGCCCGAGTGCGGCGCCATGTCCCAGGGCTACATCGGCTACCACCTGCAGCAGGGCATCGGCCGCGAGATGCACAAGCGCTACAAGCGTTGGCACGCCGCCACCGTCGTCACCCAGATCGAGTGCGATCCCGACGATCCCGCGTTCAAGAACCCGACCAAGCCGATCGGCCCCTTCTACACCGAGGAGCAGGCCAAGGAGTTCATGGCCGAGGACCCCTCCAAGGTATTCGTCGAGGATTCCGGCCGCGGCTGGCGTCGCGTCGTCGCCTCCCCCGACCCCAAGAAGATCGTCGAGGCCGACTCCATCCTCAACCTGCTCGACAACGAGTTCATCGTCATCGCCTGCGGTGGCGGCGGCATCCCCGTCGTCCGCGACTACGAGAACAAGGGCTGCTACAAGGGCGTTCCCGCCGTCATCGACAAGGACCTGGGCGGCGAGCTGCTGGCCGAGGACTGCGACGCCGACGTTCTGTTCCTGCTGACCGCCGTTGAGCATGTCGCCATCAACTTCGGCAAGCCCAACCAGGAGGAGCTCGAGGACATCACCGCCGACGAGGCCGAGCGCCTGGCCGACGAGGGTCAGTTCGGCAAGGGCTCCATGGAGCCCAAGGTCCGCGCCGCCATCAAGTTTGCCCGCTCCCGCAAGGGCCGCACCTGCATCATCGGTGCCCTGGACAAGGCCGCCGAGACCATGGCCGGTCTCTCCGGTACCCGCATCCACGAGTAGCCTCTACTCTGTTGCCTCTCCCGTGGGCGCCAGGCAAGACGCCCACAAACTAGCCTCTCTTCATGAGCCCCGCAGTCCGCTCCGGCTGCGGGGCTTTTGCTATCGGTAGTCATTGGGGACAGACTTAAATGAGTAGCACCAATCAACTGCGGAAAGTGCATCTCACAATGAGCGTCCAAAATCGGGCACAGTTTCCCCGGGGCCCTCAACCGGAAAATACATCCCGGAATTTGCCCGAAAAATGGCCCCCAGTTTCCCAAACAGGCCGCTAACGGAAAGCGCATCCCGCTATCGAACTTCAAAGCGGGGTGCACTTTCCGTGCCAGCAGTTCCGGGCATCCAGAGACCACTCATTTAAGTCTGTCCCCAATGACTAGTAGTAGGCCCACATGGCTTCGACTTCGTTAAGGACCTCTACGACACCCCAGCGGCGGGCGCTGCGGCTGGCCGAGTTGGGGTCGAAGACTTCAATCTGGTCGGCGTCGTCAATACCGTAAAGCACAATGTAGTGGCCCACGTTGGTAAAGGTGCCCGGCCGAACAGCGGCGATGACGGGCGCTCCCGAACGCAGCGCCTGAGTCATCGAGTCGCGATCGTTATGGAGCTCCGTTCCGTTAAGTCCCAACTGCCATCCGCCGCTCGTCATAAACGACCATTCGGTTGCACCGGTGGGGGCGTAATTGCCCGCCTCGGAAAGCGCGCACATATCGACGGGGGTCATATCGGTGCGTCCCGTCTTAAAGATATAGACCATGGTGAGGCACGTAGGCCCGCAGGCATTTTGGCGGATGGTACCGCCGGCGTAAGGCAGCTCCGACCATGCAGGGTCGATCTGATAGATATGGGGCATCGTGCCGGCTTGCCATTGCGAGCGCGGGGTCGAAAAGGCGAAAGAATAACCGGGCGCGACGGGGGCCTTGAGCAGCTTGTCCTCGGCGGTGGGCTCGAGACCGGCCGAGCCGTGGGACATACAGGAGCTCATAAGCACAAAGACCAGACAGATGAGGATAGAGCACAGTGCGAGGCAAAGTCGACGAGCCGGCAGGGCGGGGGCATTCACGTACGATGTCGAGCGGTAGGGCTTGCCGTCGCGTCCGCCTTGGGGATGCGAAAAGAAGCGGTTGATATGGATGCCGGGCTGACGTGCGCCGTTGCGGCGCAGTTGCGGAACCTCGGCCTGGCGCTGTCGAGTGCGCGCGCCCAGGCGGCTATCTTGCTGCGCGCTTGTGCCCGTGCTCGGACGGCCACTCTGCCGTGTTCTGCTTGTTTGCTGCCGAGACGAAGGCCTGGGTTGCTCTTGAGGGCGTTGCGGATTGCTGCTCGTGGCACTTCTAGGCGTCGGCGTGGTGCGGCCAGCAAGGCGAACGCTTTGTCGCCGTTGATCACCGTCGTTGTATCCGTATGCCATTCGTACCGCCTTGTCTCATGTATAACCTGTCTATCCTACAAAAAAGATGTGCAACAAATGGGTCTGCGCGTCAAAAGCTCGGTAAACGGTACGAAAGGCGCAAAACACACGGTCTCAAAAACATCTCTCTATGCGCCCGATGAGCGTACGCCCGTTGGGCGGGCGGCAACAATGAGCGGCAAACCGTGCCGTTCGTCCCAAAAACGGCGCCGCTCGTTTTGCAGTTTTGCCTTCGGTCGAGCCACAAGCGGCGCTGCTGTGCCAAGGCCGTATCTTAAAGCCACGAAATAAAAGCGCGCGGCAAAACAGACCGCGCAAGGGGTGACGCCAAAGAGGCGTCAATAAGGAAAGGAGGGGAACAATGGCGGACAAGAACGCAGAAGTTGCAGTCGAAGGTAACGGCGGCATGAAGAAAACGCTTTCGCTCTGGAACTTCTTCACCATCGGTTTCGGTGCCATCATCGGTACCGGTTGGGTCCTGCAGGTCGGCGACTGGATGGTCGTGGGCGGCGGTCCCGTTCCCGCTATGATCGCATTCCTCTTGGGTGCAATCTTCCTCGTGCCCGTCGGAGCTGTTTTCGGTGAGCTCACGGCTGCTATCCCCATCTCGGGCGGCATCGTCGAGTATGTCGACCGTAGCTTTGGCCGTACGCTGAGCTACATCACCGGTTGGCTCCTGGCCCTGGGCAACGGCATCCTGTGCCCGTGGGAGGCCATCGCCATTTCGACCCTCGTGTCCGAGATGTTCGGCAGCCTGCCCGGTCTTGAGTGGCTGCGCGCCGTCAAGCTCTACACCATCTTGGGCGCCGACGTTTACTTGTTCCCGACGCTAATCGCGCTCGGCTTTGCAGTCTACGTCATCTTCCTCAACTTCCGCGGTGCCAGCTCGGCCGCCAAGCTCCAGGCCTTCCTGACCAAGGCTCTGCTCTGCGGCATGCTGCTCGCCATGGGCGTCTCGCTGTTCACCGGCTCGCCGGACAATGCCATGCCCGTGTTCTCCCAGGTCACCGGTGCTGGCGGCGGCAAGCCCGCTACCGAGGGCACCAGCCTGTTCGCCGGCATCGTGTCGGTCCTGGTTTTGACCCCGTTCTTCTACGCCGGCTTCGATACCATTCCTCAGCAGGCTGAGGAAGCAGCCGAGGGCCTCAACTGGAACAAGTTCGGCAAGATCATCTCCCTGGCCCTGCTGGCCGCCGGCGGCTTCTACATGGTCTGCATCTACTCGTTCGGCACCATCCTCGACTGGCATGAGTTTGTTAAGAGCCCGGTTCCCGCGCTTGCCTGCCTCAAGGGCATCAACATGCTCCTGTACCTGGCCATGCTCGTCATCGCCACGCTTGGACCCATGGGCCCGATGAACTCCTTCTACGGCGCCACGAGCCGCATCATGCTCGCCATGGGCCGAAAGGGCCAGCTGCCCGAGAAGTTCGCCGAGGTCGATCCCAAGTCCGGCGCTCCCAAGCTCGCCTGCGTCGTTCTGGGCGTCATCACCGTCGTCGGTCCGTTCCTGGGCAAGAACATGCTCATCCCTCTGACCAACGTGTCGGCTCTCGCCTTCATCTTCTCCTGCGGCATGGTCGCCCTCGCTTGCCTGCGCATGCGCTTCACCGAGCCCGACCTGCCTCGTCCCTACGAGGTGCCCGGCGGCAAGTTTGGCATCAGCCTCGCTATCGTTGCCTGCGGCACCATCATTGGCCTGCTCGTGATCCCGTTCTCTCCCGCCTCCCTCAACATGGTGGAGTGGAGCATCGTGATCGGCTGGTTGGCTATTGGCCTGGCCCTCATGGCTTTCACCAATTCCCGCAAAAAGTAACGCCTAGCCGGGGCGGATCGGGTGCGCGGAATCCTCTCTCCCGCGCACCGAACCCGGCACCACTTGGGTAGCTTTGTGAGGCCTTAACCCAACACGGCCTCGCCCACTATATGGATCCATAAGGAGGAACCATGTCCACTAAGTACGCAATCGTTGGCGGCAAGCTCATCGACGGTACCGGTGCCGAGCCGGTCGAGAACTCCCTCGTTCTCGTCGACGACAACGGCAAGATCGAGTATGCCGGTGCTATGCAGGACCTTCCCGAGGGCGTTGAGGTTATCGACGCCGCCGGCAAGACCGTCCTTCCCGGCCTGATCGACACCCACCTGCACTTCTCGGGCAACCTGACCGACGATGACACCGACTGGGTTATGCAGCCGCTCCTCGAGAAGCAGGCCGTCGCCGTCAAGCAGGCCTACGACTGCCTCACCCACGGCCTCACCACCGTCTGCGAGATCGGCCGCTTTGGTATCCAGATTCGCGACTGCATCGACAAGGGCGTCTTCAAGGGCCCGCGCGTTCTGGCCACTGGTCTTGGCTTCTGCCGCGTTGCCGGCCACGGTGACTCCCACCACTGCACCCAGGAGCTCAACAAGGAATCCCATCCCTGGGGCGACCAGGTCGATGGTCCTTGGGATCTGCGCAAGGCCGTCCGTCGTCGCCTGCGCGAGAACCCCGATGCCATCAAGATCTGGGCTACCGGTGGCGGCATCTGGCGTTGGGATTCCGGTCGCGACCAGCACTATTGCTCCGAGGAGATCCAGGCCGTGGTCGAAGAGGCAAAGATGGTCGGCATCCCCGTGTGGAGTCACTGCTACAATAACCACGCCGCCGCCTACGACTCCGTTCGCTTTGGCTGCGAGCAGCTGATTCACGGCTTCGATATCGATGAGCGCACCATGGACCTCATGGCCGAGCAGGGCACCTTCTTCACCCCGACGATCGCCTTCCTGCCCACCTGGTACGCCACCTATCCGCCCGTCTACGTCCCCGAGCTGCACGACAAGTACGAGGGCACCTTGGTCGAGAAGGAGCTGCAGCGCAACTACGACTGCCTGCGCGAGGCCAAGAAGCGCGGCGTCGTCATGACGATCGGCTCCGACTCCTTCTCCTTCGTCACCCCGTACGGCACCTGCTCCATCGAGGAGATGTACGAGTTCGTCGACAAGATCGGCTTCACCCCGGTCGAGACCATCACCTGTGCCACCCTTAACGGTGCCAAGATGTGCCACATCGAGGACGAGACCGGTTCCATCGAGGCCGGCAAGTGCGCCGACCTGCTGGTCGTCAACGGTGACGTCGCCGCCGACATCCACGTGCTCAACACCGACAACATGGACGTCATCATGAAGGACGGCTGGATTGTCGAGGCTGGCACCTTCGGCGAGGCAAACAAGTACAGCGCCTAAGCTACCGTTCATCGATGGCTTGATGTAAAACACAGTATTTGATTGCATAATGCAATGGAGAGGGTCGCTTGCGGCCCTCTTTATTGCTATGGGGTGCGTCAGTAAGAAGGAGATGACGGTGGATCTCAATAGGCTGATTCTGGGCAAGAGCTACAACTCTACCAAGGTCTTTCGTACCGCTCAGCATGTGGTTCAAGCCATCTTGCTCGGTATTGTCGTTCCGCTGCTTATCCTGCTGCTCATCTGGGATCTAACCGATAATCCCAATCCTGTTCCGGCCGTTGTCGTCATTGCCGGCTTGGTCATGCTGTGCTTCTTCTTCTCGTACGTCTTTGTCGTTCCCGACGACCTCACATCGAGCGCTACCGACCGCACGCTCGCCATCGCTTCAAAAATATTCGCCTACACGTCGCGCGGCCTTACGCCCGAAGCTGCCCTGGGCGCCTCTAAGATCATCCTGTCCGAAACTATCGCCTCTGCCATCTGCTTTACCGACGGCAAGCAGGTGTTGGCAAGCTGGGGCGAGGACTCGGCAAAATGCCCCGCGGGCACCCCGGTGGTACTGCGGACTACGCTCAACGTGATCAACAGCGGTGAGCAAAGCGTTTTCTCGCGCGATGCCTCGACCGAGACAGGTGGCTACTTTCCGCGCCTGCGCGCCGGTATTGTCGCACCGCTTACTGTGCGCGGGCATTGCGTGGGCACGCTCGAGCTGTATTATCCCCGTCTGAGCAGCATCGATATGCGCCAGACGGCGCTTGCCTCGGGCTTTGCCGACCTCATTTCCACGCAGCTTGCGAGCTTTGAGCTCGAGCGCCAGGACGAGCTTACGGCCCGCGTGGAGCTGCGCGCCTTGCAATCGCAGGTCGATCCTCATTTTCTGTTTAACACCATCAGCACCATTGTGTCGCTCGTACGTACCGAGCCGGACAAGGCCAGGTCGCTGCTGATCGACTTTTCCAATTACTACCGTCAGACGCTTTCTGATTCCGATACCCTCACAACGCTCGAGCACGAGGTGGAACAGGGCACTCGCTATATCAATCTTATGCAGGCCCGGTATGGCGACGGCCGTCTGCGCGTTTCGGTCGACATCGACTTTGAGGTGCGCGACTGCATGGTGCCGCCGTTTATCTTACAGCCGCTGCTCGAAAACTGCATCAAGCATGCCCAGCGCGAGACCGAGCCGCTTTCTATTCGTGTTGGGGCTTTTGAGACCGATGACGGTCTGGAGATCATCGTCGAAGATGACGGCATCGGTATGAGCGAAGAAGTCTGCGCGCACCTGTTTGAGCAGCATCGCCGAGAGGAGCCCGAGAGCATTACCGCCGACGGCTCCATCAAGCGAGGCTGCGGCCTGGCGCTCTTCAACGTGCTTCAGCGCATCCATTTCTTTTACGGGGAAGATTCTGGCATGCGCGTGAAGTCCCAGGAGGGCGTGGGGACGCAGGTCATCGTCGAGCTGAACGGCGAGCCGCATGAGCCGGCGCCGATGAAGGTGTAGCGCGCGGTTGGATTGAGAGAAAAAAGAGGGGAAGCGCATATGTCCGAGGGATGGAACATCTTGGTGGTTGATGACGAGCCTCCTATTAGGGCTGAGCTACGTTATCTGCTGGAAAAGGATGCACGTGTGGGACAGATTGCCGAGGCGGGCAATGTCACCGAGGCCGTGGAGTCGATTCTGTCGAACAAGCCCGACGTGCTGTTTTTGGATATCACGATGCCCGGCCGCTCGGGAATTGAGCTAGCCGAGACCCTGCAAAACCTAAAGACGCCGCCGGTGGTGGTGTTTGTGACGGCGTTTGCAGAGTTCGCGGCCGACGCGTATAACCTCGATGCTGTCGACTATGTCGTCAAGCCGGTCGAGGATGCCCGCCTGTCAAAGGCGCTCGACAAGATCGAAACCGCCCTGGGTGTTCGCCGCGCTGTCCATACCCCGCGCCAGCCCCTTCGCCTGACGGTGGACCGCGGGGGTAAAAAGGTGTTCATCCCCGTGGCGGATGTCTGCTACTTTGAGGCGCGCGCCGATTTTTGCAACGCCATCTGCGCCGAGGGAACGTACCTGATCAATGAGTCGATCTCTTCGCTCGAGCGTCGCTTGGACTCCGAGGGCTTTATTCGCGTTCATCGCAGCTACCTGGTCAATTTGGAAGACGTGCACAATGTTGAGATTGGCTCCACGGGGTTGATGGAGCTCAGGCTCGACCGCGTGAACTCGACGGTACCGGTGTCCCGTCGTCGTGCCGCCGAGGTCAAGTCGCACCTGGGGCTTGCGTAAGAGGCTTGCGTGCTGTCGTTTACCATCGCAGGTTTGGCATGGGCGCGCGGTGGGCATAATGGGTGGCATCGAATGAAATCGAAAGGATCATTATGCCCGCGCTTATCACCCATCATCTGTTTGGCGAGGAAAGCATCGACCGTCTTCCGCAGGGCGTCATCACGTCCGATGAAGAGCGCATTGCCTTTATCTTGGGCAACCAAGGCCCCGACCCGTTTTTCTTTCACATTCTGACACCGCGTGTTTCCGACTGCACGCTGCTGGCGCAGGTCATGCATCGGTCGCGCATGTCTCGCCAGTTCGCGTGCCTGCGCGACGGCGTGTCGCATCTGCTGCCGCGCGATGCCAGCTTGGGTCGTGCCTTTGCGCTGGGCCTGCTGTCTCATTACGTGCTCGACCGCAACGCTCACCCCTTTGTCTATGAGCAGCAGTTTGGCATCGTGGAGTCCGATTCAGAGCTTGAGGATTCGAGCAGTCAGGTCCATGCCGTGATCGAGAGCGACCTGGATGTACTGATGCTGCAGCTTAAACGCGATGGCGCTACGGTCGACGATTACCCGCCGGCGGGCGAGATCGTCACCACCGATCGCATCAATCGCGTGGCCGGCGTGCTGATGAGCTATGTTGCCGGACGCGTGTACGGCATTGACATTCCGGCGGGGGAGTACGGTGCTGCCGTTGCCAATATGCAGCGACTTTACCGCGCGATTGAGCCGGCCGGCTCCGCAAAGACGCGCGCGATCTCGCTGGTTGAGGGCTTGGTGCACGACTACTCGCTGCTCGACGGCCTTGCGCACTGCGTGACGACCGAGCTGCCCGAGCGTACCGGCAACCTGGGCCACTTGGCATGGAAGAACCCCTTTACCGATGAAGTCTCGACCGAGAGCTTCCCCGAGGTCTTTGACCGCGCGCTGCTCGATTACGAGTGCACGGTCGCTCGATTCATCGAAACAGGCGACATGGAGGCCGTGACCGGTCACGTCAACTACAGCGGCCGCGTGCTCGGCGCCGACGAGGAGTTCGACCGCGAGGAATAGGGTCCGTGCCTGTCCCTTTGCCGAATCCTTACCGGTGCCTCTGTGCAATTGGGGTACGATGAACTAACTGCATATCGGGCGAATACGAAGGGTCCCTGTCCATGAAATACACCAAGCTCGAGCGTAACTGGGTCATGTACGATGTGGGAAACTCGGCCCTCGTGCTGCTCAATACCTCGGTGGTGCCCATCTACTTTAACGCCATCAATACCGGTGCTTCCTCGGCAGACCTGGTGGTCGCTTGGGGCAACGCGCAGACGATTGCCTCGCTGGTCATTGCCATGCTCATGCCCATTCTGGGCGCGCTTGCCGATTACGCCGGCAACAAGATCAAGTTCTTCTTGGGCTTCTTCCTCACGGGCCTGGTGCTTTGCCTGGCGCAGGCTATCCCAATGTCCGCCATGGCATTTTTGACCGTGTACGTGCTGTGCACCATCGGCCTTAACTCTTCTATGACATTCTACGACGCCATGCTGCCCGACATTACCACCGACGAGCGCATGGACGCCGTGTCCAGCTCGGGTTATGCCTGGGGCTACATCGGTTCCACCGTGCCGTTCATCATCTGCTTGGCGCTTATCATGGGTGGCCCCGCTCTTGGCGTCCCCACCATGCTGGCAACGCGTCTGTCGTTTGTCATCACTGGTGCCTGGTGGCTCATCTTTACCCTGCCGCTCATTCGCACCTATAAGCAAAAGTACGGTCGCGAGCGCGGTCCCGAGGACACCATCGGCCACATCGTGGGCGGTGTGTTCTCCGAGGTCGGACACACCATGCGCGAGATTGCCCACAATAAGACCGTGCTGGTCTACATGATCGCGTTCTTCTTCTATATCGACGGTGTGCACACGGTCATTTCCATGGCCACCAGTTACGGATCGGCCTTGGGCATCGATTCGACGCAGCTGGTGCTGGCGCTGCTCGTTACGCAGTTCGTGGCCTTTCCGTCCGCCATCATCTACGGCAAGCTCGCCGGACGCGTGGGCACGCTCAACATGATCCTGGTGGCGGTCGCCGCCTACATGGGGATTGTGCTGTTCGCCGCGTTCTTCCTAAAGACCGCCTTTGAATTCTGGGTGCTTGCCATTATGGTCGGCCTGTTCCAGGGCGGTGTGCAGGCGCTCAGCCGTAGCTACTTTGGCCGCATTATCCCCAAGGAAAAGTCCAACGAGTACTACGGCTTCTTTGACATCTTTGGTCGTTATGCAAGCGTTATGGGCACCTTCCTGGTGTCGATCGTCACCTCGCTGACCGGCAACCCGTCGCTGGGCGTCCTTTCCATTGGTGTGCTGCTGGTCGTTGGCTTTATGCTGCTGGTCCGCCTGTCCCGCATGACTCGGGCGGCAGAGCATGCCGCATAGGAGTGAGCGGCTATTGTGCCTGTCCACGGTACTCTTTTGGGGTTATCCGCAATAAACATTCTGACTTTCGAACAATGATTAGCCCAAGTGGGTATGATGGAGTCAGCTAGGTCGCGGGGCGTCGCCTGTGTTTGGCGGCGTCCCGTTTTTGTGTTGCAGGGAGGGTAAGGCATGAACGCCACGGTCGTGATTCCAACGTATTGGGCGGGCGATGACGCTCGCGCAAACGCCCCTGGCACCTATGACCATTCGACACGACTCAACGCCGACAATCCCGAACTCGACCGCTGCCTGGCCTCGCTTGAGCAGGTGCGCGACATCCCGCGCATCATCCTTTTGGTGGTCTGTCCCGTTTCTGCCACAGCCGATGTGTCGCTGCGCGTGCACGAGATTGTCGACGCGCATCCCACGCTCAAGGTCACCGTTGTCACCAACACCCAGGCCTCGCGCATCGCAGACCGGGTTGCTCAGATCGCGCCCAAGGGTTCGGGCGAGTGCGTGAGCCTGCGAGGTTACGGTGCCATCCGCAACATGGGGCTGGCCTGCGCTGCGGTGCTGGGGCATGACGCGGTTATCTTTTTGGATGACGATGAGGCTGTCATCGACGCCGACTTTATGAAGCGCGCGACCTATGCGTTGGGGCAGCAGACGCGTCAGGGCTTGCCGATCTTGGTCAAGAGCGGCTATTTCTACGATCGCGACGGCTCGCCGTTGGCTCCCACGGACAAGGCGGGCATCTGCCATCGTTGGTGGACCAAGCGCATCGAGTTCAACCGTTGGATGAAAAAGGCGCTCTCGGGCACCCGCATCTCGCGCTCCAACTACGTGTGCGGCGGCCTGATGGCCCTGCACGCCCGCGCCTTTACGCGTGTGGCCTTTGACCCGTTTATCACCCGCGGCGAGGACTTGGATTACCTCTTTAACATGCGCATGTTTGGCTACGACGTGTGGTTCGATAACGAGTGGACCGTGCGCCATCTGCCTCCGGAGTCCGAAAAGCGCTCACCGCGCTTTATGCAGGATGTATACCGTTGGTACTACGAACGGGCCAAGTTGACGTTCGCCGCGCATCAAAAGGAGCTCATTCCCGTTACGGCGGCATCGCTCATGCCCTACCCGGGCCCGTGGATTTCGCGCGAGCTCGACGACCGCGTGCGCAAGACCGCTATGGTCCGCAGCGTGTTTACCCGCGAGCATGAGGGCTACCTGCGCATCTGGCGCCATGGTATCGACGAGGCAAAGGCCTATGCACGCCAAAACGCTGCAAACTACCTGCGTTTCCAGAGCTTTTGGCCCAAGATCATGGACGGGCTTTGGCGTGACGCACAACTGATCAGTATCCTGGAGGGGGCCGAATGATCGACCGCCGCGCCCAGCGCGATAGTTCAATATCAATCTTTCGCATCATTGCCGTTGCCTGCGCCATTTGCGTGCTGGTGTACTTTATTTTTGCCCTGGCGACCGGAATCGAGCCGATTGCCACGGTGATTGCCTGCGCGCTGCTGTGCATCTTTCTGTGCATCTTTATCTTTTTGACGCTCAATCCCGATTCGGTGCGCTCCCAGTACACCGAGGAGACGCTCTCGGTGGCCTCGGCCATGCTCGAGGACATTAAGGGCGGTTTGACACAGGAGTCGGCGCGTTTGGTGTGCCAGCGCATTTTGCCCGAGACGCGCGCCATGACGGTGGCCATCACCGATGAGGACAACGTGCTTGCCTGCGCGGGCGAGTTTGAGGAAAAACTACTGCCAGATTCTCCCATCCACACGCTTGCCACACGCTACGTTATCGAACATGGCATCGTGCAGTCGTTCAACCGTATGGTGGATGTCGTGGGCTCGGACGGCTCGCACAACCAAGTCCCCGCCGGCATTATCGCCCCCATCAAGGTGGGCGATCGTACCGTCGGCACGCTCAAGTTCTACTACAAGACCCCGCGCGCCGTCGACCGTACCCAGTACGCGCTTGCCTCGGGCTTTGCCGAGATCTTGTCCACGCAGCTCGCCATCCACGAGCTCGAGGTGCAAAAGGAACTCACAGCGCGCGCCGAGGTGCGTGCGCTGCAGGCGCAGATTAACCCGCACTTCCTGTTCAACACGCTGAACACCATTGCATCGTTTACGCGCACCGACCCGCTGAGGGCCCGTGAACTGCTTCGTGAGTTCTCATCGTTCTATCGCGCCACGCTCGACAACTCGGGATCGCTTATTCCGGTCTCGCGCGAGGTCGCACAGACCAAGCGCTACCTTACCTTTGAGAAGGCCCGCTTTGGCGAGGACCGCGTGCTTGCGACGTTCGATGTGTCCGAGGACGTGGAAGATACGCTGGTGCCGGCGTTCGTGATCCAGCCGATTGTCGAGAACGCCGTGCGTCATGGTATGGGCGATGACGACGCCCTGAGGATCGACGTGACCGTTCACCAAGACGGCGAGGATGCAATCTTGATTGCCGTGGCCGATAATGGCGTGGGCATGGATGAGGGTACCGCCGCCAGACTGTTTGACGAGCGCTCTGCCCGTCCCGACGCCAGCTCTCCCCAGGGTGGCGGCGCCGGTGTGGCCATGCACAATATTTCGGAGCGCATCCATCGCTTTTTTGGGCCGCACTCCTATACGCGTGTCGAATCGGCGCCGGGCAAGGGCACCAAAGTGCTTCTTCATCTTGATTTGTCAGAGAGCATCTTTGACATTCAAGAGTAAAATAAAAGGCTACGGGCTCAACGTCATGCGACGGATGCCTGGCGTAGTTAGTTGACGAAAGGTTTTATCCCTATGCTGCGTGCGATGATTGTGGATGATGAGGCGCCGGCTCGCTCGGAGCTTCGCTTCTTGCTCGAGCAAACGGGCAAGATCGGCACGATCACGGAGGCGTCGAGCGTCCGCTCCGCCATCGAGATGCTTATGGAAAGTCGCGTGGATGTCGTGTTTCTCGATATCTCGATGCCTGGTGCCTCGGGTCTGCAACTTGCCGAGGCGCTGCATAAGCTCAAAAATCCGCCGGCGATCGTGTTTGTGACTGCGTATAGCGACCATGCGGTCGAGGCATTCGACGTCGATGCCGTCGATTATCTGATGAAGCCTGTCGAGGAAGCTCGCTTGGATCGCGCGATCGAGAAGGTCATGCAACGCGCCAAGCCGGTTACGGACAGCAAAGTGACCATCGAGCGTATCCCGGTGGAAAAGGGCGGCCGCAAGGTGCTCATTCCCGTGGATGACATCCGCTTTATCATGGCAAAGGACGATTACTCCTGCATCTATACCGTCGATGATCGCTTTTTGTCGACGACCTCGCTGGCGCAGTTTGAGGCCAAGCTCTGCGACTTTGGCTTCTTCCGTGTTCACCGCCGCTATATCGTCAACCTAGCGTGCGTCACGGACGTTGAGACGGTGCCCTCGGGCGCCATTCAGCTGGGCATTACGGGCGTCGACGAACGCGTGCCGGTTTCGCGCCGCCGCGTCGTGCCGCTCAAGAAGGCCCTGAGCCTCTAGCACACTGGCCCCGCAGCCCTGTAGACCCATCGTCTGCGGGGCCGTGGGGCCTTTTTTGTATGTATCTGCCGAATCGTTTTTTGCGGAAGGGATCCCATGAACAGCGCAAGCGCCAAGCGCATCGACATCATCTCGGACACCCACGGCTATTTATCGCCTGCGCTCTTGGATGAGCTTGAGGGCGCAGACCTGATCATCCACGCCGGCGACCTTACGTCAGAGATGGACTACGAGCACCTATGCACCATCGCCCCCGTGCGGGCCGTATTGGGCAACAACGATTACTACCGCGACTACGGCCCCGATGTAGACCGTCTTGCGCTCTTTACCTACGAAGGCCTCAAATTCGCCGTAGCCCACTACCGCGAAGACCTTCCGGTGGGATCCGTAGACGTAGCCATCAACGGCCACACCCACGCAACCAAAGAAGCCCAAGTGGGCCGCTGCCTAGTCCTCAACCCGGGCAGCGCCAGCTATCCCAGAGGCACCCGAGGCCCCACCATGGCCAGAATGCTCGTCAAAGACGGCAAGATACTGACCACTAAGTTTATTGACTTGGACTAACCGCAACAAAAACGGGGGATGCAAGCCGCATCCCCCGTTTTTGTTTCAGCAAAAGGCAGAGCTTCAGCGACAACCTTAGACAACCCCGCCGAGGAGAACGGGGACCTCGAGCCGCGGAAGCGGCGAGGAACAACAACGACTCGAACAAAGTGACGGCGGGGAGGGTCTCCGGGGCTGGGGGCGGGGGTTAAGTTTGTCGCGAGTTCCGCACGCAAAGGAAAGCACTTAATGTGCTTTCCG
>CAJLPI010000031.1:0-16915 GCA_905208535.1 uncultured Collinsella sp. | reverse complement strand
GACTTGCAGCGACGGACCTCGGGACGCTCTTACACCACGTCTGCGCGCGCCACCTGCACGCGCTCCTAAATTACTCAAATAGCTCTATAGCGGGCTTATATGTGTTAGGTTAATGAACATATTTTCTGTTATGTCTATTATCTTTTGCCGGCAATATGGCACTACAATAGCAACAGTACTCATATTTGCCATTTTTTGCCCACAGGGTGTTTCCCGGGGAACCGACAACAGCCATAGGGCCCCGCGAAGCGCCACTCCCTCCGGTATACACCGACGTTTCCCCAGATAAAACCTGCCAAAATAAACCTGTCCCTATTTGGTAGGTTTCAGGGCGGCGAGGGGTTGCACTTTAGCGTGCGACAGCGGATAATGCCGAGCATTCGACAATGTTCTCGATGCCATCAATTGATTGAGGAGGCCCCGTATGGCCATGGATTTCAAACGCAGGCTGCCGATCCCCATGGAGATCCGCGAGGAAATGCCACTTTCCGCCGAGCTTACCGCCAAAAAGCAGGCATTCGACGCCGAGGTCGCCAAGGTCTTTACCGGCGAGGACGCGCGCAAGGTGCTCATCATCGGCCCGTGCTCTGCCGACCGCGAGGACTCGGTACTTGAGTACATGAACCGACTGGCCAAGACCGCCGAGGAGGTCAAGGACAAGCTCATCATCATTCCGCGCGTCTATACCAACAAGCCGCGCACCAAGGGCACCGGCTACAAGGGCCTGTTGCACAACCCCAACCCCGAGGCTCCCGACGACCTGCTCGAGGGCGTCAAGGCCATCCGCCATATGCACCTGCGCGTTATTGAGGAAACGGGCTTCTTTACCGCCGACGAGATGCTCTATCCGTCCAACTACCAGTACCTCGTTGACCTGCTGAGCTATGTTGCCGTGGGCGCACGCTCGGTCGAGAACCAGGAGCATCGCCTGGTGTCGAGCGGTATTTCGGTACCCGTCGGCATGAAGAACCCCACTGCTGGCTCTACCACCGTTATGCTCAACTCCATTTACGCCGCGCAGGCGCACCAGAGCTTTATCTTCCGCAACTGGGAGGTCGAGTGCGACGGCAATCCGCTCGCGCACGCCGTTATGCGTGGCTACATCGGTCTCGATGGGCGCACCTACCCCAATTACCACTACGAGCACCTGGAGCGCCTGGCCGAGCGCTATACCGAGCACGCCGGCTATGCCAATCCCGCAGCGGTCATCGACTGCAACCACGACAACTCGGGCAAGCGTCCGCTGGAGCAGTATCGCATTTGCAAAGAGGTGCTCGACAGCTGCCGCCGCAACGAGTCCATCTCCAAGCTGGTCAAGGGCTTTATGATCGAGTCCTACCTGGAGGATGGCAACCAGCCGGTCGACGGCGGCGTCTTTGGTAAGTCGATCACCGACCCGTGCCTAGGCTGGGAAAAGACCGACTACCTCATCCACGAGATCGCAGAGCGGGTTTAGTTACGCGGGTTTACCAACCCGCGTAACGGCTCGACGCTGCAAACCCGCCAGAGCGGCAATCTGCCTTTCAACTTCGGCGGCATGACCAAAAGGTCAATGCCGCCTTGTTTCAAGGCACCTTGCTCGCTCTGGCGGGTTTTCGCTGTCGTTGCCAAAACAACGGCATCACCTTGGCTGCACACTCATTGGGGGCACTTATTGGGGACGTACTTAAATGAGTAGTCGTTGGGGACGTTCTTGTTTGCCTAGTCGTTTAAGAACGTCCCCAATGACTATCTCTCCGCCCCCGTGGAATCGGGGGTCGTCTACCGAATGGTTGATGCGGCGCCCCTGCGGCCATGCCACACTCATAGATAGCCTGACCCAACTTGGAAGGAGCCTCCATGAGCCTTGACAACGTAACCCTGCGCGCCGCCACGCTCGACGACCTGGATGGTATCGCCGCCATCTACAACCGGCTGTGGTGCAACACGCTACGCAACCGCGGCGACGTCGAAGCTGCCGATTTCTGCGCGCGCTTCAACATTGCCATGCAGCTGCAGCGCTCCCCTATCGCGCTCGTTGCCGAGGCAGAGGGCCGCATTATCGCCGCCTGCTGCATCGGCATCTTCGAGGACGGCAAGCCGCGTACCAACCCCACGTGGGTACCCTGCTACGACGAGATGTTCGCCCAGGCAACCGAGATGGCAAAGACCGCCGATGCCAAACTCGAGGGCTCGCTCTTTGGCGACAGTCGCGAAAAGGCCACGGCCGATCGCTTTGCCGCCACGGGCAACGAGTATGCCCAGGGCCAGCTCAACCTGATCATCATTGTGCCCGAGTGGCAGGGCAAGGGACTCGGCCGCGAGCTCATCGACCTTGCGCGCGCCGAACTCGCCAAAGCCGGGTGCACCAAGCTCTTCCTGATGAGCGACTGCAACTCTGACTGGCAGTTCTACGAGCACCTCAACATGAAACGCATCCTGGAGGATCACAGCCAAGACACCGGCGACGGCTTTATCGTCTACATGTACGGAGGCGACACGCAGGATTAGCCTGTGTGCCGCCTCACGGGCTTTCTCCAAGACAGCCCAAAGCAATCAGCCACGCCAAAAGGGACATGCCAAAAAGAGACAGGGGGCTGCGGACAAAAAGTTGGACCATCAGGTCCGGTTTGGAGTCCGCATGACATACAGTAGAGCCGTAGTGGAGAGGGCCGGGGAGCTACGCCGCTCCGGGCTCTCGTGCAGGGAGATAGCCCGGGAGCTCGACGGGCCGAGCAAGAGCGCCGTCGCGCGCTGGACGAGGGCCGGGGCCGCGGGCGGAACCGTCGGGAGGGCGGTCGCGAAGATGGATCTGCCGAAGGTCGTCGGGGACGGTCCGGTGTACCCCGACATCGACCCGGACGACAAGGACGCCCTGATAGAGCGCCTCGTCCTGGAGAACGCCGTCCTCAGGGCGGTGAACGACGTTTTAAAAGCCGCGAGCCTCGACGGGATGTCGAACAGGGAGAAGACCCTGGTGATAGACCGCCTGAGGCCGTGCGGGAAGTGGTCCTTGAGAGAACTCACGAGTTCCTTGGGGATATCAAAGAGCTCCTATGAGTACCAGCGCCGCGCGATCGCGAGGCCCGACCGGCTCGCGCCCCTGCGCGCGCTCGTGCGCAGGATCTTCACCGAGGACGGCGAGGGGGCGCGGGGGTACCGCTTCGTGACGGCGCGCCTGCGCGAGCTCGACGAGCCCGTGCGCGCCTCGGAGAAGGTCGTCCTCCGCATCATGCGCGAGGAGGGCCTGGTCCCCAGGTGGATGAGGAGGAAGAGGAGGCCCTACAGCTCCTATGCGGGCGAGCCGACGCCGGCCCCGCCGAACCTCGTGCGCCGCGACTTTCGCTCGGCCCTGCCGAACTTCCTGTGGCTCACCGACATCACCGAGTTCAGGCTGCCCTCCGGCAGGAAGGTCTACCTGTCGGCCATCAGGGACTGCTTCGACTCCTCGGTCGTGGCGTGGAGGGCCGGCGAGAGACCGGACGCCGCGCTCGCCAACTCGACGCTCGAGGACGCCTGCGCCCGGCTGGCGCCCGGCGAGCGCCCCGTCATCCACTCCGACCGCGGCGGCCACTACCGCTGGCCCGGCTGGATCTCGATCTGCGAGGACAATGACCTCACCAGGAGCATGTCCGCCAAGGGCTGCAGCCCGGATAACGCCGCGATGGAGGGCTTCTTCGGCCTGCTCAAGATGGAGTTCTGGCACGGCAGGGACTGGTCGGGCTGGGCCCCCGCCCGCTTCATCGAGGAGCTCGGGGCCTGGATCGGCCGCTACAATACGGAGAGGCGCAGCGATGCACTCGGCGGCCGCACGCCGGCCGAGTTCCGCGCCGCGCTGGGAAGGGCCGCGTAGCGGTCCAAGAAATCGTCCGCAGTCCCCAGGTTTATTTTGGCAGGTTTTATCTGGGCGAACGCCAACCGCCGCGAGGAAGTTGCCTTCCCTCACGGCGGTCTTCTAGCAGCCAAAACCAAGTGAGTAGACTTTTTGCAGGAGGCCGAGCACACCCCGAATCGCCACAGCGCTGACCTGCGGTTTTATTGAGCACTTGTCGTGGTGTGCTCGACAGATCCAAAAAAGTCTACTCACTTGCATCTGAGAGGCATCCGATAGACAAAAAAACCGCCGCGGAAGGGGGCCGACTCCCTCCGCGGCGGTTGTTTGCGTTGGTTTTGCGACGGTTTTGCCCGCTTGCTACTCGCTGTAGCGGGTGGCGATGGCGGCTCGCACCATGCCGGTGCTCATGAGGTAGGTCACCAGGAAATAGCCGCCATAGGCTGCCAGGAAAATCGCACATGTGAGGCCCACCGTGCCGCCGATGCTCATGTTGCCAAACGTGCTTACCAGCTCGATGATCACCTTGAGCGCCACAAAGGAGTGCGCCAGACCCACTGCCAGCGGGAACAGGAAGAACACCGCTTGCTGCGCCATCACCGAATGGCGAATCTGGCGGTCGTCACAGCCGATCTGCGCCAGCACGCGATAGCTGCGGCTTCTGTCGGCCACATTGGAGAGCTGCTGGATCGACAGAATTGCCGCACATGCAACGACCAGTACAAAGCCAATATAGATGGCTAGATAGCTAATCATGCCGTTCATCTGCGCCGCCTGCGTATAGATCTCGGAGCGTGTCATGAAGATTCCCCACGACCCCGGCTCCTTGCCGTCAACGAGCAGATTGTCGAGCATGGTGTATTTAATGCTCTCGTCTGCCTTGGTCACATCCATCCCCTGCTTGTAGTTAACGAGCAGATTACTGGAATACGGCTGCAGGTTAAGCTGGGACAGCAGCTCGTCGGCTACGACCACGGTACCGGGATTGCTGCCGAGTGCCGAGTTGGCGATGGCAGCCGTGTCCTCGTCCGACTTATCGGCTGCGGGCTTGAGCTCATGTCCGCCCAAGGTGAGGGTATGGCCCCCAGCCATGTACTTGGTGTACAGGTCGCCCAACTCGCCGCCCATATCGCACGTAAGCAAGTACTGGTCGCGGCCAATGTTCACCGGCTCCTCGCCCATCATCTGGCGCAGTTTGTTGTACTGGCTCGCCGGCGTCACAAACAGGCCCATATCATCGGCATTGCTACCCTCGAGCGCCTTGGGGAGCTTTTCGCCCATGGCCTTGCACATCTCGCCCGCCGTCACCGAAGGATCCGAGCCGCCAAGCGTATAGCTCAGATACGAATCAATCTGCACATGCTCGCCGGCAACATCGGCGATATTGACCTTCTTTCCGGCCTCGTTGCCATTATCTGCCGACTTGCCCTTGATACTTTCCGCAACGTTATCGGGATCGATACGGTCACCGTGCCATGCAGAGTACAAATCGACCGTTGCGTCTGCCAGCACCATGCGATCGGCCTCGGAAGGATTGACATACTCCTTGTAGTAGTCGAGCCTATCGGACGCGTAATAGATATACGTCTGCGACATATCCGCCGGCGTATAGCGCTCCAGGTTCTCGTTCATCACGTTGGCGATCGACATGCCGCAGGTCACCGAGGTAATGGCCAGAAACAGGATCATCGCGATAACGCCCATCGAAAAGCACACCGTGTTGACCTTGGCCGCAAGCTGGCGCACGGTAAACATGTTGAGGCCGCGCCAATACACGCTGCGCAGGATCTGCAGCAGCTTGATGAGCATGCCCGAAAGTCCCCAAAATAGGGCAAAGGTACCCACCGTAACCATGGCCGTGGTGATACCGAACTGGTTCATGGCCTCCTGCAGCTTACCCTCCGTCGCGGTGAGCGGGAACCCGTCGCGCAGCAGACGGTAATAGGCCACGCCCACCAGCACCACGCCCACGACAAAGATGGCAATCGCGATCCAGGGGTTGCGCGTCTTGATGCTCTCGTTGCGACGCTCGGCACCCATAAGCTCGATGAGCCTGGTGCGGCGCACGGCGCGAAGGTTCAGCAGCAGCGTAAGCACAAACATCACGAGCATGCAAGCAAGGGTCAGGTTGAATGCATGCACCGAGAAAAAGAAGTGGAAATTAGCGATCTGTGTCTTAAAGAGCGAGGCCGTAAAGAATGTCATGAGCTGGGAGAGCCCCACGCCCAGCACAATGCCGGCGACAAAAGCGCCGACCGAAACAAATACGGTCTCGAGCGCCATGATCGTGGCGACGCGCCCGCGGCGCATGCCGAGCACCTGGTACAGGCCGAACTCCTTTTTGCGGCGCTTCATGATGAAGTTGTTGGCATACACCATCAAAAAGGCCATGACGCCGGCCAAAAAGTACGTCAGGTAGCCGAGCATGCTGCCCATGAGCTCGGACAGTCCCTCCTCCTTGATGCCGGCAATGTCGACCTGCATCGAGACGGTATTGAAGGCATAGAAGACCGTGACACCCAGGGTGAGCGTCAGCAAGTAGACAAGGTAGTCGCGGCCGGCGCGGCGGACGTTGCCCCAAGCGAGTTTACAGAGCATCGGAGCCCTCACCGCCCATCATGGCAACGACCTCCATAATGCGGTCGAAGAAATCTCGGCGGTCGGTGTCGCCGCGGCGCAGCTCGGTGAAGATCTTGCCGTCACGAATAAACAGCACACGGCTCGTGTAGCTGGCGGCAAAACTGTCGTGCGTAACCATGAGCACGGTGGCGCGCAGGCGGCGGTTAAGGGCCTCCAGGCTCTCGAGCAGCAGGCGAGCGCTCTTGGAATCGAGGGCGCCGGTGGGCTCGTCGGCCATGATCATGGTGGGGTCGGTGACGAGCGCGCGAGCCGCGGCAACGCGCTGCTGCTGGCCGCCCGACATTTGGTAGGGATACTTGTCGAGCACCTGGCTAATGGACAGGCGCGCGGCCACGTCCTGCACGCGGGTCGAGATCTCTGCCGAGTTTGTGCGGGCGATGGTGAGCGGCAGGGCGATGTTCTCGCGCGCCGTGAGCGTATCGAGCAAGTTGGAGTCCTGGAAGATAAAGCCCAGCTCCTCGCGGCGGAACTGCGAAAGCTTGGCCTGCTTCATGCGCGTCACGTCCTGGCCGTTGATGCGGATGGTGCCACTCGTGGCGCTATCGATGGTCGACACGCAGTTGAGCAACGTCGACTTGCCCGAGCCCGAGGCGCCCATGATGCCGACGAATTCGCCGCGGTTGACGGTAAAGCTGACATCGTTGAGCGCGCGGGTCACGTTGCCCAGTGCTCCATATACCTTTTCGAGATGCGCGACCTCCAGTACCGGGGTCGCCGTTTGCGTGGTTTGCATACCGAGTCCTTTCTTGCGATTAGTCTACGGCATCTATAGTCGCAAGGAGCCGAGTCGGCTACCATCGATATGGCTTACGCTTGCCTTACCGTTGCGTAAGGTAAGCGTAGTCTGCCATGTGTTGATGTTGAGAGAGGGCTCCTGTTGAAGACTGTTCATGTTGCCGCTGGGATCATTCGCAAGGAAGGATCTGACGAGCTGCTTGCCGTGCAGCGCGGCTACGGCGACATGCAGGGACTATGGGAGTTCCCAGGCGGCAAGCTCATGCGCGGCGAGACACCCGAAGACGCCGTGCGCCGCGAGCTTATGGAAGAGCTGCAGGTAAACGTTACCAACCTGCGTGATTTTTACACCGTTGAGTATGACTACCCCGATTTTCATCTCTCAATGGAGTGCTATTACTGCTCGCTGGCTAAAGAGTCCGGCGAGCCCCAGAAGCACGACCGTCAGCTCGATATCCGCTGGATTCCACGCACCTCGCTTGCCACGGTGGAGTGGATGCCCGCCGACAAGGGGCTTATCGATGCACTGATTGAGCTAAAGGAAGACCGGCTTGAGGCCAACGGCAGCACCAACGACGCCGAGACCGCCACGGCTGACGAGCCTGCCGCCAAATCCAAGCGCAAACCTAAGCGCCGCAGCAAAATGCGCCCCAAGCCCGGCCTGCTGGACGGCATCGACACCTCGGACCTTTCCGCCGACGAGCGCGAACTGGTGCGCCGTCGCGCCGCCATCAAAAAGTCCATGAAGGGCAACAAGCGCGCCAACACCAAGCCCGAGCTGCTCGTACGACAGCGCCTGCGGGCAGCGGGCCTTACGGGTTATCGCTTGGAATGGAAGGTTCCCGGCAAGCCCGACATCGCCTTCCCCGGGCGCAAGATCGCCATCTTCGTCAACGGTTGCTTTTGGCATCGCTGCCCCAAGTGCAACCCGAGCCAGCCCAAGCGCAACGTTGAGTTTTGGGAGGCAAAGTTCCGTCGCAACGTCGAGCGCGACCGCGCTGCCGTGGCAGCACTCACTCAAATGGGCTGGACGCCCATAACCATCTGGGAATGCGAACTCAAAAAAGACCGCATCGACGCCACGATGGAAAAGGTCATCGAGCAGGTGCGCGCCGCAGAGCTGCAGCGCTAACAGCGTGCATTCACACGCTCCGTACGTCCGCGCCACATTCACGTCACAAACCTTAGAAAGCCCTTAAGCCCAAAACCTTTCAAGAGTGTTACTCAATACCTCTGACCTGCAGTTTCATCGTAACACCAAACCAGGTTAAGCCTTTCTTTAGCGCTTCTTTGCGGCAGCCGCGGCATAATACTGCCAACGCACGGGACCTAGCAGCACACCCCGTGCGCAACCTTTTGGTGGACATCGAGGAGGCCGCATAAGCATGCATTCTTCCAATGACGCAGCACAGCAGCCATCCCTAACACATGCAGACCTTTTCTCCTTCCCCCCGACACAGAGAAACAGCCTCCTCGACTCCCCCACCACAAAAGCCAAACGCTCAACCGACCAGATCCACAACTTGCGAGCATCCTTCGATAAGCTCCAAGCATCCCTAGACAAAACCTTCCCCAACCAAGCCCGGGCATACTAGCCCCTCATCAACAAAGAAGCCCTGACGCCCCACCTCTTTCCGCCCAACGCCACAAGGGCGACGACCTCGAGTAGGTCAACTTGGGAGGGATGAGGGCTTAGTTCCCCAATCTTTCCGCAGGGGGCAAAAAGCCTCGCCGCACGAAGTGCGCAGCGAGGCTTTTTGCATGCCCGAGGACGATTGGGGAACTAAGCCCTCATCCCTCCCCGGGATCTATTTTGAGTCGGAGTACCCTTGCTGTTACTCTGCCTTGCCCACGGAGTTGAGGTTGGTCATGCGGATCTTAACCAGCTCAGTGATCTCACGCATGCCCTCCTTGGCCGGCTTCTTGGGATCGAAGCAGGCGGGGTTCTCGGCCATGTAGGCCATGAAGCCCTTGGTGTAGGCCTGACGCAGCTCGGTGGCGTAGTTGACCTTGCAGATGCCGTTCTTCACAGCCTCGGCAACCTGCTCATCGGGCACACCGGAGGTGCCGTGCAGAACCAGCGGTACGTCGACGGCGTC
Source organism: uncultured Collinsella sp. (assembly GCA_905208535.1). Taxonomy (GTDB): domain Bacteria; phylum Actinomycetota; class Coriobacteriia; order Coriobacteriales; family Coriobacteriaceae; genus Collinsella. Next base: position 7,630 of record CAJLPI010000031.1, on the reverse strand, counting down.
GCGGATGGCCTTGACCACGGACTGCTCGATGTGCGGATCGCTCGTGTACACGCCGTGGCTGGTGCCAACGCCAATAGCCAGCGAGGTGCAGCCAGTGCGCTCGACGAACTCCTTGGCCTCGGCCGGATCGGTGTAGGGGCTCTCGCCCTCAACCGCGGGACCGTCGTCCTCCTTGCCGCCAACCTTGCCGAGCTCGGCCTCGACGGGCACGCCCATGGCGCGGCCAGCGTCGGCGACGGACTTGGTCAGGGCAATGTTGTCCTCGAAGGACTCGTGCGAGCCGTCGATCATGACAGAGGTGTAGCCCGTGCGGAAAGCCTGCATGCAGCGGTCATAGCCATCGCCGTGATCGAGGTGCAGGGCAACGGGCACGGAAGCGCGCTCGGCGGCAGCCTTGACCATGCCGTAGAAGTAGTCCAGACCAGCGGTCTTGATGGTGCCCGGGGTGGTCTGCATGATGACGGGGGACTTGGTCTCCTCGGCAGCGGCCAGAACGGCCATAACAAACTCGAGGTTCTCGACGTTGAACGCGCCGACGGCGTAGTGGCCGGCCTGAGCGTCCTTGAGCATCTTTTCGGTGGTAACAAGTGCCATGAGCGTTTGCTCCTCTCCCTCGCCCGCATCTGGACATCGGGCGTACGTGTCCGCAAGGCGTTTTACCTTGCATTTTGCTGCGCCCATTGTATGAAATTCAGCGGGTATGCATGTGCGAGATATTGAGCCCATGCAGGTCAATACAGTCGTTTTTGAAAAGTAAACGGAAGGGGTCGAACCCGAACGCGCGTGTTCGAAATTGAGTTTTGAGCCTTGATCATCTTTCTTTTATAGAAAAAGTAAGTAATCGAAAGGCGTTTTCTTACTTAAAAAGAAAATGAACGAAAATAGACTCAACACAATTCCTGCAAATTTCAGACGATGATGGAGCGGATATGGCCCACGCAGCAACCCGAGCTTTCGCCGATGAGCGGCGCGCCGCCATCATGGAGATGCTCGAACATAACGCCTCGGTGCAGGTGGCAGAAATCGCCCAGACCTTTGGCGTGTCCTCCGTCACCGCCCGCGCCGACCTGGACGCGCTCGCCGAAGCAGGCAAGCTACGCCGTACGCATGGCGGCGCTGTGTCGCTCCACAAACGCCTAACTGTCTCCACGCAGGATCGCCGCATCAATGTCAACGTCGCCGCCAAGCAGGCCATCGCGCAAAGCGCCATTGAACTCGTCGGCAATGGTGACACTCTGCTCGTCGACTCGGGCACCACAGCGCTCGAGTTCGTCCGGCTCCTCGACCAGCGCGATGGCATCACCGTCATCACGGCCGACATTACCATTGCCGATTACATCGACGAGAGCATGCCCTTAGTCGATGTCGTCATGCCGGGCGGGGCGCTGCGCAAAGGCCATCGTTATCTGTACGGACCGCTCACTATGCAGGCGCTCCAAATGGTCCACGCCGATCTTGCCGTCATGTGCCCTGGAGCTTTTGTTCCCGGCTGCGGCTTTACGACCGACTTTCCGCAGATGGCCGAGACCAAAGCGGCTATGGTCGGTGCCGCCCGTCAAAGCGTCGCCCTTATGGACGCCAGCAAGGTTAACGGACGCGGCATGTACCGCTTTGCCGAGCTGACCGATGTCGACACCATCGTGATGGACCGTGATCCCGATGGCGCCGTCGCCACCTCAATCGCCGAGACCGCCGACGACGCCCGCCCAAATCTCGTCATCGCCGGCGCTTAAACAAAAACCACCACAAAGGTGCCTTTGTGGTGGTTTTCACATCAAAAGCTAACAAATCGCTACTTGGAAAGCTCGTCGGCGAGGGCCTCTATCTGAGCGCGCGAGGTGTCGTTGAGCGAACCCAGGACGGTCACTTTGTTCTGCGTCAGGGTGATGTCCTTCATGCCCTCGAGCTCCTTGGTCATAACCTTAGCGGCGGCAGGTGCCCAGGAGCCGGCCTCGACGAGTGCCACCGTACGGTTCTGATAGGCGTGCTCGGCAAGCGTGTGGATAAAGGTGCTCATGAACGGGAAGATCTCGCCCTGATAGGTGATGGAAGCGAGCACCAGACGGTCGTAGCGGAACGCATCCTCAACGACCTCGGCCATGTCGTCGCGAGCCAGGTCAAAGACGGAGACCTTCTGACCGCGAGCCTCAAGCGCGGATGCGAGCTCCTCAACGGCAGCCTTCAGATGGCCATACACGCTCGCATAGGCAATCGTGATGCCCTCGTCCTCGGGCTGATAGCTCGACCAGGTGTTGTAGGTGTCGAGGTAGTAGCCCAGGTTCTCGGTCAGCACGGGGCCATGAAGCGGGCAGATGATCTGGATGTCCAGATCGGCGGCCTTCTTAAGCACGGCCTGCACGAACTTGCCGAACTTACCAACGATGCCAAAGTAGTAGCGGCGAGCTTCGCAAGCCCACCCTTCCGGATCCTCGATGTCGTTGGCGCCAAACTTGCCAAAGCCGTCGGCACTAAAGAGCACTTTGTCGGTGGCCTCGTAGGAGAAGAGCACCTCGGGCCAGTGAACGTTGGGAGCGCCAACAAAGGTCAGGCTGTGGCCGCCCAGGTCGAGCACATCGCCCTCTTTGACGACCATCTTGCGCTCGGGGAAATCGGTGCCAAAGAAGTTGACCATCATGCGGAAGGCGCCCATGCTGGCCACGATCTGTGCCTGGGGATAGCGCTCCATAAAGGCGGCGATACCGGCGGAGTGATCGGGCTCCATGTGATGGACGACCAGGTAGTCGGGCGTACGGCCGTCGAGCGCGGCCTCGAGGTTGCCGAGCCATTCGTCGACAAAGCCAGCGTCAACCGAATCGGCGACAGCGATTTTATCGCCCAAGATAACATAGCTGTTGTATGCCATGCCATTCTCGGACACGTCGTACTGGCCCTCGAACAGGTCAATGTCGTGATCGTCGACACCGATGTAGCGGATATCCTTGGTGATCTCCATCAGGCAAAGCCTCCTAGATAGACAAAAGAACCCGTCTATCATAACACTCGGTAGTATCCCAACTGTTATCTGCCGGCATCCATACCGATTGTTATTGAAATACGATAAATCGCCGTTTACCTGCGCAAACTATGAGCGTGGTATCGCCGTGCTATGTCGAATAATGAGCTGGCCGGGAATACGAATGGCAACGGTTTTGCCCGCCGTACCCGCCTCGGGAACCGCATGCTCGAATACCTCGCGTCCGCGCTGATGTAGATCGAACCGCACGGTCGTGAGCTCGTTATGCGCGACAAAATCATCGAGCGAGTCATCGACGCCCACCACGCTCACGTCCTCAGGCACGCACAGACCGCTATCACGCAGCGCGGCAATCGCGCCATTTGCCATCTGATCGTTTGCCGCATAGATCGCCGTCATGGTGCGATCGTGCTCGGCCAGGTACCTGCCGGCCTCGTAGCCGCTGTTAGCAGACCAGTCGCCCTCGAGCGGTTCTGCCGGCGCGATGTGTTTACGCTCGAGCGCATCCTGCCAACCGGCGCGACGAAATTGCTCGTCGACCGAGAAGGACGGGCCGCCAATATAGCGAATCTGCTCGTGCCCCAGCTCAAACAGATGGTCCATAAGCAACAGCGAGCAGCCGTAATGGTCGGAATCGACTGTGGTCACGCGCGGATGCGCATACATGGTAACGATGACCGTGCCAATGCCCGGCAGTGGATCAAACGTCTCAAAATCGGGCGCCATGCGGCTCATGCCGATGATGATGCCGTCCACCGGCAATGCGGCCATACGACGCGTTGCCTCGGCAAGCGAGAATTCCTCGGTCTTGGACATCTCGACCAGCGTGATGGCGCAATTACGCTCGCGAGCAGCGCTGGCGATGCCGTCGATCATTGAAAGGTTGCCAAACTTGGTGACATCGTTGATGCACAGACCGACCGAATGGTAGCGGCCGTCGCGCAGCGAGCGACCGGCATAACTCGGACGAAAGCCGAGCTCTTGCATGGCGGCCTGCACGCGCTGGCGCGTCTGTTCGTTAACGTTGGGCAAGCCGTTGGCGACGCGCGAAACCGTCTGCTGCGAAACGCCAGCAGCGCGGGCGACGTCGGCCATGGAGACCGGACGCGTACCTGTATCGTTGGACGGGCGCCTTGCCACAGGATCACCTTCACCCTTGCGAGATCTGAATAGCGTGCATGCCGGCCCGGGCAGAAATGCACCCCGCGCCGAGGCCCGCTATCGTCGGACGCATGTTAACGTACTCTACTTTTTCAATCCGCAACTCTTCTGCTCTATAAGTCCATACGGCAATACCGTTCACGGCTGAATTTCTACCGATTACCAGATTCTCAAAAAGTGATAAGTGTTGTGTTATGAGTACGTTAACATAGCCCGTAACGTGCGGCATCGTAGATGCTGAGTTCACGTCGCTTCAGATTGTTAACGTACTCACTACGACGGAAAACTCGTCAGTATGCGCCAAGGAAAGGACCCTCATGACCACCCCCGATGAAAAGACATTCGCCACGCTCACCAAGCTGTTCGAGGAGGAGTTTGGCCCCATCGGCGACCGCCAGGTGCTCTACGCGCACGCGCCCGGCCGTTCCGAGATCAGCGGCAACCACACCGACCACGAGGGTGGCCGCGTTATCGCCGGCTCGCTCGATGTCGCCGTTGACGGCATCGCCGTGGCAACCGACTCCAACAAGGTCCGCGTCGCCGACGAGGGCTATCCCACGTTTGAGATCGCGCTCGACACGCTAGACGTTCAAGAGTCCGAGAAGGGCACGTCCGCGAGCCTCGTGCGCGGCATGGCGCACGAGATTGCAGCCCTTGGCGTTGAGCCCCACGGCTTCGACTTTGCCTTTACCTGCTCCGTCCCTTCGGGCGGCGGCCTTTCCAGCTCTGCCGCCGTCGAGGCCGCATACGGCCGCGCCATGGAGACGCTCTGGGGCGCGCCCGCCATTGAACCCGTCACGCTCGCTCAGATGAGCCAGCGCACCGAGAACAACTACTACGGCAAGCCCTGCGGTCTGATGGATCAGGCCGCTGTGTGCCTGGGCGGCCTCGCCTACATGGACTTTGAGGATCAGGCTCAGCCTAAGACCCAGAAGCTCGAGCTCAACTTTGAGGATCACGGCTATGCGCTCGTGCTCGTTAAGGTCGGCGCCGACCACGTGGCAGCCACCGATGACTACGCCGCCGTTCCGCGCGAAATGCAAGACGTCGCTGCCGAGTTTGGCAAGGCACGCCTGTGCGAGGTAAACGTGGCGGATTTTGACGCCAAGCTCCCCGAGCTGCGCGCCAAGCTGGGCGACCGCGCCTGCCTGCGCGCCGTTCACTACTGGTACGAGAACGGCCTGGTCGACAAGCGCTGGGCAGCGCTCAACGCCGGCGACATCGACCAGTTCCTGGTCCTGACGCGCGAGTCCGGCGCCAGCTCCGCCATGTACCTGCAGAATGTTGTTGCCAAGCTGGGATCTGAGCAGCCTTCCATGTATGCCCTAGCGCTGGCCGAGCATGTGCTCGACGGTCGTGGCGCCGTTCGCATTCACGGTGGCGGCTTTGGCGGCACCATCCAGGCCTTCGTGCCGCTCGACCTGGTCGACAACTTCATTGCCAAGATGAACGGCTGGCTGGGCGAGGGCTCTGCCCGCCACTACGCTATCTCTGACAAGGGGGCTTACGCGGCATGGCTGTAATGACTGGCGTGCGCGAGGCCGCGCAGAGCCTGATCGAGTACGCTATCCACCGATCGATGATCGGCCAGGACGATCGCATCTGGGCATACAACACCATTTTGGAGTGCATCGGCGCCACGGGCCCCGCACTCGACATGGCTTGGGCACTCAAGACCGAGAAGATTTCGCTCTTGCACCCCGATACACTCCCCAACTTTGACCTGGAGGGCACGCTTGCCGCGCTTGCCGAGGCCGCCGTTGCCAACGGTGCTGCCGAGGACACGGCATCGGGGCGCGACCGCATCGCCATGCGCATCATGGGCGCGCTCATGCCGAGGCCTTCGGTTGTAAACGAAGAGTTCAATGGGCGTATGGGCGTCAACGAGCCCCGCGCCGCGACCGACTGGTTCTACGGCCTGTGCTGCGATGCCGGCTATGTGCGCCGCGCCGCCATCGCACGCAACATCAAATGGAGCACCCCCACCAACTGGGGCGATCTTGAGATCACCATCAACCTGTCAAAGCCTGAGAAGGACCCGCGCGACATTGCCGCGGCCGGCGCCGCAAAGAACACGGGCGAGAAGTATCCCGCCTGCCAGCTCTGCATCGAAAACGAGGGCTATCCCGGACGCTCCGCCGCAGCCGACGGTGGCGCTCACCCCGCCCGTCAGAACCTACGCGTTATTCCCATTCAGCTTAATGGCGAGCGCTGGGGCTTCCAGTACAGCCCGTACGCATACTTTAACGAGCACTGCATTGCCATGAGCTCCGAGCATCGCCCGATGCACGTTGACCGCAAGGGCCTGACATGCCTGCTCGACTTTGTGGACCTGTTCCCACACTACTTTATCGGCTCCAACGCCGACCTGCCCATCGTAGGCGGCTCAATCTTGTCGCACGACCACTTCCAGGGTGGCGCGCACGAGTTCCCCATGATGCACGCCGCCGAGGTCTCGCAGTTTAGCGTGCCCGGTTTTGACCAGGTCAGCGGCACCGTGCTGCAGTGGCCGCTCTCGGTGCTGCGCCTGCGCACGCATGACCGCGCTCAGCTGCTCGACGCTGCCGAGAAGATTATCCTCGCCTGGCGCGAGTGGACCGACGAGTCGGTGGGCGTCATCGCGCACACAGCCGATGGCGTAGCGCACAACACCGTGACGCCCGTCATCCGCCGCGTGGACTCCCGCGGCAACGCCGGCGGCGAGATTTACGAGGCCTACCTGGCGCTTCGCTGCAACATCACGACCGACGAGCATCCGCTGGGCGTGTTCCACCCGCATGCCGAGTATCACCACATTAAGAAGGAGAACATCGGCCTGATCGAGGTTATGGGCCTGGCTATTTTGCCGCCGCGCTTGGTTCCCGAGCTCGGCGCTGTCCGCGAGCACCTGCTGGCGGCCAAGACCGATGCCAGCTACGATCTCGCCGGTGCGCTCGAGGGCGATGATCTTTGCCGTAGCCACGCTGCATGGGCCGAGGACGTTTTTGCCCGCCGCGCCGACGAGCTTACGGCCGACAACGCCATCGATATCCTGCACGAGGAGGTCGGCGTGGTGTTTGGCCACGTACTCGACAACGCCGGCGTCTTTAAGTGGGACGAAGCCGGCCGCGCCGCCCAGCAGCGCTTTATCGACTCGCTGTAGCATACGAGTTCGAGCCTCATCAGCGGCCACGACACAACCGCCCACACGACAACGGCGCCCGCCGGCAACATCGCCGACGGGCGCCGTTTTATTGGCTAGTCATTGGGGACGTTCTTAAACGACTAGTCAAACAAGAACGTCCATTACAGTCGAAATTGTCAGCCCGGGACCGTCTCGGGCTACGATTGAGGCGCGCCCAGAACGGGCCGCCGACCGGGCGCCCGCGCACGGCCGAACGTCCCTGCCCCCGAGAGGGCCCGTTGGGTGCTGCCGGCGCGGGACGCGCCGCCCCCGACGGCTGATAGGAAAGTGCCGGGCAGGCGCCGCGGCTGGTAATGTGAGTGCCGAGGGGG
>CAJLPI010000030.1:0-17754 GCA_905208535.1 uncultured Collinsella sp. | reverse complement strand
CGTAGCGGGTGGTTTAAAGCTGGCCGCTGCGCGGCCAGCAGACTAAAGTCTTGAACAAAAAGGCCCCCGCAAAGCGGAGGCCTTAGGCAAGGCTATGTCGAGGTGCAGGATTCGCGCTACTCGCAGAGCGAAAGGGCGGCCTCGTCGGCAACGACAACGCAGTTGGTGTGCAGCTGCAGAATCGAAGCCGGGCACGCGGGCGTAACCGGACCATAGCACATGTCATGCACGGCCTGAGCCTTGGCCTCGCCGTTGGCGACGACTAGGATCATGCGGGCATACATGATGGTCTGGGTACCCATGGTGTAGGCCTGACGGGGAACATCGTCGATACTGTCGAACAGGCGGCTGTTGGCCTGAATGGTGCTCTCGGTGAGGTCGACGCAGTGCGTGCCCTTGGAGAAGTGGTCATCGGGCTCGTTGAAACCGATGTGGCCGTTGTTGCCAATGCCGAGCAGCTGCAGATCCGGGTAACCGGCGGCGGCGACGATTTTGTCGTACTCAGAGCAGGCAGCGGCGGCATCGGGGTTGGAACCGTCAGGCACATGCGTGTTGTTCAGGTCGATGTTGATGTGATCGAAGAAGTTCTCACGCATAAAGTAGTGATAGCTCTGGGGATCGTCGTGCGAAAGGCCGCGATACTCGTCCAGGTTGTAGGTGCTGACCTCGGCAAAGTCGACGTCGCCCTTCTCGTACCAAGCAGCGAGCTGCTTGTAGGCACCGATCGGGGTGGAGCCAGTGGCAAGGCCCAGCACACAGTCGGGCTTGAGGATAACCTGCGCCGAGATAATATTGGCGGCCTTGCGGCTCATATCCTCGTAGTCTTTAGCTTTAATGATCTTCATTACGCGTCCTTTCTCGTACAAGAGAGGCAAGGCTCCCCTTACAAGCACTTGCCCGCGGCCCGCGTCGGCCGCAACCAACGTGTGCGGCCACCAGGGCGAGGTCGCGTAATGTATGTGTCTCGTGTCTAGCCGCGTCGAGGCCCCTGCCCGTCCACGGTGACCCGAAGCCTTTTAGCTTCGGACAAACCCCATCTTGCCACGGAGGGCGTCCTCTTTCAAGGGCGCCCTCCGTAAACGTGTTTGAATTGTAGGCTAATGGCCACGTGCACTTGCTAGCGCTCGCGAGCAACGATGAGCTGGTCCATCTCTTCGACATGCACGCCAACGGAGCCCTTGATGCTCGAGAACTCAACGGAGTTGCACACTAAGATGGGAACCGTCACATCGTAGCCCTCGGCAGCAATTGCCTCGCGATCGAACTCAATGAGCACATCGCCCTTATGGACGATGTCACCCACTTGCGCATGTACGGTAAAGTGTTTGCCCTCAAGCTGAACAGTGTCCAAACCAACGTGGATGAGCACGTCCAAGCCATCGACCGTGTTAAGCGCAACAGCGTGTCCCGTAGGAAAAATGGCCTCGACCTTGGCATCAGCCGGTGCAATCACGCGCGTGCCGGTAGGCTGAATCGCCACGCCCTGGCCCAAAAGGCCGGTGGCAAATGTCTGGTCGTTTACCTCGGAAAGCGGAATGACGTCGCCCGAGATGGGAGCATCCAGCGTAAGGACTCGACCACGCATACCAAAAGACCTTAGGACTTTAGTGAACATGCTCCCCCTCGGACATACCAATCGACCAAAATAGCCTTAACAGTTTACCACTTGGCACTCGTTTTTGACCATTAGGGAAGTTCGCGCTTGACAACCTCGACGATGTCGTCGACAACGCGCTGGGTCAGCTCGTGCGTCTCGGCCTCGGCCATAACGCGGACCAGCGGCTCGGTACCGCTCGGACGCACCAGAATGCGACCGCGGCCGTCAAGCTCCTTCTCGGCAGCAGCGACGGCATCCCAGATGGGCTGGCAATCATCCAGACCAGCCTTGTTGTCGGAATGCACGTTGACGAGTACCTGCGGGTACTTCTTCATGATGCCGGCAAGATCGGTGAGGGTACGACCGGTGCGCTTGAGCACGGCCAGCAGCTGCAGAGCCGTCACCAGACCGTCACCGGTGGTGTTGTGCTCCAGGAAGATGATGTGGCCGGACTGCTCGCCGCCGATGACGGCGCCATCCGCGAGCATACGCTCCAGAACGTAGCGATCGCCCACGGCGGTCTGAACCATCTCGAAGCCCTGCTCCTTCATAGCGATGGAGAAGCCCAGGTTGCACATGACGGTCGAGACGATCTCGGAGTTGGCGAGCTTGCCGCGGGCGGCGAGGTCAGAACCGCAGATAGCCAGGATGTAGTCACCGTCGATCTCATTGCCCTCGCTGTCCACGAACAGTACGCGGTCGGCGTCGCCGTCGTGGGCCAGGCCGATGTCAGCATGGGTGCGCAGCACGAGCTCGCGCAGGGGCTCAAGGTGAGTGGAGCCGCACTCGACATTAATGTCGGTGCCACAGTAATCGGTGTTGATGGCATGGACCGTGGCGCCCAGGCGCTGCAGCGCGGCAGGCGTGATCTGGCAAGAAGCACCATGGCCGCAGTCGACGGCAACGACCAGGCCATCGAGCCTCAGGCCATCAAGCGTATCGATGGCGTGGTCGACGTATGCCTTGCGGGCGTCTTTCATCTTGATGATGTGGCCCACGCCGGCACCGGTCGGCAGCGTGTCGGCAGCCATGGCTTCCTCGGACATGACCCAGGCGCTGATCTCTTCCTCGACCGCATCGGGAAGCTTCATACCCTTGCGGCTAAAGAATTTGATGCCGTTGAACTCCGGCGGATTATGCGAAGCAGAGATGACGATGCCGCCGTCGAGCTCGTTCTGGACGGTGAGCAGCGCCACGGCCGGCGTAGGGATAACGCCGCAGCAATGCGGACGGCCGCCCTCTGCCATAATGCCAGCGGTCAGAGCGCTCTCGAGCATGGTACCCGAAAGACGCGTGTCGCGGCCGACGCAGATATCCGGACCAAGGAACTTGGTCGCCGCGCGGCCCAGGCGAAACGCGAGGTCGCACGAGAGGTCGGCATTGGCGACGCCACGGACGCCGTCGGTACCGAAGATGTTCTGGGGCATAGGATCGCTCCTTCCCTAGCAGGCGATATGCAACCGCCCACCCTAGTCGAAAAAGAAAAGCGGGACCCGCCGAGGAATCGGCAGGCCCCGCTTGTACATTGTATCTCGAAAGGAGATAAAACCTTAGCGCTTGGAGAACTGGGGAGCGCGGCGGGCCTTCTTGAGGCCGTACTTCTTGCGCTCGACCACGCGAGCATCGCGCGTAAGGAAACCGGCCTTCTTGAGGTCAGCACGGTAATCGCCAGCGTTCAGAAGAGCGCGAGCGATGCCCAGGCGCAGAGCGCCGGACTGACCGGAGATGCCGCCGCCATCGCACAGAGCGATAACGTCGAACTGACCGGCGGTGTCGGTCACCTTGAAGGGAGCAAGGGCGTTCTCAACGAGCTGATGACGGCCGAAATACTGCTCGGCGTCACGCTTGTTGATGGTCACCTTGCCGGTGCCGGGGACGAGACGGACGCGGGCGACGGCGTTCTTACGACGGCCGGTACCCTGGTAGACAACGGTGTTCTCAGCCATCTTTAAGCCTCCAGCTCAATCTTCGTGGGGTTCTGGGCAGCATGCGGATGCTCGGCACCAGCGTAGACCTTAAGCTTGGTCATCTGGGCACGGCCGAGGGTGGTCTTGGGCAGCATACCGCGAACGGCGCGCTCGATGACCTTCTCCGGGTGCTTCTCCATAGCCTGGCGGAAGCTCTCAGCCTTGAGGCCGCCGTTGTAGCCGCTGTGGCGATAATAGGTCTTCGTGTCGGCCTTGTTACCGGTAAGCTGGACCTTATCGGCGTTGATGACGACAACGAAGTCGCCGCAGTCGCTGTTGGGCGTGAACTGGGGCTTGTTCTTACCGCGCAGGATCATTGCGATCTGGGTGGCAAGACGGCCCAGGACAGCACCATCGGCGTCGACGAGAACCCAGTTGCGCTGGACCTCGCCCTGCTTGGCGTAGTGAGTCGATTTCGAAATCACTTAGACTCCTCCATGTACAGTACGTGTTGTTACAGAGATTCACGGGGCTCTGCAAGTAACCCGTCCATATTACCCCGCTCGCCGTACGAGTCAACAGGTATTTTGGCTCCGACCAGAGTTTCTGCACATGTCATCCACGAGCCGAGACGTTGCAGCGCTAGCGCTCGACAAATGCCTCGATATCCCCCAGCAAGCGCTTTGCCTCCTGGCGGCCCTGGATATACAGATCGAGCAGCTTTGCTGGATCGTGCTCGACATGGCCGACCTCGACCGGCTTTTGCGGAGCGATGACCAGCGCACGGCCCTCGCGCTCATACTGCCACAGGTGCATGCGCTGGAGGTTATAGCGGTCGTGGCGCGTCTCGATAGCCTCGAGCAGATAGGGGTAGTCAGCATAACGGGCGCGCGCCGCCGGCAAAAACTCGTAGGTCTTTTTCTCATACGAGCGGTCCTGGGTGACGATGACGACCGCACGGTCGAAGCCCGCCTCCTCGAGCACATGCTCGATAGGAACCGAATCGGCCACGCCGCCGTCGACGTATTTGTGCCCGTCAATCTCGACCGGCGGCGTCACCAGCGGCAACGAGGTCGAGGCACGCACGGCGTCGAGGTCGAGCACGGCGCTTTTGACCGGCAGGTATGCGGCAGTTCCAAAGAGCATGTCCGTCGCGACGGCGTACATCTCGATGGGGCTCGCGTCGAACGCCTCGTTGTCAAAGGGATCCAGGCGGTCCTGGATATCGTTGAAGATAAAGTCGTAACCCACGATGGAACCCGTGGACGCAAACGACGCGGCGCCCATGTAGCGGCTGTCGTTGCAGAAGGTCAAATTGACTCGGTTGGTGCGACCGATCTGGTGCGACTTGTAGTTGACGCCATTGAGCGCACCGGCCGAGACGCCGTACACCGCCGGAATTTCGACACCGGCCTCCATGAGAACGTCGAGCACGCCGGCGGTAAACTGCCCACGAAAACTGCCACCCTCCAAGACGAGCGCGACCTTGCCGGCGTTCTTTGCCTTATCTTCTGCAGTCATATTGACCTCCTGCGATTGCGTTTTGGCCTTCTTCTACCCAGTTTTGGGATGGAGGGCGCATGGGTTTTGGAGTTGAGGGGGCGGCTGGCGGAAAGCACGTCCCGTTCTGAGGGGCGATTCCGGGATGCGCTTTCCGCCTGGGTTGCCATGGGGAAAGCATGTCCCACTCTACGGCTCGATTCCGGGTCGCAGCTTCCACTTAGGCGTCATCCGGAAAATGTATCCCATTCCGAGCTTAGATTCCGGGATGCAGTTTCCGCTTGAGGCGTCTTCCGGAAAATGAATCCCATTCCGAGCGTCGATTCCGGGATGCAGTTTCCGCTTGAAACGTCATCCGGAAACCGCATCCCAGTCTGAACCGGAATTCTGGGATGGATTTTCCGCCTGGGGCGACGTTGATGCGGGGCATGGCAGGCTGCAGTCCGATCGGCAGCACATCTGTTTTGGGCTGAGGCATTGCGCGGAGAATCCGCGTATTTGCTTCGCAAATACGCACCGGCTTCGGCCGCCTGCCGGCGTCCTCGCCCGCTCGCTACAAACGCTTCGCGTTTGCTTAACGCCCGCGCCCTGCATAGAGTTCGATTCTCCGCGGTACGGACTAGAAATAAAAAGGCAGGTAGATATAAGTATCTACCTGCCTGTAACTATTGGTGGAGGCGCGGAGAATCGAACTCCGGTCCACGAAAGCCCCCTGATTGGCATCTCCAAGCTCAGTCGCTGGTTTAGTCTCGGACGCTTTGCGCGCAGCGACACGCTCGCGGCATCCCAACCGGTTCGATCTTAGCCCACGCCATACCGATTACGTGCGCAGGAGCATTCCCCTAAGATGACGTCGCGCCGGTGTCGGGGAAATCACCGGGTTGACGCGCCGCTATAAACTAAGCAGCGAGAGCCATAGGCTCAAAAGAAGAGTTGTTGTCAATTCAATTTGACGGTACCCCTGTTTAACGAGGCGAGGAGACCTCGGCTTGCTTCCTCTCTCAGAGCTATCGTGTCGAAACCAGTCGCCCCCGAATGTTGGGAAAGTCTGGATGGTATCGGGCCTGCAAACACCCGATAACCGTCGACTTTTCAAAGAACACGCGAGGTGAGCCCCGCTCGTGGATAGCTATCTTACCACGTTCTAAAGGCAGACAGCTGCTCTATGCACGAGCTGTGAAGACCCTAATGTGCACCATACTTCGCACTTTTGCCACCGATCGCGTCACGTATATTTTCGCCAAGCAAAATTGACCCGTCGAAAGGACCGTTATGGATACCAAGCAGCAACTCGTCGATGCCCTCGCAGGCCTGGGCTCAACCATTACCGAAGCTATGGATGTCATCGAGGGCTTTGTCCCCTGCGGACATCCCGCCCTCACGGTATCGAACGCACTCGTCGCGCTGGACGTTGACGATGATGCAGCTCTCGCCCAGCAGCTTGAGACCGTCGAGGGCTTTATCGACCACGTGAGTGAGAACCGCGGCGTGGCCGCCTACCACGGTATCGAGGTCGAGCTCGCGGGTCCCAAGGCCGATCTGTTCGCAGCAATCCGCGAGGTAGGCGCCCTTATGCAGACCGCAGGCGTCAAGAACACCCAGGTCAACGAGTGGGTCTACCGCAGTCTGGCAGCACTCGACAGCTCCGACGAAAAGGCAGCCGAGCAGCTCGCAGAAAGTCCCGCCATCAAGGCCGAGCTTTTGTAAATAGCAGACGCGGGCCCCTTGGCGCATCGTCGTCCAAGAGGCCCGCAAACAGTTCGCGTCAACCGATTGCCGCGCCGCCGCATTCGGCCAAGGCAAGAATCGGCATCATTTGACGAGGTGTCTTTGCTGCAAGATCGGCATGTTCGAGCAGTTTTCGATCGTTGGTCACCAAGTAATCGACCTGGGCGCGTTTGCATGCGGCGAGTACCAAGTTGTCCTCGTAATCGCGATGGAGCGCTAAGTATTTGTCGGCCAGCCAAAGGTCCGACGCATCTGCACCCACGGCCGTGGCGTTTTCGGTCATGTTCCGAACAAACGCCAGCGCCGCATCGCCAATCGCGCGGGCAGAAGCCTCGCCGAGCGCTCCCCCGCTGGCAAGAACGCTGCGCTTCAGTTCGTGCTGTACAACATACAGTACGTCCTTGGCGATATGCACCGGAAAGAACAGCAATGCCCCCGCCTCCGTCGCCTGCCCAATAAACGCACGCGCGGCAAGCGACTCGGCATGGTCGACGCAAAACGAATCAACCCATACGTTGGCATCCAAATGCAAAAGACCTGCGCCCGGACGACACCGATGCCGTCTGGGCGCAGGCCAGATAACGTGGGCGAACACGTCTGCTAACGCAGGTAAGCCTTCGCGTTGCTCAGGCTGTAGGCAATCGTCGAGCCGTTGTGCAGCAGCGATGACGCCTGCGGAGTAATCGCGCCGGTAATACCCAATGCCAACAGCGCCGAGTTGGTAAGCATTACCTTGGAATACGAGCTCGTCAGACGATCAATGAGGCCCTGACTCATACGGCGCAGGCGCACGATCGCGGCCAGATCCGTATCGGTCAGGATGATGTCGGCGACCTCCTTGGCGATGTCGCTTCCGCCACCCATCGCCAAGCCCACGTCGGCCAAACCGAGCGCCGGCGAATCGTTGACGCCGTCGCCCACCATGGCAACATGGCGCCCCTCACCCTTAATGCGCTCCACATAGGCGTACTTGTCCTCGGGCAGCAGCTCGGCCTTAAACTCGTCGACACCCGCCTCGCGCGCAATGCGCTCGGCCGTGCGCTCGGAATCGCCCGTGAGCATGACCACGTGCCTGACGCCCAACGCATGCAGGTCGGCAATGGCCTCACGGACCCCGGCTTTGAGCGGATCCTCGATGCCGAGCACGCCGACGACCTTGCCGTCGACCGCCAGATACAGCGGCGACAGGCCCTGCATCTGGGACTCAATGCGCTCCTTGATGTCGGATTCGAGCTGTGCGCCCTCGTCCTCAAATACAAAGTGCGCGGAACCGATGATGGCGCGACGCCCTTCGATGGACGAAGCGATGCCGTGCGCCACGATGTACTCGACAGCGGCATGGCGCTCGCGGTGCTCGAGCTCGCGCTCGCATGCCGCATTGACCACGGCGCGCGCCACCGGATGCGGGAAATGCTCCTCCAGGCAAGCGGAAAGGCGCAGGACCTCATCCTCGCTCCAGCCATCGGTGGTGAGTACGCAGGCAAGACGCGGCTGCGCCTCGGTGAGCGTGCCGGTCTTATCAAAGACAATGGTGTCGGCCTTGGCAAACGACTCAAAGTACTTCGCGCCCTTGACCATGACGCCCATCTTGGCAGCATCGCTCATAGCGGTCATGACGGCAACGGAACCCGTGAGCTTGAGTGCGCACGAGTAGTCGACCATCAGTGCCGCCGAGGTCTTGATGAGGCTGCGGGTAGTAAGCGCAACTAGGCCCGCGAGCAGGAAGTTCCACGGGACGATCTTGTTGGCAAGGTCCTCCATATGCGACTGGCCCTCGGACTTGAGCGAGTCGGCCGTCTGCACGAGCGAGACGATTGAGCGCAGTTTGGTTTGCGCCGTATTGGCGCGCACGCGCACCAAGATGCCGCCGTCTTCCACGACGGTACCGGCGAACACGTCGTCGCCCACGCTGCGCTCGACGGCCAGCGGCTCGCCGGTCAGGGTCGCCTGGTTGACCATAGCGCTCCCCTGCTCGACAACACCGTCGATGCAGATGGACATGCCAGTGCGCACGGCGACCAGATCGCCGGGCTCAAGCTCGGTGGCGGCAACGCTTACCTCGGTGTCGCCGACGACCTTTTGCGCCTTGTCGGGCACATCGAGCAGCGAGTTGATGAGCTCGTTTTCGCTCATGGCGCGGGTGTAGTCCTCGAGCAGCTCGCCCACGTTGAGCAGGAACATCGTCTGGCCTGCGGTGTCGACATCACGTTTGACGAACGAGATACCGATGGCCGAAGCGTCGAGCACGGGAACGGTCAGGCGCGGCTGCGCGAGCTCATGAAGGGCAGCGCGCAAAAATGCCATGTAACCGGCCACGACAAACACCGCACGCAGAGGCGTCGGCAAGAACCAGCGGCGCGCGTAGTGGGCGCCGATAAGTGTGGCAAGATCCATGACGAGCTTGTGCTTGCGTGGCTCAAGCTGCATCACGTAGCCTGTCTTTGCGTCGGCAATGGCCTGAGCGTCGAGCGCACCGACGGCGGCCAGCACGGCCGCGCGACGCTGCTCGTCGTATTCGAGCGCCATCTGGCCAATACGGCCATATACGCGCACCTTGTGCACGCCGTCGATATCGCCGCTGAGCTTAAGAAGTGCATCGAGATCGCTCTCTGGCACAGGACCCGCCAATTGAAGACGGGTCCTGCCGGGGATCTCGCTAATAATCGAGAATCTCATAGTTTGTGCCTGGGAGCGTTACTCGGCTGTCTCGTCAGCAGCGGCCTCGCTCTGGGTGATGTAAGCAGCCTCGGCAACCATGTCGTCGACATTAGCCTTGGCCTGCTCGACCATGTCCTGGTAGCCGTTCTTGATGCGCATGCCGCACGCGATACCCTGCACGCAGGCATTCTTGACCGGAGCGCTGGTAAGCAGCTTGATGCCGGCCGTGCCAAGCAGAAAACCGCCACCGACAAGCAGGGTATTGAACGTCGACTTCTTCATGTTGCTTCTCCCTTTTGCCGCATTGGACGCGGCATGGTGCTTCAGCACCCGAGTAAACAAGTTTGCTCGAGCACGCTTTTGAAATATCTCAATTTTATCTAACTATCTAGGTCAGCCATGGCTAACCTTTTGAAAATTAACGATGCGGAGTAACCGATTGTCAATGTGAGAAAGGGACTGTCCCTTTGCCCCTTCTTACAACTGCCAGGTAGCTGCTTCCTTTTGCAGCGCCACCATGCGGGCGAATTCTCCACCTGCCGCCTTGAGCTGCGCCGGAGTGCCCTGCTCGGCAACCACACCATCCTTGAGTACAACGATTTTGTCGGCATTTTCCACCGTACGCATACGGTGGGCAATAACGATAACCGTCTTACCTGCAAGCAGACGGGAGAGCGCCTGCTGAACCACGGTCTCGTTCTCCACATCCAAACTCGCCGTCGCCTCGTCCAACAGCACGATAGGCGCGTCTTTGAGCAGCGCACGGGCGATAGAGATGCGCTGGCGCTCACCGCCGGACAGCTTGGAGCCGTTCTCGCCGATCATGGTGTCATAGCCCTGCGGCATGCGGCTCACAAACTCGTCGCAGTTGGCGGCACGCGCGGCAGCAAGCACTTCCTCATCGGTGGCATCGCGACGACCAAGACGGATGTTTCCCATCACCGTGTCGTCAAAGAGCAGCACGTCTTGGAACACAATGGCGTAGTCGCGCAGCAACACCTCGGGATCCACGCTCGCAACATCCACGCCGCCCACGGTGACCGTGCCCGCGGTGGCATCCCAAAAGCGCGCGGCCAGGCGGCTCACCGTGGACTTACCGGAGCCCGAAGGACCGACCAGTGCCGTGACCTCGCCTTCCTTGGCGGTAAAGCTCACATCGGTAAGAACTTTCTCGCCGGCGCGGCCGTCCTCGCCCGCACCATAGCCAAATGCCACATGATCGAACACCACATCGTGGCCTACGGGCTCAAACTGCTCGCTGCCCCGCGCCACGGGCTCTTCCATGATGGAACGCATGCGCTTGGCCGACGACTCGGCGGCAAACAGCTCGGACATCAGCATCAGCGCCTGATCGAAGGGCGCATAGATGCGGCTCACCATAAGCAGGAAGGCAAACATCATCAAAAAGTCGGCCTGGCCGGAGGCGACCATCGCAGCGCCCGTGACCAACGTGGTGGCAATCCCCAGGCGCAGGATGGCAAAGGCGGAGTTGACCAAAAGCCCATTGGCGAGCTCGCCCTTGGTGGTCTCGCGCTCCTCGGCATCGATCACGGCGTTGAGCCCCTCAAGATAATGAGCCTCCTGGTTGGTGGCGCGGATCTCGCGCACGCAGTCGAGCGTCTCCTGGATCGCCTCGGTAACCTTGACCTTCTCGGCACGCACATGGTCGAACACCGGGGTCATGGGGCCGCGTGTCAGATACAGCACGGCAAAGGCCACGGGCACGCTCCAAAACGCCGCGACCGCCAGCTGCCAGCAAAAGAACAGCGACGCCACGAACACAATGGCGCTTGCGATGATGGCACCCCAAAGCTCTCCCAGCACGTGGCTGTAGGCGTGCTCCATGGCCTGGACGTCGCCCATGATGGCCTCGGTTAAATCGGCCAGATCACGACGGCCAAAAAACGACAGCGGCAGCTTGCGCAAGCGCTCGGCAATCTCCATACGCTGCTTGCCGCACTCCTCGTAAAAGATGCAGTAGGTGTAGTAATACTGCTGCCAGTTAGAGGCAAAGAGCAACACGAAAAAGACCAGGAGGCCGCCCACAATCGGCAGGGCATCCGGCAGGTCGGCACCGGTGGCGAGATGTTCGACAAAACCGGCCATGACCAGGAACAATAAGCCCATGCCGGCCATGGTAATGAGATTGGTGAGCGCGGTCCAGAAAATGCCGCGTTTTACGCCGGCGACGCCTTTATCGGATAGGAAATACTTCTTTTGGAATGAGGCGAACATTTAGGCCTCGCCTCCCTTCGTGATGGCGGCATCCGCGGTCGCTGCAGTGATCTTCCAGCTCGCGGCCTGTTCGTATTCGGCCCACATCTTGGCATACAGACCCTCTTGGGACAGCAACTCGGCATGGGTGCCGGCCTCCTGCACGCTACCTTGGTTGAGCACCACGATCTTGTCGGCCCCCACCACGGTCGAAAGCCGGTGCGCGATCATAATGACCGTGCGACCCGCCGCCAGCTTGCTAAAGGCGCGCTGGATGAGCGCCTCGTTCTCGGGGTCGGCAAACGCCGTGGCCTCATCAAGCACCACGATAGGCGCGTCTTTAAGGATCGCGCGGGCGAGTGCCACGCGCTGGACCTCGCCGCCCGAAAGATATGCTCCGCCGGCACCGAGCATGGTATTGATGCCCTGTGGAAGCTTGGCCACAATGTCGTCGCACTGAGCTGCGGAGAGGGCCGCACGCACTTCGTCGTCAGTGGCCGTAGGCTTGGAAGCGCGCACGTTATCGGCAAGTGTTTGCCGGAACAGCTGGTTGGTCTGGAACACGAAGGCGACCTGGTCCATAAGCTCGTGCGGATCCATATCGCGAACGTCCACACCGCCTACGAGCACTCGACCCGAGGAAACATCCCAAAAACGAGGAATCAGGCTTGCGCAGGTTGACTTGCCGCCGCCCGAAGGACCCACAAGCGCAAGGGCACTACCAGCGGGAACGCTGAAACTTACATGGCTAACGGCAGGTGCTTCGGCACCCTCGTACGTAAAGCTCACGTCCTCAAATCGCACGTCGCCGCCGGCAGGGTGCTTGGGTTGCGCGGGCACGGAGAGCCGCTTGGAATCCATAACGCTTCGGATGCGCGCCAGCGAATCGGCACTCATCTGAGAGGCCTCGCCCACAAACATAAGCTTGGTCATGGCCGTCGGCACCACGGCCGAAAAGATTGCGTAAAACGTAAAGTTGACCATAAAGTGCGCGAAGTCCGTCTCGCCCGGTGCCAACAGTAGCGCCACGGGCAAAAGGAATGCCACAAGGCCGTTGAGCGCGGTAAGGTTGAGCACCTGCGGACCTCGGCAAAACGTACCCGCATAGTTTTGCGCCATGTCGGCGTATTCGGCGATCGCATCATGGAACGCCTTAAAGGAGTAGACCGTCTGCTGGAATACCTTGACCACGGGGATGCCGCGTACGTATTCGGTGCCGGTCTTGTTCATCTTGACCAGCGCACCCATGTAGGCCTTCATAAACTCGCCGCCCTTGCCGCTCATCATGGTGGCCATGGCGCAAAACGAAACGACGACCGAGATTAAGCATGCCGCGCCCAAACGCCAATCGAGGGCAAAAAGCAGCACGAGCAGGCCCACGACCATGGCGGTGGCGCCGGCAATATCGGGCAGCATGTGTGCGAGCAGCGTCTCGGTAGAGGCGGCGCAGCCGTCTACGATACGGCGCAGCTCACCGGTGGCGTGCGTGTCAAAGTAGCCGAGCGGCAGCTTAAGCAGATGCTCGCTCGTGGTCTTGCGGATATTGGATGCGCAGCGAAACGCGGACAGGTGCGTGCACATGAGTCCCACGAAATAGACCACGATGCTTGCCAGCGCAAACCCCACGGCCCACCAGCCATACGTCGCGATGCCGCAGGCTTCGCTCCAGTTAGGCGCCACGGCGATCAGATCGCGCGCGACAAGCCAAATGCACACGAACGGGCCAAAGCTCAGCAGCTGCGAGAGCGCCGAGAGGGCCATGCCCAAATACGTTAGGAATTTACGGTCACCGGCATATGCAAGCAGCTCGCCGATGCCGCCGCCTTCCTTTTTTGATCCCTTTGCCATGAGATTCCTTTCTAACGGCTTGAGAGTTAACCGTAAGAAACTTATCATGGGCGTGTTAGCCAAGGCACACAATTGGGCCAGGCGTGGACGTTTTCGCAAATGAAGGGGACGCTTTTGAAAATGCGGCGGGCAGCAACCGATATAACCGAGCTCTACGCACCGCAGTTTGAGCAGTTTGGCTTGGAGTTCTCCGGCAAGGGCGCTGTCTTTACCGGCGAGGTGGCAAACGATCGGGCGCACGGACGCGCATGGATCATGCCCCTCTCCCCCACCTGCATTGTCATGGAGCATTTCATTACCCCGATGCACAACATGCACCTAGCCGAATACACGCCCGAACCGTACGCGTGCGTGAGCGAGGTCAGCGCGCCCACGCTCATGTGTATGCCCGAAGCCGGCATAACGCCTGCGAACCTCAAGCCGCTGCGCGGGCCGTGGCCGAACAGCGCAGTCTGCAGCTTTATCCAAGATAGCTGCGGCGAGGAGCTAAGCCCGCTGTTTGCAGGGCAACTCTATCACTCACGCTCGGTGCTCTTTTTGCCCGGGTATTTTGACGAGCTGGAGCATTGCTATCCTGCCGAGTTCGCGGGGGTCTTTGAGGCGTTTGCCGAGCCATGGCACGAGGAGGCAGCGTCTGCCATCTGCCACACACTACGCCGAATCAACGAGGACCGCGCTCGCGCCGTAGGCGGGCATGTCTATATGCGGGGCATTGTGGAGGCCATGGTCGCCGAGCTCGCATGCTCACGCGCAGCCCACAGGCAGGCACAGCGAGCGATAGACACGCGCGCCAGCGTGACCATTGCCGAGGAAGCAGCGAGCCTTGTAGAGCGCTCGCTCGACAAAGGCAGACGCGTGGGTATCAACGAGGTGGCCGAGAGGCTCTACACAAGCCGCTCCAAACTATGCGCCACCTTTAAGGCCCAAACTGGCGAGTCCCTGGGCGCCTACATTCGCAGACGCCGTATGGAGCGAGCACAGGACCTTTTGGCCGATAGCGCGCTCACGATAGCGCAGGTGGCAGAGCGTCTAGGCTACCCTCAGCAGGCCGCCTTCGCCCAAGCCTTCAAGCAACACACCGGCACCACCCCCACCGCTTGGCGCTCCCAACATTTATAAAGAATGAGGGCGCCAACGGCGCCCTCATTCACCAAATTCAATCCAGCCTACCTGACCCGAACGGCCGAGTCGTAGCAGAACCCGGGAGCCCCGGCAGGGCGGGTGCTTCCTCAAAATGAGTTTCCTTCAAAACAATGGGCGCGCCGACGGCACGCCCATTCACTCGATTCCATTCAGCCCACCTGACCCGAACGGCCGAGTCGTCACGGAACCGAGGGGCCGGGCGCAGGGCCTTGCCTCTCAATGAGTTCCGCACGAACAGGAGGCGCCAGTGGCGCCTCCGTCGTGAGTCAGGACTGTCCGAAATTGAGAGGCAAGGCCCTGCGCCCGGCCCCTCGGTTCCCGTTTACGAGAGCGACGTTCTCAGCAACTCGTTGAAGAGCTTCGGGTTGCCCTTGCCGCGGCTTGCCTTCATGCACTGGCCCACCAAAAAGCCGATGACCTTCTGGTTGCCGTCACGATACTGCTGCGCCTGATCGGCACAGTTCGCCAGCACCTCGTCCACGATCGGCTGCAGCGCGCCGGTATCGCTCACCTGACGCATGCCGCGCTCGTCGACGATCTTGTTGGGATCGTCGCCGGTCTGGGCCATGGCCTCAAAGACCTCGTGCGCCTGGTTGGAGCTGATTGCATCAGTCGCCAGCAGTTTGGCAAGAGCTGTCACCTGAGCCGGCGCGATGCCGGACTCGGCGAGCGACACACCCGCTCCCTTAAGGTAGGCGATCATCTCGTTGACCAGCAGGTTTGCGACCGTCTGGGCCTCCTTGCCAGCCATACCGGCAGCGGCGGCCTCAAAGAACTCGGCAAACTCCGGGTCGCCGGCAATCTGCTCGGCGTCGGCCGTCTTAATGCCAAAGTCGGCCTCAAAACGAGCGCGCTTGGCATCGGGCAGCTCGGGGATCTCGCCACGGCAACGATCGATAAACTCGTCGTCCAGGTCGAACGGCGCCAGGTCGGGATCGGGGAACAGGCGATAGTCGTCGGCCGTCTCCTTCACACGCATGACCACGGTGCGCTTGCGGCTGGGCTCCCAGTGGCGGGTCTCCTGGTAGATAATGCCGCCCTCCTCGAGTACCTCTGCCTGGCGGCAGATCTCGTAGGCAAGGCCGTCATGCAGGCTCTTAAACGAGTTGAGGTTCTTGAGCTCGGTCTTGGTGCCCAGCTTGGTCTCGCCGCGGCGGCGCAGCGACACGTTGCCGTCGCAGCGCATGGAACCCTTCTCCATGGAGCAGTCGGAAATGCCAAGCGTCACAAAGATGCGACGGAGCTTCTCCATAAACAGGCGAGCCTCCTCGGGTGTACGCAAGTCGGGCTCAGTTACAAGCTCGATGAGCGGCGTGCCGCAGCGGTTGTAGTCGACGAGCGACTCGGCCGCGGCGGTAATGCGGCCCTCGGCGCCACCCACGTGGACCATCTTGGCGGCGTCCTCCTCCATGTGGATGCGCAGGATGCGGATGGGCACCGTGTAGGAACCGTCCTCGCGACGCTCGGGCATCTGCAGGTTGGACGCGTCGTAGCTGGCCAGGTGGCCGGCGCGCTGATTGCCCTCGCGCATGGTCGAAGACATGGACGTGGACAGGCCCTCGGCGTTGGCCGAGGCACTCGCCAGGCTCTGGGCCTCGGCCTCGCCAAACGCGCAGTCGGGGCGCTCGGCGGCACCGCGACCGGTCACATCAAGATCCAGGTGGCCGTACATGGCAAAAGCGACCGGACCCTGCGTGGTCTGGAAGTTCTTGGCCATATCGGGATAGAAGTAGTGCTTGCGGTAGAACATCGAGTGGCGCTGGATCTCGCAGTTGGTGGCGAGACCGGCCTTGACGATGCTCTCGATGGCGCGCTTATTGGGCACCGGCAGGGCGCCGGGCAGGCCCAGACACACCGGACACACGTTGGCGTTGGGCTCGTCATCGTGGCTAAGCTTGCAGTTGCAGAACATCTTGGTATCGAGTGCGGTGAGCTCGGTATGGATCTCCAGGCCGATCACGGCCTCCCAATCCTGCAGGACCTCGGAAAGCTCCTTCATTACAGCTCGCCTCCCTTCCCGGCAAAATCGGGCGCTACGGAAAGCGCGGGCGCACCCGTGGCGGCATCGGCAAAGCCGCGCTCCAGAGCGCGGGCAAACGTGAGCAGCTGACGGTCCTTAAAGGCAGGCCCCACCAGCTGGGCAGAAACGGGCAGCTTGCTGTCCTCGCCCAGGCCCAGCGGCACCGAGATACCGCCGTTGCCGCAAATGTTGAGCGAGATGGTGTACAGGTCGGAGAGATACATCTGCGTGGGGTCGCTGATCTCGCCAAACTTAAAGGCCGTGCGCGGCGAGGCGGGCATGAGGATGGTGTCCACCTTGGCATACGCGGCGTCGTAGTCCTGCGTGATGAGCGTGCGGGCCTTCTGTGCGGCGTAGTAGTACTTGTCGTACACGCCCGAGCTCAGCAGGTAGGCGCCGAGCATCTGGCGGCGCTTGGCCTCGGCGCCAAAGCCGTGGGCGCGCGAAAGCGAGCTCTGGTCGGACAGGTTGGCGCAGCCCTCCTCCTGATAGCCGTAGCGAATACCGTCGAAACGGGCCAGGTTGGAGAACGCCTCGGCCGGGCCGATGACGTAGTAGGCGGCGATGGCGGCATCCAGGTGCGGCAGGTCGACCTCGACCAGCTCGGCGCCCTGGTTCTGCAGCTCCTGGGCGGCGCGCTGAACAGCGGCCTTGACCTCGGGCGTCAGGCCCTCGGCCTCCATAAACGCGGGGATGATGCCCACGCGCTTGCCCTCGATGCTGTCGTTGAGGTGCTCGGTAAAGTCGACGGCACAATCCTGGCTGGTGCAGTCATACGGATCGTGGCCCGCGCCGGTAAGCGCGTTCATGGCCAGCGCGACATCCTCGACCGTGCGGCCAAAGGGTCCCACCTGGTCGAGCGACGAGCCAAAGGCAACCACGCCGTAACGGCTCACGGCACCATACGTGGGCTTAAAGCCCACCACGCCGCACAGCGACGCCGGCTGGCGAATGGAGCCGCCGGTGTCCGAGCCCAGCGAGAGCGCGACCTCGCCCGAGGCGACGGCGGCAGCGGAGCCGCCCGAGGAGCCGCCGGGCACGCGCTCGGTATCCCAAGGGTTGTTGGTGCGGTGGAACGCCGAGCTCTCGGTGGAGCTGCCAAAGGCAAACTCGTCCATGTTGGCCTTGCCCATGGGCAG
>CAJLPI010000029.1:0-18253 GCA_905208535.1 uncultured Collinsella sp. | reverse complement strand
CACGCTCGCGCGTGGCTGTCTCCTGCGACGTCGCGGGCGGGCACCTCGTCATCGAGGTTGCCGACGACGGACCGGGCTTTTCTCCCGCCGCCCTCGAACGCGGCTGCGAGCGCCTCTTCACAGACGACTCCTCCCGCTCCTCGCGCGACGGAGGCCGCCACTACGGGCTCGGCCTCCACGCCGCCTCCGAGGCTGCGAGCGCCCACGGGGGCTCCGTCTCGCTCGCCAGCAGTTCCTCGGGCGGCGCGGTGGCCACCATCGCGGTCCCCCTGTGCGGGATCTGACGATTTCCTCGATGTCTACCTCGACTGCGATATGTCGCTCGCCGAGGCCGCGACGAGATGGTGTTACGTCTGCCCCGCTTGGTGCTTCTAGCTCAAATTTGATCTGATGTAAGGCCCGTGCAATCCTGCATGGGCCTTTCTTTTGGCAATTGCTCGACTGATTCGTGGCTTGAAACACAAATTATCGAGTTGAGGAGACATGGGGTCATACAGCGGCTCTCAGAGCGCCTGCCGCACTTCCCCGCCATTACCTTTGCGGCATCCTCGTATGGAGTCCATCCTGGTTGGCGTTTTGTTGTAACCGCTCACTTGTCCACAGATCAAGTGAACTACCGGAATAAATACAGCGACACGCTTGTTCGTTACAGTCGCCATATCTGCGTAAATCGCCGCGATAAATACAGCCTGTACTCGTCTGTATACCAGCTACGCGTATGTAGATTCATGTCGCATTAATAAATCGGCTCAAGCGCGTGCAAAACGCGCAATTAACCGCAAAAAGCGATTATCGCGCAGGTAGATTTTTGGCACCCTGTTGCTTAATCAAAATTAAGCAATTGCTTAAAACAAAAAAGGTCAGGCACTGGGTGCCTGACCTGCAAACTTCTGGTCGGGACGACTGGATTCGAACCAGCGACCCCTTGACCCCCAGTCAAGTGCGCTACCAAGCTGCGCCACGTCCCGAAGCTTTTATTTGTTGCTCTGCTCTCGCTCGCAACAGGGAGTATATTAACCCGAAACTTTGTCCTTGTGCAAGAACTTTTTTACAAATTTTGAAGCAAGTCTAAAATTGCATCTGCGAGCTGGGGTTTTGTGAGCACGGGTAGTTCTTGCGTGCCCGTTGTGCTCACGATCCAGGCCTTGTTGGTGTCGGTCCCAAAGCCCGAATCGGCGCGCGAGACATCGTTGGCGATAATGGCATCGCAGCCCTTGCGGGTCAATTTGCGCTCGGCGTACTCGACGACGTTATCAGTTTCGGCCGCAAAGCCGATCACGCACTGCTCCCCCTTTTGGCGTGAGAGCTCGGCCAAGATGTCAACGGTCTCGACGAGATCGATTCGATCCAGGCGCTCGTTGGCCTTTTTGAGCTTGTGGTCCGCCGGGGCCGCAGGTGTGTAGTCGGCGACGGCAGCTGCGCAAATGGCCGCGTCGGCCGTCTGGAAGGCGCTCTGCGCCGCCTGGAGCATTTCTGCGGCGGTCTGTACGTGCACACACTCCACACCGCGAGGAACGTCGAGCGATGTCGGTCCCAGCACGAGCGTGACGGCGGCACCGCGGCGTGCGGCCTCCCCCGCCAGAGCGATACCCATCTTGCCTGATGAACGGTTGCCGATAAAACGCACGGGGTCGATCGGCTCGTGCGTGGGGCCGGCGGTGATAATGATACGCTTGCCCGCCAGGTCTTGCAGAACGGGGTTGAGCACCTCACAGACGGCCTCAACGATATCCTCGGGCTCGCTCATGCGTCCCGTGTCCACATCGCCGCAGGCAAGGTATCCGCTACCCGGACCCACAACGTGGACACCGCGCTCGCGCAGCGTGTCCATGTTGGCCTGCGTGGCCGGCGCCTTCCACATGCCATTGTTCATGGCCGGCGCGATCACAATGGGGCGCGGCGTGGCAAGCAGCGTGGTAGAAATGAGGTCGTCGGCGATGCCGTTGGCCATCTTTGCGATGATGTTGGCCGTCGCGGGCGCCACGACCACCAAGTCGGGCTCCTGCGCCAGCGAGATATGGTGGATGGGGTCGGAAGGGTCGTCGAACAGGCCCACGGCAACGGGCTCGCCCGTAAGCGCGCGGAAGGTGAGCGGCCCCACAAACTCCGTGGCATGATCGCTCATGACGACCTTGACGTGCGCACCGCGCTTTTGCAGCAGGCGCACGATATTGCACGACTTATAGGCGGCGATCCCGCCGGTTATGCCCAGCAGGATCGTTTTTCCCTCAAGTTGCATTGAATTGTTGGGTGCCGCCGTCATCGTTAGGCTTCCTTGCTGGGGAGCACGAGCAGGCGGTGGCAATAAGGGCAGTGCGTAATCTCACTGCCGTCATGGTTGAGGTCGCTCATGGACGACGCCTGCAGCGCCGTGTGGCAGACCGTGGGGATGTTGCCCTTGATGGTCTCGACGGCCAGGCCGCGGAACTGCTTAAGCAGACGCTCATAATCGGTGAGCACGTCGGTCGGCAGCGTGGCGGCAAGCGCGGTGCGCTCCTTGGTGGCGGCATCGATCTGAGCCTGCAGATCGGCAGCCTTGGCACGGGCGGCCTTGGTATCGGCCTTTACGCCCTCCTCGAACTTGGCAATGATGGCCTGCGCGCGAGCCTCGCGGTCAAGCGCTTCCTTATGGGCGACGACGACGTCCTTGCGGGTGTGTTCAATCTTATCCAGGCGCTTTGCCAGAGTGGCGAGCTCGTTTTCTAGATCCTGGACCTCGCGGTAGTCAGAGCCGTCGACGTGGCGTTTCTTGGCTGCCTCGATGGCGTTGTTGGTCTGGATCTCGGTGGTGTTGAGATCGTCCAGCTCAATGTCCAGGTCCTTGCGCTGAGCATAGAGCTTGGTCATCTCGGACTTAAGCTTTACATAGGTTTTGCGCTTTGAGGCGAGCTCCTTGAGCTCCGGCATATTGGCAAGTTCGCTCTTGTTGCGTGCGAGCTCCAAATCGATCTGTTGCAGCTTGAGTAGCGTAGCGCCGGCGCTCATAAGTTCTCTCCTTTTGTCACAGTCCACCATTGGCAAGGGTTCAGTATTTTAATCGCATGACGGGGGTCGACCCCGGCGTCAACCGCAGAGTTCATCAAGATATCCACGAACGGCTCCTCGGAGCGATCGTGACCGAGCAAGATCACCGGTAGCCCGCGCAAGGCAAGGTCTTGCGCTACGTGGTAGCCCGCCTCTCCGGTCACGATGACATCCGCACCGGCGGCGATGGCAAGCTCGCCAAAGTCGCCGAGGGAGCCGCCCAGAATGGCGACGGTGCGGCACGGGCGCTTGGCATCGCCCCATACGCGTGGATCGCTTCCGAAGGTCGTAGCAGCACGGACGGCAAGATCGCGTAGCGTGCACGGGTCGTTGAGCGTTGCAAACGCGCCCAGGCCTGTCGCCTCGGGGTCGTCCACGTGCTCTAGCGAGCTCACGGGCGCGGCGCCCAGCAACTCGCTCAGGCAGACGCGCGCCTCGTGCGAGCGGTCCAGATTGGTATGGAGCGAAATAATGCTCATCCCGCAGCGGGCCGCCTCGTAGAGCGCCGCGCTGCACTGGGGACGCATCGCACTGGGCGGGCAAAACGCCTCGGGCGCCTTGATGTAGACGGGATGATGCGTGAGCAACACGTTAGCACCGGCCTCCAAGGCGAGGTGCACGTTGGCCCCGGTGGCGTCGAGTGCGCAGGCCACGCCGCGGATCTCGTCATCGGGGTCGCCTACGGATAAGCCTACATGGTCCCAAGGTTCGGCGTCCGTCTTGGGATAGCGCGCCAGCAGGGCGCGCTCGAGATTGGCAACGATCATGCGGCACCCACGATCGACAGCAGCGCCTGAGCAAAGTCGTCCAGGTCGGCCGGGTTCACGCGGTCATCAAACGAGATGCGAAGGGCGCCGAGAGCCTGCTCGCGGCCAATGCCCATGGCGCTGAGCACATGGCTCGGGTCCATGCTGCCGCTCGAGCAGGCAGAGCCGGCCGACACCTCAAAACCGGCGGCGTCGAGCTTGATGATGAGCTCTTCGGAGTCCATGCCGTCAACGCAGATCGAAACCATGCCGGGCAGGCGATCTGCCTGCGCGTAGTCGCCCATCGTGGCGTGAATGTGCGGATGGGCTGTAAGCGTGGCGTAGAGTTTGTCGGACAAGGCCTGCAGCGTCGCGCGCTCCTGGGCCACGGTCGGCAACAGCGCTGAGGCAGCAGCGGCAAAAGCCAGCTGCGTGCGCAGGTCCTGCGTGCCGGCACGACGGCCGGCCTCCTGTCCGCCGCCGAAGATGCGAGGGCGCAACGGCGTGCGGCTCTTAAGGTAGAGCGCGCCAGAGGCCACGGGGCCGCCAATCTTGTGTGCGGCAACGGTCATGGCGTCAACGCCCAGCTCGTGTACATCGAACGGGATATGCAGATAACCCTGGATGGCGTCGGTATGGAACAGGGCGCCCGCGGCGTGCGCGGCGGCGGCAAGCTCGCGGATGGGCTGCACCACACCGGTCTCGTTATTGGCAACCATAATGCTCACGAGCGCTACGTCATCGCTCAGCAAGTCGCTCAGCGCTGCGGGCTCAATGTAGCCCGCGCGGCAGGGCTGCACCAGGTCGACGGTAAAGCCGGCGGCACGCAGCAACGGCAGGTTGTCCAGAATCGAATCGTGCTCGATGGCCGAAACGATTACACGATCGCGCTTGCGATCGCGCTGACGAGCGCCCTCGGCAAGACCGAGCAGCGCCAGCTGGTTGGCTTCGGTGCCGCCGTTGGTCAGTACAATCTCGGACGGGCGGACGCGTGTGCCAAAGCTGCGGGCGATTTCGCGACGTGCAACCTCCAGACGCGCGGCAGCCTTGCGGCCGAGCGAATGCAGCGAGTTGGGGTTGACGCCGGCAAGCTCGCTGTCGTCGTACTCGCGCTGCGCAAGGAGCGCCTCGGCGCGCATGGGCGTCGAGGCGGCATAGTCAAGATTCACGGGTATGCGGTTTTGACCTGCGGTCATAAGGGTTTATGCCTCCTGTGCGGCCTCGTTGCCCAGCTTCTGCAGCAGCGCAACCTCGGCAGCGGGATCTTCGGACTTAAATACGGCAGAACCGGCCACGAGCACGTTGGCGCCGGCCTTGACGACCTCGACAATGTTCTTGGAAGAAATGCCACCGTCGACCTCGATGAGGGGCGAAACGCCGTGACGCTCGCACATGGCCCTGAGCTCGTGGAGCTTAGCGATGGTGCCTGGGATAAAGCTCTGACCGCCAAAGCCCGGGTTCACGCTCATGAGCAGCACCATATCGACGACGTCGATGATGCTCTCGAGCACGCACACGGGGGTGGCGGGGTTGAGCACCACGCCGGCCTTAACGCCGCGCTGCTGCAGATGGGTGAGCGTGCGGTGCAGGTGTGTGGAGGCCTCGTAGTGTACGGTGATCATATCGGCGCCAGCGTCGGCATACCAATCGACGGTCTCGTCGGGGTTCGACACCATGAGGTGCGCATCGACCGGCACGTCGGTGGAGCGCTTGACGGCCTTGAGGATATCAACGCCAAAGGTGAGGTTGCCGGTAAAGTGACCGTCCATGACGTCGAAGTGCACGTAGTCGGCACCGGCGATCTTATCGAGTTCGCCCTTGAGGTTGGCCATGTCGGCCGAGAGGACGGACGGAGCAATTTTGATGGAACCCATGGTAGAAGCCTTTCTGCGCTAGTCGGTGAGTCCGTAGAACTCTTGGGAGGGTACGCGATCGGTAAGAATCTCGAGCGCCCTATCCAAAGTAACACCGTTGTAGAGCGTTTGCTCCACGGCAAAGGTGAGCGGAATGTCTACGCCCAGTGAACGGGCGAGCTCGCTCACGCTGCGGGCGGCGACGGCGCCCTCGACCACCATATGCGTGCGCGCCTGGTACTCGTCGAGCGACACGCCGTGGGCAAACTCGTAGCCAAAGGTGCGGTTGCGCGAATGCTCCGAGGTACAGGTGGCGATGAGGTCACCCATGCCGGCAAGTCCCATGCAGGTTATGGCCTGCCCGCCGCGGGCGTGCACCAGGCGGCTGATCTCGGCCAGGCCGCGCGTCATGATAAGGGCGAGCGTGTTGTCGCCCGCGCCGGTACCGGCGGAGATGCCGCACACGATGGCGATGACGTTTTTCATAGCGCCGCAAACTTCGACACCGGTCATATCCTGCGACAGGTAGATGCGGAAGGCCGTGGACAGCAGCAGCTCCTTAAAGGTCTCCCCTACCTGCGTATCTTCGCTAGCGATGACGGCGGCAGAAAGCCCGCCGCGGCAAATCTCCTCGGCATGGTTGGGGCCCGAGAGGGCCGCCACACGCCGCTCGTTGCCGATTTCGCTGGCAATGACCTCGCTCATGAGCAGGCCGGACTCGGGCTCAATGCCCTTGGTAAGGCAGAGCACCGGGGTGTCGGCGGCGATGAAGGGCGCTGTCTGATGACATACGCTTCGCAGGTGTGTGGAGGGCACGGCAAAGATGATGGCGTCGGCGTCGTCGAGCGCCTGCGCCAGGTCCGTGGTTGCGACGACGTTGCCGGGCAGCTCGTAGTCCGCCAGATACCTGGGGTTGCGATGCTCGCCGTTAATGCCGGCGGCCGTCTGCTTGCTATGGGCCCACATGGTCACGCGCTCGGCTCGCGCGGCGGCAAGGCCGGCGACGGCGGTTCCCCAGGAGCCGGAGCCAATCAGCGCAACATTCATGACTCTCTCCTACTTATCGTCGGGTTCGGTGACGCGCTTGGTAAACGAGAGCTTGGACTCCTTACCGCACATGAGCTTTTTGATGTTCGCGCGATGGGCCCACACCACGGTGATGCCGATCATCGCCATGCAAAACTTAAGGCCCAGGCTGCTGTACGGAAAGACCGCGCAGGCAGCGATGGGAAGACCGATGGCAGCGGCAAGCGAGCCCACCGACACATACTTGGTGATGGCGACGGCTACGATAAACATGCCGAGCAGCGACAGGCCAATAGGCCAGTACCAGGCGAGGATGACGCCCAGGCCAACCGCGATACCCTTGCCGCCGTGGAAGTTAAGGTAGGGCGAGAAGATATGGCCCCACACGGCTGCCAGGCAAATGACACCGAGCATCCAGTCGCCGGGGGCTCCGGGCGCCATGATGCTTACGGGGAAGCCATAGCCCACGCCCGCGATGAGCGGACGGGCGATAAGGACGCAGATGGCGCCCTTAAGGCAGTCGAGCAGCAGCGTGAGCGCGGCCACCTTGGGGCCGGCCACGCGCAGCGCGTTGGTGGTGCCGATGTTGCCGGAACCCGCCTTGCGAATGTCCGTGTGGTTGAACACGCGGCCCAGGATCAGGCCAAACGGAATCGCCCCGATAAAGAACGAGACCACGGCGCAGATGGCGGTCAGCAGAATCGGATTATGCATCCTTCTGTTCCTTCTTCCTAAAGAAGAGTCGAATGGGCGTGCCGGCAAAATCGAAAGTCGAGCGCATGCGGTTCTCCACGTAGCGCTGGTAGGTGTCGTTGACCAGGTCGCTGTGGTTGACGAAGAACGTGAACGTCGGCGGGTTGATGCCCGTCTGAGTCACGTAGTGCATGCGCAGGCGGCGCTTGCCGTCCACCACGGTGTGGCCGAACTCGCGCAGGTCGGTGAGGAAGGTGTTGAGGCGCGAGGTGGTGATCTTTTGCGAGCGCGTCTTCTCGGCGGCGTCGACCATCGCCCAGATCTTCTCGACGCTGCGGCCGGTCAGGGCAGAGATGCGCAGGTACTGGGCCCAGGGAGCCATAACGCCCAGACGGCGGTCGACGGTCTCCATGCAGGCCTCGCGCTTGCGGTCGTCGTCGAGCAGGTCCCACTTGTTGAGCAGCACCACGATGGCGCAGCCGCGCTCGATGGCCAAGCCCATGACCTTCTGGTCCTGCTCGGTGACGCCCACAGAGGCGTCGACGACGAGCAGTGCCACGTCGGCGCGATCGATGGCGCGCAGGCCGCGGAGCATCGAGTAGTACTCGATGTTCTCGTACACGGTGCTCTTCTTGCGAATGCCCGCGGTGTCGACCATGCGGTAGTGCTTTCCGTTGCGCTCCACGACGGTGTCGATGGCGTCGCGCGTCGTGCCGGCAATGTTGGACACGATGGAGCGGTCGGCACCTAGGATGCGGTTGAACAGCGAGGACTTACCGGCATTGGGGCGGCCGATGATGGCCACGTTCAGCGCATCGGGGAACTCGTCGGCGACTTCGTCCTCTTCCTCAGGAAGCAGGGCCACGATGTCGTCGAGCAGGTCGCCCGTGCCGTGGCCGTGCAGGGCCGAGAGCGGCGTGGGCTCGCCGATGCCGAGCGAATAGAACTCCCAGATACTGTCGTTCTCGCGATCGGGGTTGTCGAGCTTGTTCACCAGCAGAAAGACCGGCTTGTCGCAGCGCTTGAGCATGCGGGCGACCGACTCGTCCTCCTCGGTGACACCGGTGCGGCCGTCGACCACAAACAGGATGACGGCGGCTTCCTCGGCGGCGGCGAGCGCCTGGTCGCGGATGGACGTGGCAAAGACGTCATCGCTCTTGAGCGGCTCGATGCCGCCCGTGTCGACGATGGTGAACTCGCGGCCGTTCCAATCGGCCGTGTGATACGAGCGGTCGCGCGTGACGCCGCGGGACTCGTGGACGATGGCGTCCGAGGTCTGGGCCAGGCGGTTAACGAGCGTGGACTTGCCCACGTTGGGGCGTCCGACGACGGCGACGATAGGTTTCATCTGCTCTCCTTTAATGGGTAGGGTCAGTGGAAATGTTAGAGTCCGCGGACACAATGCCAAGGATGCGCTCCAGGGTATCGAGCAACTCATGCGGCATGGTCGACACCACATGAACCTCGGCACCGCGACTGGTAAGGCTTGCGAGTAAATCGTCACGATGATACTCGTCAAGCGTCATGCCGTCAGCGTTGAACATGAGCTTAGGCACAAAGAGCATAACCCCCGACAGGTCTTGTGGCAGCTGCTCCAAGATGTCGCAGGCGACGATGAGGCCGGTCACGTCCACGTTGCCGCCAAAGTAGCGGTTTTTGATGGCTGTGACGGTGCCGGCGAGGCCGTGCGGCGATTCCACAAAGCGGGCCACGGTGTCGCGCGCGCTGGCGCCCGAGAGGCACAGCAGGTGCTGGCTGCGGGCGGCGATGGCCTCGCGGACGCGGGCCAGACGCTCGGCGTCGGCAGCAAGCACGTCGTCGGTCTCGTCCAGATACGAGCGGATCATGCCAATGCCGTCGTAGTACTGCGGGTAACCGTCGTAAAAGTCCGCCTCGGGAGGATCGATGCCGGCGTCCAGATAGAACTCGTCGCTCATCTGGAAGGTGTGGCGGCCAAAGCGCTCGTAGGCTCGATCCTGGAAAGGCCGGATCATGGCAATGGTCTCGCGAGCCAGCTCGGGCTTGTCGCTGTAGGACCAGCTAAAGCGGTTCTGATGCTTGGTAAAACCGAGCGGCACAATGCCCAGGCTTGTGATTTGCTCGTGCTCCTCGCAAAAGCGCAGGGTCTTTTCCAGCTCCTCGCCGTCGTTCATGCCGGGGCACAACACGATCTGCGCGTGAATCTCGATGCCGGCGGCCATGATGGCTTCGAGTACGTCCATGCCGCGCTGGGCGTTGCGGCCCATCATGCGGCGGCGGACGTCGGGGCTTACGGCATGGACCGACACGTTCATAGGGCTCATGTTGCGTTGGATGACGTTTTGAACATCATCGTCGGTGAGGTTCGTGAGCGTGACAAAGTTGCCCTGTAAAAAGCTTAGGCGATAGTCGTCGTCGCGAATGTAGAGCGTGGAACGGCCGCCCTTGGGCAGCATGGTCATAAAGCAGAACACGCAGGCGTTCACGCAGGTGCGCATGCCGTCAAAGATAGGGCCGTCGAACTCCAGCCCCCAGTCCTCTCCCGGGAAGCGGTCGAGCTCGACGGAGGTGACGGTGTTGTCGCGTGGGTCGAAAACCTCGAGGTCGACGGTATCATCGTCGGCCTCCCAGAGCCACACGATCATGTCGGTGAGCTGCTCGCCGTTGACCGTGAGCACGCGCATGCCCGGCTCGATACCCACATCCCACGCGGGCGATTCGGGACGCACGTTCTTTACGAGCGCGCCTTCACCCGGCTCGGGGTCGCGGCTGCGCCCGTAATCGGCCACCTCGGCGGCATATGCGGGTACGGTCTGGTCCATGATTAGCGGCAAAGCTCCTTGATGCGCGTTACGGCGCGCTCGATGTGTTCTTGCGGGGTGGAAGCGCCGGCGGTGATACCGATGTGGTGAGCGCCGGTTAACCACTCGGCCTGGAGCTCGGAAGCTTCCTCGATGTGATACGTGCGCTCGCAGGCGTCGGCGCAAATCTGTGCCAGGCGGCGGGTGTTGCCCGAGTTCTTGCCGCCCACCACGACCATGCAGTCGCAGCGGTTGGCAAGCGTGGCTGCCGCCTGTTGACGCTCGCTCGTGGCGGCGCAGATGGTGTTGATCACACGAAGCTCTTGTACGCGCGGGGTGATAGCGGCCACGACCTCGGCGAGGTTCTGCGCGGTCTGGGTGGTCTGTACAACCAGGCCCACCTTGCCCTTGAGCGGCAGGGCATCGGCGTCGGCGGCACAGCTCACGACCTGCGCGTCATTGCCGGCGTGGCCCAGAATACCCTCGACCTCGGGATGGCCCGGCTCGCCCACGACGATCACGTGGTAGCCCTCGTGCACCAGGCGCTCGGCCGCCACATGGACCTTCTTCACGTAGGGGCAGGTGGCATCGACCACGTTAAGGCCGCGCTTGCGGGCAGCATCGATGACCTGCGGTACCACGCCGTGGGCGCGGATGATCATGGTGCCGGTTGCGGCGTCGTCCAAGGTGTCGGCCAGACCGACGCCTGCCTCGGCGAGCTCGCGCACCACGATGGGGTTATGGATGAGCGGACCCAGCGTGTGGACCTGAGCGCTCTCCCCTGCCTGCGGCGCGGCGGCCAATGCCATGTCGAGCGCGCGCTGCACGCCGTAGCAGGTGCCGGCGTGAGCTGCAATCTCGATGGTGGGCACGGTGGCTTGGTCGGACGCAGTCGCGGCGGTGTTCGTCACGTTCTCGCTCATGGCTAGAACCTGCCAGGATGCTCGGCGCACAGCTCGTCGCGCATGGCGTATACGCGGCTCATAGCCTCGGACTCAAACCAGGCCAAGCGCTCCGTACGCTTAAGCCCGGCCGGTGCATCGGAAAGCGAGACGGCTTTGCCGGCACGAATCCAGCACTTCTTGGGACGCATGAGCTTTTTGCCCGCAGGCGTGATGTCGGACCAGCCGCAGATGGCGAGCGGGTTGACGGGTGCCTTGCCCATCTGGGCGATGAGCGCAAAGCCGCCGTGGACCTCGGGTTTAATCTCGCGCGAGCGGATGCGCGTGCCCTCGGGGAAGATCAGAACGTCCTCGCCGCGCTGCAGCGCATGCTGGGCGGCACGCAAACACTTCATGTCGGCGGTACCGCGCTCGACGGGAATGCCACCTACGCGGCTAAAGGCCCAGCGTACGATCTTGCTCTTGGCAAACTCGGACTTAAAAATGGGGCGAATGCGGCGGCCACCAAAGAACAGCGCCGTCTCGACAGCCAGGAGCTCGGCCATCGAGGTGTGGTTGCAGATGACAACACTGCCGCGGCCCTCCTGGCGCTCAAACAGAAGATCGGCGTCCTCGACCTTCCAGCGCCACATGAGCTTGGAGAAGGCCCAAAGGATGGCCATGACTACGACGACGGTGCCGCGGATGAGAGCTGGAAACTCGGCGTAGGGGGCGTTGTAGTAATCCTCGGGCGTCTGCTTAAACAGGCGCATGGGCTACCTCCTTTGGTTGATGAGGTCTTCGATAATGCGGACGACCTCGTCGATGGTGTGGGCGGTGGAGTCGACGTGCACAGCGTCCTCGGCGGGCACGAGCGGGGCGACCTCGCGGCTGCTGTCGAGCTTGTCGCGCTGCTTAAGGGCGTCGAGGGTCTCGTCGACCTCGGCCTCGAGCTGCGCGGGCGTGAGCGGCTGCGCATCGTTCTGGTGGCGCTGCAACACGCGGCGGCGGGCGCGCTCACGCGGGTCGGCAGTCAGGAAGATTTTTACCTGAGCGTTGGGGAACACGACGGTTCCGATGTCGCGACCCTCGGCGACGATATCGCGGTCCTCGGCGGCGCGGCGCTGGTGGATGAGCATGGCGGCGCGCACGCCCGGATAGGCCGAGACCTTGGACACGTTGGCGTCGACCTGCGGGGTGCGGATGGCGGCCGAAGCGTCCTGGCCGTCAATGGTCAGGCGCGTGTCCTCGCCGGTGCCGTTGGTAAAGCGGATTTCGATCTGCTCGGCGAGGGCGTCGATGGCCGCCTCGTTATCCAGGTCGATGCCGCGATCGAGCGCGGCGAAGGTGACGGCGCGATACATGGCGCCCGTGTCGAGCTTGTTAAAGCCCAGCTGGCGGGCGATCTCCTTGGCGATGGTGGACTTGCCGGAACCGGCGGGGCCGTCGATGGCGACGATCATGCAATGCTTCCTTTCGATGGTTGACGTGCTGGTATGGTTCGCGGGCGTTGGGGCGCGGCTTGTTGCCTAGCCCGTGTAGCGCTCGCGGTAGGTGTTGCGCTTGGGTGCGGAGCCGTGGCTGCCGTGGTGACGCGTGCGGCTGGCGGGCGTGTCTTGAGGCTTGCTGCCGTTGCGCTTGGCGCTCGCCTGCTTGGGCGGGATGCCGCCCGCTTTAAGGATCTGCACCTCGCGGTCGGTGAGCTCGCGCCATGAGCCCTTGGCCACGCCCTCGAGCTCAAGGCCGGCAAAGTTGCAGCGATGCAGACGGATTACCGGATGGTGAATCTTGCTCAACATGCGCTTGACCTGATTCTTGCGGCCCTCGCGGATGATGACCTCCACGGCGGTGGTGCCGGGCTTGACGCCCTGGGGAGCTACAGCCTCGGCCTCGCGTGCGGTGATGACGCGGCAGATCGCCGGCTGGCATAGGCCGTCATCGAGCTCGATGCCACGGCGGAGCGGTTCTAGATCGCGGTCGGTCAGCTGCCCGTCCACGAGTGCCTGGTAGGTCTTGTAGACGTGCTTGCTCGGGTGCAGCAGGTCCTGCGAAAGGTCGCCGTCAGTGGTAAAGAGCAAAAGGCCTGTGGTGTCGCGGTCTAGGCGGCCCACCGGGAAAAGTCCCGGAAAGCGGTCGCGGGGGACCAGGTCGGCCACGCAAAGGCGCTCCTGCGGGTCGCTCATGGTGGTGAGGTAGCCGGTCGGCTTGTAGAGCATCAGGTACACGGCGCCCTGGTTGAGCTTAACGGGCATGCCGTCGACCTCGATGTGATCGCGGTCGACGTCGACCTTGGTGCCCAGTTCAGTCGCGACCTGGCCATTGACGGTCACGCGGCCGGCGGTCATTAGGTCCTCCGAGCCACGGCGGCTCGCCACGCCCGCGCGCGCCAAAAAGCGCTGCAGGCGCATGGTGTGCGGATAGACGGGCTGGGCGTCGGTGGCGGGTACTGCGTTACCCATGGCGCGCGTCTCCCCTACTTCGTTAGTCCTCGTCATGCAAATCCTCCGAGGTCTCGTCGACGTCCAGGGTTTCCAAGTCCTCGACTGCCTCAACATCTTCAACATCGGTATCGAGCAGTTCGCGCTCTTCGTCCAGGTCATCGGCCTGCTCCTCGAGCGTGGACTGAATGCTGCGGCCGCTCAGGCGCTCGCGGATAAACTGACGCGATTGCTCGTCGGGGGCAAACTGCTCCAGGTCGGGCAGGTCGCGGGTGGAGCGCAGACCGAACTTTTCCAAGAAGGCGTTGGTCGTGCCGTAAATGATGGCCTGACCGCGCTGGGGATCGCGGCCGAGCTCGCGCGCAAGGCCCTTGTCCACGAGCGACGCGATGACGCCGTCGGAGTTGACGCCGCGGATGCCCTTGACCACCTCGCGCGTCACAGGCTGGTGGTATGCGATGACGGCCAGGGTTTCGAGCGCCGCCTGCGACAGCTTTTGCGTGTCCCAGCTCAGCACGTAGGCCTCGACCACGTCGTGGTAGGCGGGATGCGTAAACAGGCGCCAGCCGCCGGCGACCTCGCGCAGCTGAAAGCCGCGGTTGGCCTCCTCGTACTCAACCTTGAGCTCGGCGAGCAGCGATGCGCACTCGCCCGGGGCGATATCCAGCGCACCTGCCAGCGCGGGTGCGCTCACGGGATCGCTCGACACCAGCAGCAGCGCCTCAAGGGCGCCTTTGATGCTGTTTGCCTCCAGCGTGGAAAGGGTTGACATGGTTGCGGCTCCTATTCGGTGAGCTCGGGGCCCTCGCCGGGCACGTATGCCTCAGCGCCCTCGACGCGGTTGATGCAGATGGTTCCGAAGATCTCGTCCTGGCTCAGCGTGAGCGAGCCGCGCTTGGCGAGCTCGAGCATGGCCAGGAAGGTGACGACGAGCTGCTCGGTGGTGGCGTCGCCGTCCAACAGCTCGCGGAAGGTGCAAGTTTGGTGCGCCATGGTAAAGCGGTCGACCGAGGCTACGGTCAGATCGAGCGGCACGCGATGCGGCGCCACGTGCTCGGCCTCCAGCAGGAAGGTCTGGCGCTTGCCGTCCAGGTCGGCACAGATGACGGCGAGGCCGCGCAGGGTGATGCCGGCATGGTAGTCGGGCATAAGGCCCAAAAACTCGGGGTCGGGGCCGGCCACACGCGGGTGCATGCGGCTTTCCGCCTGCATGCGGGCACCGAGGGCCGCAGCCGCACCCTTAAACTGCTTGTAGGCAATCAGACGCTGAATCAGGACCTCGCGCAGGGCGTCGCCGTCGAGCGCGCTTAGTTCCTCCAGGTCCTCGTCGTCCTCGTCATCGTCGTCATCATTTTTACGCGGGGCCTCCTGCGGCACCAGAGAGGCGGCCTTGATGTCCAGAAGGGTTGCCGCGACCAGCAGAAAGTCGCTCGCCACGTCCAGGTCCAGCGCCTCGATGCGCTCAGCCTCGGCAAGGTATTGCTCGGCCACCTCGCTGATGGAGATGGCGCCGATATCTACTTTTTGGCGGGTTACCAGCTGCAGCAGCAGGTCGAACGGTCCGCTGTAGACCTGCGTCGACACGCGATACGACATCTTCGACCTCCTTTGACGGCGCCTTCGCGGCGCGGTTTGGGTGCATGTTACGACCGTTTTGCACGGTCGACCTGTAAGTTTACCTTAGATGCCGGCGATTGCGAAGTTGAGCAGCCACTCGGCCAGCGGATACACGGTAACGTCGAAAAAACGGCCGATAACGTCGATGCCGGTCCACATGGGCAGCAGGTACAGCACCAAGATGAGGATGGGCATGGCGTATTGCTGCAGGTGGTAGTAGTTGCTGAGCGCCTTGCCTTTGAGGAACGGCACGATGATCGACGAGCCATCGAGCGGCGGGATCGGGATGAGGTTGAAGAATGCGAGTGACAGGTTAACCACGATAAACGTGGCGCCGAAGTTCATGATCTGTGACGCCAGGGCAAAGGAGATGCCGGTGTAGAGGTTGCCGTACGCCACGTGCATGAGTGCCGCGGCAAGGCACGCGAGTGCGATGTTCGACGCGGGGCCGGCTACGCTCACCAGGACCTCGTCACGCTTGGGGTGCTTGAGGTTGTTGAGGTAGACGGGCACGGGTTTGGCGAAGGCGAACACCGGGCCGCCGGCGGCAAGCATGAGTAGCGGCAGGATGATGGTGCCAAACGGGTCGATATGGTTGAGCGGGTTGAGCGACACGCGGCCGCGCGAACGGGCCGTCTTGTCGCCGAGCGCCCAGGCCGCGGCGGCGTGTGCGCTCTCGTGGATCACGATGCCCACGATGACGGCGACGGCGCTGGCGAGCAGGTTCATGAGGTAGCTGCTGGACATAGCGCTCCCCTAGCGGACGCGGCGCGCGGCGCGCGTGAGCAGGTAGTCGATCACAAACAGAATCACGGCGACGATGGCGTAATCCAGGCGGAACACGCCGCCAAAGGGCGACGTGATGACGCCATAGCCGGCGATGACGCTCGGCAGGGCGCGCGAAAGCTCAACGACAAAGCCTACGATCTGCAGCTTGGCGGTGAGGCCGCTAAAACACAGCAGCACGGTCATCGCGCTCATAAAGATGCCGCAGATGCGACAGGCGATGGCGATGATGCTCATCGCCACGGCAGCGGCCTTACGAGAGTTCACGCGCGGTCTCCTCTTCGATCTGGGTGGAAAGCTCCAGCCATTCGTCCTCGAGCTTGGGCAGCTCTTGCTTAAGGCCGTTATATTCCCCCAGCGCGGCGTTGAACTTGTCTTGATCGGCATAAAGCTCTTCGCTTGCCATCAATTCCATAAGCTCGTCATAGCGGGCGCGCTTTTTGTCCAGCTCTGTCTCGATCTTTTTGAGCTGGTTACGCACGCCCTTGAGCTTTTTGTTGAGCGCAGCGCGGGCTTGGGCCTCGGCGCGTTTTTGCTCCTTGGTCTTTTTGCCCTCGGCAGGCTTGGGAGCCGGGGCGGGACTGTTGGCTTGGGCGGCGTTGGCGGGCTTGGCCGTGGCAGGCGCGCTCTCCGTGGACGCCTCAGCGGCGGCGCGGGCTGCAAGGTCCTCGCGCTTGTAGAGGTAGTAGTCGTAGTCGCCGTCGTAGACCGTGACTTGGCCGTCGCGGATGTCGATGACGCGGTTGGCCACGGCGCGTACCAGGTGCTCGTCGTGACTGATTAGCACGATGGTGCCGGGGAAGTTTTGCAGGGCGTTCTCGAGCATGTCCACCGAGTCGATGTCCAGGTGGTTGGTGGGCTCGTCCAGGCACAGGAGCGCCTCGGGGGCCACGAGCATCTTCGCCAGGGCCAGACGCGCCTTTTCGCCTCCGGAGAGGACGCGTACCTGCTTTTCGATGGAATCGTTGTCGCTAAACAGGAAGGCGCCTAGCAAGCTGCGCTGCTGCGGCACGGTCCACTTGGGCGTGACGGTGTCGATCTCTTGCAGGACGGTGTTGGACTCGGTCATGCCCTCGAGCGCGCGCTGGGCGTAATAGGCCACGCCCACGTTGGTGCCCAGATCGCGGGTGCCGGTGGTGGGCGGCTCCAGGCCGGCGAGGATCTTCATGAGGGTGGACTTGCCGGCGCCGTTGGGGCCGACGAGTGCCACGTGCTCGCCGCGGTAGAGCTTGAGGTCGATGTCGCTGTAGATGTGTTTGTTGCCGTAGGACTTGGAGACGCCCTCCAGGCCCACGACCATATCGCCGGAGCGCGGCGGGTCGGGGAACTTAAAGTCGATGTGCTTGTGGCCCTCGGGCAGGATGACGAGCTCCTTTTTGATCTGCTCGATCTTGCGGATGCGCTCCTGCGCCTGGGCGGCCTTGGTGGGCTTATAGCGGAACTTGTCTACGAAGACCTGCATGTGGGCGATGTCGCGCTCCTGGGCGGCACGCTTTGCGCGCATCTGCTCCAGGTTGTCCTCGCGCTGCTTGAGGTAGCTGCTGTAGTTGCCGGTGTAGGTGGTTACGCGGCGGTTCTCGAGCGCGGCGACGTGGTCGACGCAGGCGTCCATAAACGCGCGGTCGTGGCTGACGATGAGCACAGCGCCGTCATAGTTGGCGATAAAGCCGCGCAGCCACTGGACGCTCTCGAGGTCCAGGTGGTTGGTGGGCTCGTCCAGAAGCAGCAGGTCGGGGTGACGCAGGAAGAGCTTGGCAAGCGCGATGCGCATCTGCCAGCCGCCCGAGAACTCGGAGCACGGGCGCTCAAAGTCGGTGACCTTAAAGCCCAGGCCGGACAGGATCTTGCGGGCGTTGCTCTCGAGTTCGTAGCCGCCCAGGTGCTCAAAGCGGTCCTGGACCTGGCCGTACTCGTTAAGGAGCGCGTCGACGTCCTTGCCCTGCTCGGAGAGCTCGGTGATTTGGGCCTGCAGTTCGTTGGCGCGCTCGCCCATGCGGCGGATTTCCTTGGCGGCGGCCATGACCTCGGCAAGGATGGTGGTGTCCTTGTGCTCTAGGTTGGTTTCCTGCTCTAGGTAGCCCACCTGGCAGTCTTTGGCATACTGGACCTGGCCGGCGTCGGGGCTGTCGATGCCCATGATGATTTTGAGCATGGTGGTTTTGCCGGCGCCGTTGGGCCCAACGAGCGCAAAGCGCTCGCCGGGGTTGATCTGGAAGGACGCGCCGCTAAAGAGGACGCGTGCGCCGAAGCTTTTTTCGATCTTGTCGACCAGGAGGATCATGCTGCCGCCTTTGACCTTGTGTGCCTATATGAAAAAAGGCCCCAACTTGCGTTGGAGCCTCATTCAATGCTCGGGTGGAGACGAGGGGGATCGAACCCCTGACCTCTTGACTGCCAGTCAAGCGCTCT
>CAJLPI010000028.1:0-20146 GCA_905208535.1 uncultured Collinsella sp. | reverse complement strand
CCGGAGGAGTTCCGGAATCAGGCCCTCGCGGCCTAGTCGCTATTTAGGGCGTCCAAGATTTGGGACGCAGTTCATTTTTTACTGGCCCCATGTGCCCTCCCCGTTTAGCCGGACCTGCAGCTACGGATATTTATGGAATGTAATCCATTTTTCATTAACTTTTTTGTTAAAATAGACTCAATTCCATATTTTTAGATATTTCCTATAAGTATTGATTTTGCTCCAGTTTTTTCTCGCCAAGAAAGGGGTTTCATGAATCTGATTGATCGCAAACAGTACCTCGACTGGCTCATTTCGTGGAAAGACTCGCACGTCATCAAGGTCGTTTCGGGCGTGCGAAGGTCCGGCAAATCAAAGCTATTCGAAATCTACCGTAGCTATCTGCGCGATCATGGAATCACGGGCGGCCAGGTTATATCCCTCAACTTTGAAGACCTGGAGTTCGAGTCGCTTACGTCGTATAGAGCACTCTACGACTACATTTCCGCCAGACTCGTCCCCGATAAGATGAACTACGTTTTTCTGGACGAGATACAGCACGTCGAGCATTTCGAAAAAGCCGTCGACAGTCTTTTTATCAAAGACAATGTCGACCTCTACATAACCGGTTCCAACGCCTATCTGCTCTCGGGCGAGCTGGCAACTTTGCTCTCCGGTCGCTACGTAGAGCTCAAGATGCTGCCCCTATCCTTTAAAGAGTTTTGCTCGGCAAAAACCAATGACGGAAAGGCTCCCGCGCAGTTGTTTGACGAGTACATCACCCGGGGCTCTTTTCCCTTTATCGCCGAGACGGGCATTCAGGGACCCCAGGCGCGCGATTATCTTATGAGTCTCTACGATACCATCGTCATACGCGACGTTATCGAACGCCTGAAGGTCTCGGACGTCCCGACCCTGCGCGATATCACCAAGTTCCTACTCCATAGCATTGGAAACCGGATCTCGATTAAAAAAATCTCCGACACGCTCTCGTCCAACGGCAACAAAACCGACCAGAAAACCGTAGCCAAGTACCTCAAAGGCTTAACAGACAGCCTTGTGCTGTACTATGCTCCGCGCTATAACGTGCGCGGTCGGCAGCTTCTTACAACAAACGGCAAATACTACGCCGTTGACCTTGGACTTAGAGGCGCTCTTGTCAAAACCCAAAGCAGCGATATCGGTCATATCCTCGAAAATGTTGTCTATCTCGAGCTCCTACGCCGCGGATACGACGTCTACGTGGGCGATATCGACGGCGGGGAAATCGATTTTGTTGCCCTAAACTCAGACGAGACAGCCTATTTTCAGGTTTCAGCCACAACGCTCGACGAA
This sequence comes from uncultured Collinsella sp., assembly GCA_905208535.1. GTDB lineage: Bacteria > Actinomycetota > Coriobacteriia > Coriobacteriales > Coriobacteriaceae > Collinsella. The sequence continues at coordinate 18,832 of CAJLPI010000028.1, read as the reverse complement.
ACTACCCTCAATCGAGAGTTGGCCCCCTTTAAGAAAGTCCGAGACAACTATCCCAAGACGCTTCTTACGCTCGACACGCTGTTTGCAGACGCGAACTACGAAGGAGTCCGCAAGCGCAACGTGATCGACTGGCTCCTGGAGTAACTTGTAGCGTCATAACCCTCCGCCAGCTCCTTACCAAGGCCGCAGCCCCAGTCGCTTAAAGCACAATGCCCCTCTTATCGGCCAAAACAGCAATCTTGGCGTGATAAGAGGGGCTGACTGCGTCAGCGCCTCCACGCAGGCGCCGTTGCCGTCGCCGTCCTGCGGGATCGGGTGCGGGGCATGGCGACTCGCGTGCGAACGCTAACACACGGCCCTGACCGCCGCCGGCAGATCGAACAGCGTATCGAGCACGGCCTCGCAGCTGTCCACCACGTCCTGCGGCAGCGGCACGATATCGGGAACGGCAAAGACGTGGCAGCCGGCCGTGATGCCCGAGACGCAGCCGTTGCGGGAATCCTCGACCACGGCGCACTCCTCGGGGGCAAAGCCCGCGCGCTCGCAGGCGAGCAGGTACATCTCGGGGTCGGGCTTGCCGCGCACGACGTCCTCGCCGCAGGTCACCGTCTCAAACTTGTCAAAGAGGCCAACCGTCTTGAGGTTGCGCTCGGCCGTAACGTGGCGCGATGACGTCGCAAGACCCACGTGATAGCCCGCAGTCAGCAGCTCGTCGAGGCACTCGGCGGCACCGTCCTTAAGCTCCAGATCGGTCTTGACCATCTCGTCGCGAATCTCCCTATGGCGACGATAGATTGCCTCAGCGGTTTCGCAGCTGCCGTAATGCTCATCAAGGATCTCCATGACATCGGGCAGCGTGCGACCGATAAACTGATGGATCAGCGCATCATCAATCGCGAATCCCAGCTCGGCCGCGCCCGCCTTCCACGCCTTGATACCCAACCGCTCGGTATCGACCAGCGTTCCGTCCATGTCAAAAATAACGGCCTTGATCATATCGGTCCCCCATCGCTTCGCGCTGCTGTACTCCCGCAACTTTACCGCACCTGTAAACTTGTATATAACGTATATAGCATATTGCACTTTCGTTACATAGATAGAAGTCTTATGACAAGCGGCTCGGTAGGATTATAGTTTTCGACCGAGTACTCAACGGCAAGGATCGACTTATGCTTTCAGACACCACCGCACCCGCAGAGGGGCTTCAGGACAAACTCGCAGCGATCGAGCAACTGCTTTTAGCATACGGGCGCGTCGCCATCGGCTTTTCCGGTGGCGTCGACAGCAGCTTTTTGGCCGCGGTCTGCGCCCGCATCATGCCCGCCAGCACGCTTCTCGTTCACCTCACCACGCCGCTCATCGGCACGCCCGAGCAGGCTTCGTTTGAGCGGGCGGTTGACGGGCAGGCCGATGAGGGGCCGCACTTCAAGCTTCCCGTACTCAACCTCTCGGTCGATCAGCTGCAGCTCCCCCAGGTAGCCTGCAACGACGCCGACCGCTGCTACCACTGCAAGCGCGCCGGCTTTACCGCCATCGTCAACCACGCCAAGTCGCTGGGCTTTCCCACCGTCATCGACGGCAGCAACGCAAGCGACCGCGGCGACTACCGCCCCGGCATGCGCGCCGCCCAGGAGCTCGGCGTGCGCTCGCCGCTTATGGAGGTCGGCTTTACCAAGGACGAGGAGCGCGAGCTGCTACGCGCCTGGGGCTATCCCGTCTGGAACCTGCCGGCAGGAGCCTGCCTGGCCACGCGAGTCCCCACGGGCGAGGAGCTCACGCGCGAGAAGGTCGATGTAATCCGCACCTGTGAGGACTACCTGCACGACCTTGGCCTGGACCAGGTCCGCGCACGCCTCGTCGGCGGCTGCATGCATATCGAGGCCGAGCCGGCAGACGTCGCCAAGATCGCCGCCCTCGGTGGCGCCGCGGTCAACGACGAGGGCAAGACCCCACTGCCCGCCGCTATCGAATCTGCCCTGCGCAACCTAGGCTGCGGTCATATCTCCCCCGAGGTCACCCCCTACGTCCACGGCAACATGAACCAGTAACCCACCAAAAAGGGACAGGTTTATTTTGGCAGGTTTTATCTGGGTAAACGACCTGCAGCGTCTCCTGCTAGACTGGTAGATTCGCAACCGACTACCCAGGAGCCCCCATGTCGCGCAAGTCCGCCTACAAGCAAGTACTTTCCATCGGCACCGCCGTGGTGCTGGGGTTTGCGCTGTTTACGGGATCGCTCGACGGAGCTCCCAAGCTGCTCTCGCCGCAAAGCGATGAACAGGCGGCGGCTCTGGCCGAGAAGCAAAACGAGAGTCCCAACCGCACCGACGACGAAGCGGACTTGGTCGCCCGGCTCGAATCGGGAACAGCGAGCTCCACGGACTCCGAAGATGATCAGGACTCCGGCGATGGCTCTGAATCCGCCACGACCGACACCGCTGACGATGCCTCTTCAAACGTCACCCCCATCGACGAGGTCGAAAACCCCGATCTCGACCGCGCCCGCGGCGTATATCTCAGCAGCATTCCCGACTACGCCGGCAACCCCTACGTTGCCCTTCGTGCCGACAGCACGCACCCGTTGGGCACGCCATCATTCACGCTCGACGAATACGAGCGAGCTACCGAAGAGGGCTGCTTTAAGAAGTTCTCCAAGCTCGATAGCCTGGGCCGCACCCGCAAGGCACTCGCCTGCGTGGGTCCCGAATCGCTCGGTCAGGGCAAGCGCGGCGATATCTCGCGTATCCATCCCGCCGGGTGGCACCAGCAGCGCTACGACTTTATTCCGGGTCAGAGCCTCTACAACCGCTGCCACCTTATCGCCTGGTCGCTCTGCGGCGAAAACGCCAACCGCAAGAATCTGCTCACCGGCACGCGCTATCTCAACGAAACGGGCATGCTGCCGTTTGAAGAGCAGATCCTCGACTACATCCACGACACAGGCAACCATGTGCTCTACCGCGTCACGCCTATGTACAACGAGGAGGAGCTCGTCTGTCGTGGCATTCGTCTGGAAGCACAATCGATCGAGGACCACGGCAAGACCCTGTGCTTCCACGTGTACTGCTACAACTTGCAGCCGCATGTGCAGATCGACTACGCCACCGGCCGCAACCAGGCATCCGGAGACTAGTGCCGACCGCGCCGCCCGTAACCCAAAAAATGATCCGTTTTCCTCCGTCCCCAAGGGATCAAATAAGGCCGCCCCGGTTACCCAGGGCGGCCTTTTCGTCAGCACCTACATTGCAGGCAAAACCACACGTTACTTAGCTCGGCCCTCCTCATAGCGCTCGACCAGCTTGGCCTGAACGTCATAAGGCACCTGCTCATAGCCTGCAGGCTTCATGGTAAAGTCGCCCGTGCCGCGCGTGATAGAGCGCAGGCGCGTCGAGTAATCCGTTAGCTCGGCCAGCGGCGCCTGGGCAATGACCACGGTATCGCCGCGCTCATCGGTCTCCATACCCGTCACGCGACCGCGCGAGGCCGAGATGTCGCCCATCACGGCGCCGGCGTAGCTATCGGGGATCGTCACCGTGATTTCCTCGATGGGCTCCAGCACCACCAGGTCGGCATCGGCGCACGCCTTGCGCAGGCCGATGCGAGCCGCCGCGCGGAACGCCATCTCGTTGGAGTCGACGCTGTGATACGAACCGTCATACACAGCCACGCGAATGCCCGTGAGCGGGTAGCCGGCAATGATGCCGTCCTTCATGGTCTCCTGGACGCCCTTGTCCACTGCGGGAATCAGCGAGCGCGGAATACGGCCGCCCACGACCTCGTCCACAAACTCATAGCCATCGCTCGTGCCGTCGGGCCCAATGAGCGGCTCAACACGCAGCCAGCAGTCGCCATACTGGCCGGCACCGCCAGTCTGCTTCTTGTGGCGGCCCTGGGCGCTCGCCGTGCGGCGGATGGTCTCGCGATACGGAATGCGGATCGGCACGCTCTTGGCGGCGACCTTGGTGCGGTCCTCCAGACGGTTGAGCAGCACCGAAACCTGTGCCTCACCAACGGCGGAGATAATGGTCTGGCCAGTCTCCTCGTCGCGGTCGATGCTCATGGTCGGGTCTGCCTTGCAGGCCTTCTCGATAAACGTGTAGAGCTTCTCTTCGTCACCGCGGTTCTCGGCCTCTATGGCAATGCGGTACTGCGAGTTGGGGAACTTAAACGCCGCCGCCTCGACCTTACCGGTAATGGAGAGCGTGTCACCCGTCTCTGCCGCCAACTTGGGCGCCACGATAATGTCGCCAGCATAGGCGTGACCGACCTCGGTCATGTCGCGGCCGCACATCACATACAGGTGAGCCAGACGATCGCTCTTGCGGGTACGCGCGTTGACCAGCTCAAGGCCCGGCTCAAGCGTGCCCGTCAGTACCTTGATAAAGCTGATGCGACCCTGCTGCGGATCGGCCAGCGTCTTAAACACAAACGCCACCGGACGGTCATCGTCACTCGAGATCTTAAGCGAATCACCGTCGATGAGCGGCATCTCGCCGTAGTCGGTCGGCGCCGGGAAGTACGTGGCGATGTCGTCCATCAGCGAGTTGACGCCCTGCTCCTTAATGCAATCGCCCGCAAAGACCGGCACAAAGATGCGCTCGGCGATCGCCTTAGACAGCAGGCCTTCAAGCTCCTCCTGCGTCAGCGTCTCCTCGCCTTCCAGGTATTTCATCATCAGCTCGTCGTCAGCCTCGGCCACCAGCTCGCACAGATGGTCATGGGCCTCCTCGGCCTGGGCACGATACTCCTCGGGAATCTCCGACTCAACGGCCTCGGCGCCGTTGCAGTGGCGCGCCTTCATGCGCACCAGGTCGATGATGCCGTCAAAGTCCTCGCCCTCGCCCCAGGGAAGGGTCACGGCGCCCAGTCGTGTACCAAAGCGCTCCTGCAGCAGGTCCATTGTGGTCGCAAAGCTGGCCTCGGAGCGCGACAGGCGGTTTACGAACACCGCGCGTGCCAGGCGTAGGTCCTCGGCGGCATACCAGAGCTTAACCGTCGTAGGCTGCGGGCCGGCCTCGGCGTCGACCACAAACAGAGCCGTCTCGCAGACGCTCATCGCGGCAAAGGCGTCGCCGATAAAATCGGGGTAGCACGGGGCATCGAGCACATTGATGCGCGCGCCCTTCCAGTCGATCGGCGCGATGGTCGTCGAGATGGAAAATGCACGCTTGACCTCTTCGGGGTCATAGTCGAGCGTGGGCTTGGTGCCGTCGTGGCCGCCCAGGCGGGCGGTCTTGCCGGAAAGGTGGAGCATGGCCTCGGCGAGTGAAGTCTTGCCCACCCCGCCTTGGCCTACGAGCACCACGTTCCTTACGTTACCGGTCTTGGGAGCACCCATGATGACCTCCTTGCAGGGCCGCGCGCAATGCGCGACGCCAACGGGGAGAGTTCGCGGTCGGTGCCGTCCCGGGAGCAGCATGGTCGGCAGCCGAGCCGACTCACCCTCCAAATGTCCTATGCCACCACCCTACCCTCACGGGCGGCTGTCCATGCATACCTTTCGGCACACGTATGAATACAGGCGGCGAGAGGAAGAGACAAGCTTGTGAGGCGATTATTGAACCCCCGTCGATGCAAACAAAAAGCCGCCACAGACCGTAAGACCTGCGGCGGCTTCGCCTCAATTAATAGTTGAGTAAATACCTGAGCCTATCCCTCGATACGGCTCAAGAACTCACGGGTGCGCTGCTCACGCGGATGGTCGATGACCTGCTCGGCAGGACCCTCCTCGACAATGCGGCCGCCATCCATAAAGACCACGCGGTCGGCCACATCGCGCGCAAACTGCATTGCGTGGGTCACAATCACCATCGTCATATTCTGCGCGGCAAGGTCTTTAATGACACGCAGCACCTCGGCCGTCAGCTCGGGATCGAGTGCCGAGGTCGGCTCGTCAAAGAACAGGATCTCCGGATCGAGCGCCAAGGCGCGGGCGATACTCACACGCTGTTGCTGGCCGCCCGAAAGCTCACATGGCACCTTGTTCTCGTTGCCCGTAAGCCCCATCTGCGCGATCAACTCGCACGCACGAGCCTCCGCCTGCTCGCGCGGGCGCTTAAGCACGCGGATCGGCGCGTCGATGATGTTTTTCATCACGGTATAGTGCGGGAACAGGTTGTAATTTTGGAACACCAGGCCGAATCGCGAGCGTGCCCGCTTGGGCACATCGCCCTTCGCATAGACCGCGCCCGAACCCGCATCCGTCGCAACGGCAAGGTCACCAAACGAGAGTGAGCCTCCGTCGAGTGTCTCGAGCAGCGTGGCACACCGCAGCAGCGTGGACTTGCCGCCACCCGAAGGCCCGATAATCGCCACGACCTCGCCACGCTTCACCTCAAGCGAGATATCCTTGAGCACCTCATTGCCGCCAAACGCCTTACGCGCGTTTTCGATTTTCATCACTGAGTTAGTCATAATAATAGTCCAGCTTCTTTTCGGCGGCGCCCAGCAGCATCTCGACCACAAAGTTAAAGACCCAGTAGATCAACGCCGCGATCGCAAACGGCACCATGCTCACCTGCGAGGCGACCAGTGCCTTGGCCGTCGAGAACATCTCACCCACGCCAATGGCAAACGCCAGCGACGTGTCCTTGACCAGCGTGATGATCTCGTTGCCCATCGCAGGCAGAATACGCTTGGCGACCTGCGGCATCACGATATACAGAAACGTCTGCATGCGCGAATAGCCCAGCACCTCGGCTGCCTCGTATTGACCGCGCGGAATCGACTGCAAGCCCGAGCGATAGATCTCGGCAAAGTAGCCGGCGTAGTTGATGATGAACGCCACAACGCACGCCGTCCACTTGGAATCGGGCGTAAGCGAAATGCCGAACACGTAGTACGGGGCAAAGTAGATGGCAAACATCTGCAGCATGAGCGGCGTACCGCGCATGACCGAAATGTAGATGCGCGCAATCCAGCGAAGCGGCGCGATTTTGCTCATGCGCATAAACGCCACGGGAATTCCCAGCGGAATCGACCCGAGCAGCGTCAGCACAAACAACTGCAAACTGACCAAGAATCCCTGGCCAAGCATCTGCATCATGACCTGAATAGACATTACTTGAGCACCCAATTATCGAAAGATAGACCATAGCTTGAATACTTGTCGCACAGGTCCTTAACCGTGCCGTCCTCATAGAGTGCCTTGAGCGACTCGGTCACGGCGTCGGCCGACTTGGTGTCGCCCTTCTTAAAGCCGACGGCGTAGTGCTCGCTGGACAGCGGCTCATCAAGCTGCGTATAAGCATCAGGCTTGGCGGCAAGCTGATACTGGGCAATCGAAAGGTCGCAAGCCACGGCATCGACCGCGCCGCTCTCGAGCTGCATAAAGGCCGTGTTGTACTCGCCGATCGTGTCGAGCGTGGCAAACGTCGCCGCCAGACCCTTCTGGTCACCCTCGAGCACATCCTGCGCAGCGGAATCGGTCTGGGTAATCACAGTCTTGCCGGCAAGATCGTCCCAGCCCTTGATGCCCGCATCCTTCTTGACCACGAGCACCTGCTCGTTGAGCATGTACGGCTCGGAGAACGTGTAGTCGTCCCCGCGACCCTCCATGGTAAAGCCGTTCCAGATGCAGTTGATGGCACCCGAGTTGAGCAGCGTATCCTTGGCATCCCAATCGATGGCCTCGTATTTGACCTCCCAGCCCTGCTTATCGGCAACGGCCTTGGCCAGATCAAGATCAAAGCCCGTATATTCGCCGTCATCGCCCACAAAGCCGTACGGAGGATAGGACTTGTCAAAGCCCACCACGAGCTTTTTGGACTCCGCGGCACCCTTCGTATCCTTGGCCGCGGCAGAGCCGGCAGCAGAGCCCTTAGCGGCACCGCCGCCACAACCGACAAGACCAAGGCCGAGCACCGTGGCGAGCGAGCCGGCTAGACCAACAAACTGACGACGAGACATATCGGTATTCATGGTATTCCCCCTTGGTGGCACTTTAGTTAAGTAAAGTGAATCATGTAACGTTCAGAATCATACACTCTACCTTGATAAAGTACAAGGGAGGGTTAGCCCGGCGTGGGCAGGGAGCGGCGCGTAATTAAGTTTCCTGCTCTACAGTCCTGCGCAAGACGAAAAGCACGCATGGAGCACTAGGTTGGAGCACCCGGCTGGGTGGCGCCCGGCGCGGAGTTTAATTTGCTGCTCTACAGTCCTGCTCACGACGGAGGCCACATTAAGTGGCCTCCTGTTCGTGCGGAACTCGCGACAAATTAAACTCCGCGCCGGGCGCCACCCAGCCGGGAGACAACGTGCTCGGAACCTTAAATAGCCTCCTCTCCAAACGGGCACGTTGAATGCACGGTACAATTGCTTCGGACTTTTCTTTTATTTAATAGTGGGGTTAATTCATGGCAGAATCTCGTGCGGAGCGTAAGGCTCGTCGTGCTTTGATCGAGGCGGCTGAGGGGTCGGAGGAGAAAAAATCTTCCAAGAAATCCAAGTCGTCTCAGGATGCGAAGGGTAAGTCGGCGAAGGGCAAGGTTAAGACCAAGCGTTCTGGCTCTCGTCAGGGCGGGGATAAGGCGCCTCACGTTCGTTCCAAAGGCTCGCGCAAGGATTCGGCTCAGCCTGCGCGTAAGGCCGTGGATCCCAAGTCTCCCTGTTCGATCATGAAAGCTTGTGGTGGGTGTACGGCGCTCAATCGTCCTTATAAGAAGCAGTTGGCGGCCAAGCAGGCTGCTATGGAGGAGCTGTTTGCTGAGCTCTGTGAGCGCGAGGGCATTAGCGTCGATCCCATTCGCGGTATGGGCGTCACCTTGGGCGACCCAGGCAAATATCCTGCGCCGCGCGGTTTTCGCCATAAGGCCGCCACTCCCTTTGCCCCCGGTAAGGAGGGCGCTGTCCGCTGCGGTTTCTTTGAGCGCGGCACGCACAAGATCGTTGCCGTACCCGAGTGTCCTGTCGAGGCGCCGGGTGCCCGTCAGATTCTCAACGGCATCGCGCATGAGGCCGAGCGTCTGCACATTCCCGCCTTTAACGAGGATAAGCACCTGGGTCTGCTTCGCTATGCCGTCGTCCGCCGCGGTTGGCGAACCGACCAGATCATGGTCACCCTCGTGACCGCTCAGCGCGACTTGCCGCATGCGCAGGAGTTCTTTGAGGCTGTCGCCGCACTCGATCCGCATATCGTCACCGTTGCCCAAAACATCAACGGACGCCCCGGTAACGCCATCTTGGGTGAGGAGACTCGTATCGTCTATGGCGCCGAGTGCATGCGCGACCAGCTGCTCGGTTGCGAATTCGATATCTCCCCTACCGCGTTCTACCAGACCAACCCGCAGCAGACCGAGCTGCTCTACCAGCTCGCTATCGATGGCATGGATCTGCGCCAGGACGATGTGCTTATGGATGCCTACTGCGGCAGCGGCACCATCGGTCTTTGCGCAGCTAAAGAAGCCCAGAACAAGGGTATCGGCATCATGCTGCTCGGAGTGGAGCGCAACCCGGCGGGCATTGCCGACGCACGCCGCAATGCCGAGCTCAACGGCCTCACCCGCAGCGCTTGGTTTATGGCCGACGACGCCACCGATTACATCCTGGACGCTGCCGATAACAACGAGCGCGTTGACGTTCTCTCCATCGACCCGCCGCGCGCCGGCTCTACACCCGAGTTCCTCGAAGCCGCCTGCGCACTTAAGCCGCGCCGCATCACCTATATCAGCTGCAACCCCGTCACCCAAGAGCGCGACCTACACCAGCTCCTCGACGGAGGTTATCGCCTGCTCAAGATCACGCCGGTCGACATGTTCCCTCATACCGACCACACCGAGACCGTCGCGGTCCTCGAGCGCCGCTAATCCACCGGCACAAGAAAGGGGACGGCCCGTCTGGACTGCCCCCTTCGCTTGGTTTATGAACTCCGCTACATCCCCTTGCGCAGGTCGCACACGCCGGCTGCCGCCATCTCGCGCAGCAGCGTCTCGCGATCGCGCGTCACGATCAAATCCAGCGGGAAGTGAATCTCGTCGAGCATCTTGCGCGCGTGATCGAGCTTGCCAATGGCCATGCCAATGTGGGCATCGGTCGACACGCCAATGCCAACGCCCAGCTCGGCGCAGCGCTCGGCGATCTTGCGGCATACGGCCCAATGCTCAGTGTCGGCACCGTGCTCAAGACTATGGTTGTTGATCTCGATAATCTTGTGCTTGGCCTTGGCCGCCAACAGCACCTCGTCGATATCGAACGGCACGCCCGAGCGCCCCGCATGCCCCAGCATGAACACCTTGGGGTGCTCCAGGGCATTGATGTACATCTCGGTCGTCTCGGCGAGCGTCGCGCCTTCGGCAAACTGCGGGTTATGCACGCTTGCCACCAAATAATCCAAATTACGCGTCACCAAATCGAACAGCGAATGCTCACGACTATACGAATCGCCGGCGATATTGAGCGAAACGGGAATGTCCTCGCCAAACAAGCTTCCGTCCAGCGAAACGATATCGGCCTCGGCGCCGCGGAGCACCAGCACGCCGCTCCAAATGCGCGGCCAGATATCCTGGTTAATAAAGAACTGGAAACTGCGCAGGTCATTGGGGCAAGGCGTAACCATCGAGCTTAAATGATCGGCGGAACCGAGCACCTGAAGGCCACGCTCCGCCGCCCAATAGATGTTCTCCTCAATGGTTGAGTACGCATGCGCGGAGAACATCGTATGAGTATGGATATCACAGGAAAGCAGGTAGGGCATCAGGTCTCCTTGTCCAGCATGGCCGTCGCGTATATTCATTGTACGCATAGCTTTCGGCAGTCGTAAAACTGCTTCATCCCAATCACACAACGGCATAGACAACGGGGTCTGGCTTAACACCAAACCCCGTTTCACGTAAAACATTGTAAGCAGAGCGCTTTACTTTTAACGATACTCGTCCGCCAACTGTTTCCAAGCGGGTAGCGAATTGATAATCGTTTCGTAACTCACGCAATAGCCCAGGCGGAACCAACCAGGCATGCCAAAGCTGTCCGAGGGCACCGCAAGCAGCTCATACTTCTTCGCGCGCTCACAGAACGCATTCGCATCGGGCTCCAGTGCCTTCACCCACAGGTAGAATGCACCATCCGGCTCAACATAGGTGTAGCCGTACTCCGCTAGTGCGTCGGTAAGCGCGGTGCGGTTGCGAGCATAGGCCTCGACATCACTCGGCTCATCGATGCAATCGATGATCACGCGCTGGAAGAGCGCCGGTGCACACACGAAGCCCAGCGTACGGGCGGCACCGGCAACGGCGGGCATTAGACGAGCTGCCTGAGGATTCGTATTGGGAACCAGGATCCACCCGACGCGCTCGCCCGGTAGCGAAAGCGACTTGGAATACGAGTAGCACACGATGGTGTGCTCGTAGATCGAAGGCACCCAAGGCACCTCGGCGCCATAGACAATCTCGCGATACGGCTCATCAGAGATGAGCATAATCGGATTCTCGGGATCGCGCTGAGCGTTGGCCTCGCGCAGAACATTGGCCAGTCGCGTCAGCGTGTCGCGTGTATATACGGCACCGGTCGGATTGTTGGGCGAGTCGATGATGACGGCAGCCGTCTTATCGGTAATCGCCTTGAGCACGTTACTCACGCTCAGCTGGAACGTATCTTCATCGGCGAGCGCCTCAACACACGTGCAGCCGGCCTTCTCAATCCACACGCGATACTCCGGAAAGTACGGGGCGATAACAACAACCTCATCGCCCGGGTTCGTAACGGCGTTGAGCGTGCAGGTGAGCGAAGCCGCGGCACCCACCGTCATAAAGACGTCCTTGCCCTCATAGCTCGTGCCAAAGCGACGGTTGAGCGAGTCGGCGACGGCCGCTCGACATTGCGGCAGACCCGGCGCAGGCGTGTATCCATGCAGCTGGTCGCTCGGCAGCTCCAATGCCTTCTTAATGGACTCAGCAACAGCAGCGGGCGCCGGAACACTCGGGTTGCCCAGCGAAAAATCGAATACGTTCTCCGCACCGATCTGTGCCTTGCGCTCAAGGCCATAGCTAAAAATCTCACGGATGATGGAGCTTTCCGCACCGCGAGCATACATAGTTTCGTTGATCATCTGTTCCCCTTTCGCATAGGCGCTATTGTACGCTTTAGCCAACTAGAGCGCCACAATGTTGATTGGGGACAGACTTAAATGCGTGAAAACGCTCATTTAAGTCTGTCCCCAATCAACATATCGCTCAAAAGAAAAAGCCTCCACAGGTTTCCCCGCAGAGGCTTTCGCTACAAGAACTATTTGTCGGCGTCGGTGTTGCCGTCAGCGTTGGCAGCATTGCCATCTCCGGCATCATCGGATGCGGCTTCGGCATCCTCCTGCATGGCCGCCTGCGCAAAGGCCGCGGCATCAGCCGCCAACTCCTCCTCGCTCATGCGAAGCGAGCGCTTCTTGGTCGGCATGCCAGCCGCCTTGGCGTTGCGCTCCTCCTTGGCCGCCAGGATATCGCCCTCGCGCTCAAGGTAAGCGTCCCACTCGTTGTCGAGCAGGGCGTTCACGGCGTCACCCTCGACGGTCTCGCGCTCAAGCAGCACCTTGGCCATCAGATCGAGCTGATCGCGGCGGGCATCCAAAATCTCGACCGCACGACGATGGGCCTCACGCATAATGCGCTGGACCTCGATGTCGATGCGACGCGCCGTCTCCTCGGAGTAATCCTGGTGATCGGCATAGTCGCGACCCAGGAACACCTGATGCTGCGCCTCGCCAAACACTTGCGTGCCCAACTCCTCGCTCATGCCCAAGCGCGTGACCATCTCGCGCGCCATCTTAGTCGCGCGCTCCAGATCGTTGCTCGCGCCCGACGTGATGTCGTCGCACATGAGCTCCTCGGCAACGCGACCGCCCAAGAACACGGCGAGCTCGTCGAGCATCTCGTTCTTGGTCTTGAGGAAGTGATCCTCCTGCGGAAGCTGCAGTGTGTAGCCCAGGGCCTGACCGCGGCTGACGATCGAGATCTTATGAACCGGATCGGAGTGCTCCAGGATGTGGCCCACCAAAGCGTGACCGCTCTCATGGTAGGCAATCGTGGTGCGCTCGGCTTCGGTCATCACGCGACCCTTGCGTTGCGGTCCGGCAATCACGCGCTCCATCGACTCCTCGACCTCGTCCATCGAGATCACAGAACGATGACGGCGAGCGGCCAGCAACGCAGACTCGTTGAGCAGGTTCGCCAAATCGGCACCAGTAAAGCCAACGGTCATCTGGGCGAGCTTCTCAAACTTAACGTCCTCGTCCATCGGCTTGTTCTCGGCATGCACGCGCAAGATCTGCTCGCGGCCCTTCACATCCGGACGGTCGACCGTAACCTGACGGTCAAAACGGCCGGGACGCAGCAATGCCGGATCCAGGATGTCAGGACGGTTGGTCGCAGCGATCAGGATGACCGACTCGCTTTCCTCAAAGCCGTCCATCTCGACCAGCAGCTGGTTGAGCGTCTGCTCGCGCTCGTCGTGACCGCCGCCCAAGCCAGCTCCGCGCTGACGTCCCACGGCATCGATCTCGTCAATAAAGATGATTGACGGAGCCTGAGACTTGGCCTCCTTAAAAAGGTCGCGCACGCGGCTGGCGCCGACACCCACGAACATCTCGACAAAGTCGGAACCCGAGATGCTAAAGAACGGCACGCCCGCCTCGCCGGCAACGGCCTTGGCCAGCAGGGTTTTACCGGTACCCGGAGGGCCAACCAGCAGCACGCCGCGCGGAATCTTGGCGCCCAGCTTGCGATAGCGGTCCGGATCGCTCAAAAAGTCGCGAATCTCCTCGACTGCCTCGACTGCCTCGTCCACACCGGCAACATCCTCAAACTTGACCTTGGGGCGCGTTGCCTCGTTGGTCTTGGCGTTGGTCTTGCCAAACTGCATGTTCCTGTTGTTGGCGCCCATCATCTGGCGCATAAAGTAGAACATGATGGCGATCAGGGCGATCGTCGGAAGCACGCTCATCGCCAAGTCGCCCCAAAAATCGGGGTCATTGGTGTTGACGATGTACTTGGTATCGGGGTGCTCCGCCATAAGCTCGGCAAGCGAATCGGAGCCGACATAGGTCGAGGAGAAGTTCTTGAGCTCGCTCGTGTCACCCTTGTCCTTTTTCGTCTTCCAGTAATGACCCGCCACGCTTCCGTCTTGAACCGTATAGGTCAAATCTTCGACGCGATCCTGCTTAATGGCGTTGACCATCTCGCTCGTCGCGAGCTTTACGGTATTGCTGGAATTGGCGAAGCCGGAGCCCATGTTAAAGAAGGCGTAGCCCAGAAGCGCGCAAGCCAAAATTAAATACAGCCAGCCCGTACGCGTGGGCTTCTTGCCTCCGGGCATCCCCGGGATCTTAGGCTCCCGGGGAGTCTGGGAATTGTTATCGTTACGGTCGTCGGGCATCTTACGAATAAACCTCCGGTTTCAAAATGCCCAGATACGGAAGGTTACGATAGCGCTCGGCATAGTCGAGGCCGTAGCCCACCACAAAGGCATCGGGGCAATGGGTTCCAACATACTTGGGCGTGACGGCCGAGGTACGGTCCTCAACGTCCTTCCACAGGAAGGCGGCAACCTCCAGCGAGGCGGGCTTGCGGCTCTCGAGGTTCTTCATCAGATACTTGAGCGTCAGGCCCGAGTCCAGAATGTCCTCGACGATCAGCACGTCGCGACCGCGGATGTCGATATCCAGGTCCTTAATGATACGCACGATGCCCGAGGACTTCACACCGTCGCCATAGCTCGAAACAGCCATGAAATCGATGTTGGTCGGCAGCTCGATCTTGCGCATCAGGTCGCCCATAAAGACCACGGCGCCGCGCAGGACCGCAATCAGCACCAGATCCTTACCCGCGTAGTCGCGAGTAATCTGCTCGCCTAGGCGAGAGACGATACCGTCGATATCCTCCTGCGTAAACAGAACCTTCTCGATATCCGGATGTTGAGAAGCCATGACAACCCTTTCTTGTGCTTATCGCCCACGCACCGCCGCATGGACGCGAACTACACATTCTAGCAGCGCACGGGGTATATTTACCAGCACGTGCGCCATCAGCGCGGGAATACCGTCAACGTCGCACAGAATAGCTGGCGCGAAGCGCTATTCCGCATCGACCACACGAAGCAGATATGCCACGCGCGTTGCGGCCGTGCATTTAAAACGCTCGTCCGCGCGAACGCCCGCGACCCATACTACGGCACCTCCCGGAGCCGTTCTTACCACGGGTACGCCAGAGCGGTCTGAAACAGGAATGCGCGCCTCGTTTAACAGGTCTGACACTTTCTTGCTTCGGCCGTTCATCCCCAACGGGCACATCACGTCTCCCGGCACAGGGCTATCCACCCACAGGCGCGCCGATCGTGCCTCGGTGGGAATCTCCCCGCGCGAGCCGGCTAACATCCGCTCGCCATCGCGGTCGGCAAACCCCAGGGCCGCCGCATCCACCAAGGCCGCAACCTTTCCGGCAGCAGCAAGCTCGCGGGCACGGTGCACGATATCGCACCCCGGCTCCACAGCCATCGGCTCCGCTGTCAGCATATGCCCCGCCCCCAGCGGCAGACAACCGGGAACGGAGATCCAATCGGCCACTAAACCCTCGCGCGCCGCCGGGGCCTTGAACGCCAGCATGCCAAACTCCACACGGGCATCAATTCCCGCAGGAAGCGTAACCGAGCCCGAGCCCGCAGCGACGCAGGCGAGCACGCGCTCCACGTGCCGCATCTCCGGTCGCGCGTCGGGATCGATGCGCTTAATCGCCAACCGCACGATACGCCGTGCAATCACAACCTCAGCGGCGGCAAGACGGCGCGCATCGAGCACCAGTGCGCCCGCCGCTTCCTTGCGCAGGCAGCTTCGAAACGCCTGTGCCGAAAGCTGGGAAAGAAAGGCGTCTTCGTCGCCCAGAATTTCGCAAGCGGCGCCAATCGTCTTACAGACGCTCGCGTTGCGCCGTGCCACCACCGGCATCACCCGATGGCGTACATAGTTGCGCAGGTACGAAACGTCCTCGTTGCTTTCATCTTCCCGCCATGGCTGACCGTGCACCTGCAGATAGCTCACGAGCTCATCGTGCGTGAGGTCGAGCAAGGGGCGAACCACAATGTTCCGACGGCGCGGAATGCTCGATAGACCCGCGGGACCCGACCCTTTAATGGCATTCATCAAAAATGTTTCCGCGCGGTCCGACGAAGTATGCGCGGTACAGATACGAGCCGCCGTCCGCGGTGCGCCCGATTCAGCACAAAGTTCGCGAACATATCTCCGTGCCGCGGCATAGCGCACCTCGCGAGCCGCAGCCTCGATATTGCCCGATTCGTCATCAAAATAGGCATGCTCAACACACAGCGGCAAACCGTATTGTGCGCACAGGTCACGTACAAAGGCCTCGTCGCCATCGGATGCCTCCCCGCGCAGATGATGGTTTACATGCAGCACGTGCAATCGCTCGCGCGCAATGGGAGCGACGCCGCGCCCGTCCTGGATATCCAGCTTTGATGTGCAAGCCATAAGGAGCAGCGCCGTCGAGTCCGCACCGCCTGATACCATGAGCACTACGGGGGCAGCGGCCTGCCGTGTTGCCAGGGCGCTCTTATCCGTCCTCGGCGCGGCATGATGTCCATAGTGCTGAGATACCGTTGGCATTCGCTTCCTCCTCTATTCGTCCGCACTCATTGTATCCTTTGGAATCTTATGTCTCGCCTGCACCTTCATATCCTCGGCAGCGGCTCAAAAGGCAACTGCGCACTCGTCGAGGGACCTCAGGGGCTCATCATGATCGACAACGGCCTGTCCCGCCGCGAGACACTTAAACGCATGGCGGAGCTTGGCCTCTCGGCAGACGACGTCGCCGCTCTAGTAATCACCCATGAGCATGGTGACCATATCAAGGGGCTTGATGTATGGTGCAAGCACTGGCATGGTCCCCTCTTTGCCAGCAGGGACACCCTTTCATGCAAAGAAAACCTCGCGCACCTGCCCGTAGAGGAATTTGACCCCGGCGACACGCTCCCCATTGCCGGCATCCACGTGCAAACCTACTCAACATCGCACGATGTCATCAATCCTGTCGGCTATCGATTTAATGCTCTCGATGATTCCATTGGGTTTGCCACCGACACCGGAGAGTTATCGAGCAAGGCCATAGGCATCCTCAAAGACTGTCGAGTTCTCGCGCTCGAAAGCAACCACGATGTAGCTATGCTGCGCGAAGGAGCGTACCCCCGCTTTCTTCAGGAGCGCATCCTGTCCACAAAGGGGCACCTCTCCAACAACCAGGCCGCCGAAGCCGCGCGCGAACTTGTTACCGATCGCACCGAACAGCTCATCGCCATGCATATCAGCCAGGACAATAATCGTCCAAGCCTTACCGTCAAAAGCTATGCCAACGCGCTTGATGCAAGTCTCGATGATGAACTCGGCAGTTCTGCCACCCGTCTTCAAGGGCCACGGAAGCTCTCGATACGCCCTGCAAGTCAGTATCGACCGACAACTATTCAATAGCCCCTCAAGATAACAAAAGGGGGCTGGGAATCACTTCCCAGCCCCCTTAACTCATACTCTCGATTGAAGCAGAGCCATCGTTAGTCGATGGAGATCTTCGTGACGTTCTTCTTCTCGACGATCTTAGGAACCGTAACGGTGAGGATGCCGTCAGCATACTTTGCAGAGAGGCCCTCGCTCGAAGCGTCCTTCAGATATACGCCACGCGTCGCGCTGTACGAGCTAAACTCCTTCTGGAGGAAGTTCTTACCCTCGTTTTCGGCGCTCTCCTCGACGTTCACGCTGATGGACAGGCGACCCTCATTGAGCTCAACGTCGATGTCATCCTTGGCGACACCGGTCAGATACGCCTTGACCTCGTAGCCATCGCCCTTGTCCTCAACGTCAACGGGGAACGCCTTGGAGGCAATCGAGTTGTTTGCAAGGTCGGTCATATCATCAAACAGATCGAACAGCGAGCTAGCAGAAGGACGAACGCCAAAAACCGAACGATAAGGAACCATGCTTGCCATGTTTACCACTCCTTTTAAGGACTGCCGAGCCATCTTCTAGGTGACTGGGACTTCTTTTGACGCTCTTATATATGCCCACCCAGTGCCCATATATACATCGACTATAAAGTTTTTTGAGTCCAGTACTATAAGCATATCTAAGTGTGTATGACTCAGGTTTTAGTAAGGTTAAGGTTCTTTGAACCAGAGCTTAAATAACAAGTATGTTCGCAGCTACAAATAACAAGGGGCTTACAATGAGCGCGTACACGTTGTTGGTAACGAGCTAAAGGGCATCATGGACGACCAAAACCAGAACAATATGTTTATGCCGACGCAGGGCGAAGATACTTCTACGCAGCCGCCACGGTTCCATCGCCCCCACATCTCGCAAGAGCCCATCAATGACCCAGAGCCCGATTATGTGACGAGAAACCGATATCAATCGCTCGAGGATGCCCAAACGGGACGTAAACATATGGGCGTCGCCTCGGGAGACCCTGTATATCTGAAAGACGCACCATTATCTAAAAACAGCGCAGCTAGTGATGAGCCGATGAAAGCATCCGCCGTCCATCAACAAAGAGGGCCTCGACCCAAGCAAACCTTGACGCATTCGGCTCGCTATCTCGAAACGCCAAAACAGGGAAAGTCAATCTTCGTTTCGTCAAGTAAACGACGCAAGCAGCATCAGCTGACAATTCTGCTTTTGACCATTGCGGCCATAGCAGTTGCCCTTGTTATACGATTTATTTTCTTTAAATAAAGGCTCAATACCAAAAACAACAAGATCGTCTGGTGTAATTGAGTCATTTACGCCCCGTAAACGCAAAGAAGGGGGAGGCCGCGAGGCCTCCCCCTTCTTCAAGTCAAGCGTACGGCTCGGTGC
>CAJLPI010000027.1:0-20511 GCA_905208535.1 uncultured Collinsella sp. | reverse complement strand
AGGGCGGAGGCGGGGCATGCCCCGCCTCTTACACCACATCTCTGCACGCTACCCGCGTGCAAGCCGTGTGAGCAGCATTTGGTGCTGTTTTGGCTGTTACTAAAAAGGTGACAGTACTCATATTTGCCATTTTTTGCCCACGGGGCTTGGAGTGGGCTGTCAATCAGGTCCCAGGGGAGGCAGTTCGAGGCCCAAAGGACACAAAACGGGGGCGCAGCTCATTCTGCGCCCCCGTTTTTGGGTATTGCGGTTGTTTGCCGCCGGTTTTACGCCGCTTCGTCGAACTGCGAGTTGTACAGGTCGGCGTAGAAGCCGCCCTGGGCGAGCAGCTCGTCGTGTGTGCCCTTCTCGACGATGTCGCCGTCGCGAATCACCAAGATTACGTCGGCGTTGCGGATCGTGGACAGGCGATGCGCGATGACAAAGCTCGTGCGGCCCTGCATCAGCGCATCCATGGCGCGTTGGATGAGCTCCTCGGTTCGGGTGTCCACGTTAGAGGTCGCCTCGTCCAGAATCAGCGCCGGGCGGTCGGCCAAAATGGCGCGGGCAATAGTCACGAGCTGGCGTTGGCCCTGCGACAGGTTAGTGCCTTCCTCGTTGATCATAAAGTCGTAGCCGCCGGCGAGCGTATGGATAAAGTGGTCGCAGCGCGCGGCGCGTGCAGCGGCCTCGACTTCGGCATCGCTCGCATCGGGGCGTCCGTAGCGGATGTTCTCGCGGATGGTGCCGTTAAACAGCCAGGTGTCCTGCAGCACCATGGCAAACTCGCCGCGCAGCGCCGCGCGGTCCCAGTCGCGCACGTCGACGCCTTCGACGCGCAGCGAACCGCCGTCCACGTCGTAAAAGCGCTGCAGCAGCTTAATGAGCGTGGTCTTGCCGGCGCCGGTGGGGCCGACGATGGCAATGGTTTGGCCGGGCTGCGCCTCGCAGCTAAAGTCGTGGATGATGGTCTTGTCGGGCGTGTAGCCAAACTTGACATGGTCGAACTCCACGTGGCCGGGGCGCTTCTCGGGAATCTGCGCGTCGGCCTTCTGCTCCTCCTCGGGCGCGGCCAGGAACTCAAACACGCGCTCGGTAGCGGCGGCCATCGACTGCATCGTGTTGCTCACGTTGCCCAGCTGCTGCACCGGCTGCGTAAAGTTGCGAACGTACTGGATAAAGCTCTGGATGTCGCCGGGCGTGGCATTGCCGGTCAGCGCGAGCTGCGCGCCTACCACGACGACGCCCACGTAGCCCATGTTGCCCACCAGACTCATAAGCGGCATCATCAGGCCCGACAGGAACTGCGAGCGCCAGCCGCTAATAAAGAGGCGGTCGTTTTGACGGTCGAACTCCTCGATTGAGGCCTCGGCGCGGTCGAACACCTGAATGACATTCTGGCCGGCAAAGTCCTCCTCGATAATGCCGTTGACGGCGCCCAGGACTTGCTGTTGCTCGCGGAAGTACGGCTGCGAGAAGTGAATCATCACGGTCAGGATAATCGCGGCTGCCGGCAGCGTGAGCACGGTGACGCCGGTGAGCGGCAGACTGATCGACAGCATCATGACGAGCACGCCGATAATCTGCGTGACAGACGTGATGAGCTGCGTCACGCTCTGGTTGAGCGACTGGCCGAGCGTATCGACGTCGTTGGTGATGCGACTGAGTACGTCGCCCTTGCTGTGGCCGTTGAAGTAACTCATCGGAACGACGGCGATCTTGGCGGCGATCTCCTTGCGCATGCGATAACAAATCTTTTGCGTGACGCCGGTCATGAGCCAGCCTTGGATCAGGCTACAGGCAGAGCTTGCCAGGTACAGGCAGAGCAAAAAGCCGAGCGTCTTGGCGATCCAATCAAAGTCAACGTCGCCGGTGCCGTTGACCTTGGCAACCAGGCCCTCGAACAGTTTGGTCGTAACCTGGCCGAGCACCTTGGGTCCCACAATGTTAAAGATGACCGAGCACACGGCAAAGGCGACGGCGGCAAACACGGCAACCTTGTGTTGACCGATATAGCCGAGCAGCTGCCTTATGGTGCCCTTAAAGTCCTTGGCCTTTTCGCCGCGGCCCATGCCACCCATGCGACCCATGGGACCACGCTGGCGGGTGGGCTTGGGATTCTGAGTCTTGGTCTCGTCTGCCATTAGTGCTCGCCTCCTTCCATGACGGCTTCAATTTCTTCTTGGGTGAGCCCCAGCTCCTCGGCGGAAAGCTGCGACTGTGCGATCTCCAGGTACGCTGGGCAGCTGTGCAGCAGCTCCTCGTGCGTACCGGTGCCCACCACGTGGCCGTCGTCGAGCACGATGATCTGGTCGGCGTGCATGATGGTCGCGATGCGCTGGGCCACGACCACGAGCGCGGCGTCGGTAACGTTTTTGGCAAGCTCCTCGCGCAGGCGCGCGTCTGTTTTGTAGTCGAGGGCGCTAAACGAGTCATCGAACACCACGACCTCGGGCTTTTTGGCCAAAGCGCGTGCGATGGCCAGACGCTGGCGCTGACCGCCCGAGACATTGGAGCCGCCCTGGCTGATGGGGGAGTCGTAGCCGCCCTCGCGCTCGGCGATAAAGTCCTCGGCTTGGGCGATGCGCGCGGCCCGGTGCATGTCCTCGTCGCTCACCATGTCGCCGGCAAACTTGAGGTTGCTCTCAACGGTGCCCGAGAACAGACGACCCTGCTGCGGGATGTAACCAATGCGGCGGCGCAGCTCGGAAAGGGTCATGTCGCGCACGTCGATGCCGTCGAGCGAAATGCTGCCGCCCGTGACGTCGTACAGGCGCGGAATCAGCTGCACGAGCGTGGACTTGCCCGAGCCCGTGGAGCCGATGATGCCGAGCATCTGACCGGCGTGCGTGGTGAAGTTCACGCCGCTAATGACATCGGCGCGGGCATCGGGATACTGGAAGCTCACGTCGCGGAAAGTGAGCTCACCGTGCGGCGCGCTGGCCGCGGGCAGTTTGGGCGAGGCGGGGTCGTTGATGCTCGTGGGGCAAGTGATGACCTCTTCCACGCGCTCGGCTGCGACCTCGGCACGGGGCAGGATAACCGACACCATGGTGAGGATCATAAACGCCATGACGATCTGCATGGTATAGGAGATAAACGCCATCATGTTGCCGACCTGCATCACGCCGTCGGACACACCCTGCGCGCCAAACCAGACGATAAGCACGGTGATGCAGTTCATGACGAGCATCATGAGCGGCATCATAAAGCTCATGGCGCGGTTGGTGTAGAGCTGCGTGGTCATCAGATCGAGCGATGCCTTGTCAAAACGCTCGAGCTCATGCTCCTCGCGGTTGAACGAGCGGATGGGCATAAGACCGTCGAGCAGCTCGCGGGCGGTGAGGTTCACGCGGTCCACAAATCTCTGCATCTTTTTGAACTTGGGCATGGTGAGGCCCATGAGCACGCCGACGACGGCCGAGACAGCGATGATGGCCACGGCGATGGTCCACTCCAGGCCGGTGTGGTTGGCCAGGACGCGCATGACGGCGACGATGCCCATGACGGGGGCCATCAGGCACATGCGGATAAACAGGGTTGCGGCCATCTGAATCTGCTGAATGTCGTTGGTGCAGCGGGTGATGAGCGAGGCCTGGCTAAACTTGCCCACCTCGGCCGGCGAGAAGTGCATAACCTTGTTGAAGGTCTCGCGGCGCAGGTCGCGTGCGATGGAACAGGCGGTGCGTGAGGCCACGGCGCCGGTCAGGATGGTGGCGACGAGCGACACCAGGCACAGACCAAACATCGTGGTCGCCATGCGGCCCAAGTAGGCGTTCTGCACGTCGGCGGGGTCGATACCCTGCGCCTTGTACTCGTCCTGTACATAGCTCACGGCGCGTTGGGTCACGATGGAGCCCGACATGGAGCCCATCTTGTCCGCCATGTCGTTGGCGCCCTCGACGAGCTTGCCCTGATCGATCAGGCCGCCTTCAACGCCCAGGCGCAGGCTCTTCATGGTGATCTTGCCGCCGTCGGCATCAATCTGCTTTTGCATGTTCTGTGCCGCTGCGGCCTTCTGCTGCATCTCGGCGAGCTGCTCGGGCGTCATCGCCGCCATCTGCTCGGGGGTGGGCATGGCCTGGGCGGCGCTGTTGTCTTTTTCGCTGGACGTGCCCATCATGTCGCCCATGGAGCTGGCGTCGATGCCCTGGTTGAGCGAAAGGACGACGGTCTCGGGCAGGCTCATGATGTCGGCAATCTTGCCGCCGTCGGCGCGCTCCTCCTCGGTGCCCTTGTACGTTCGAATGCCGTTGTTGTCCGCCTTGCTAAACACGGCATCCACAGCTTTGGCGTCCTTGGCGCCCATAAAGAGCTTGAGGTCATCGAGCGATTCGGCGCGAATGGTGTCGGGCACGGGTGAGGCGATGCCGCCTTGCTGCACGCCCACATCGACGATGTCACTCATATACGTAGGCAGCGCTAGGTCGGCATTGCAACTGATTACGATAAGTACGATAGCCGTGAGCAGCGCCAGGACATGCTTTTTAAAGAGCTTGAGAATCCTCACTCGGCATCTCTCCTTTCTTGGTTGCGGTCGATAATTTCGTTGGCACGCCTTAGAAGGCGCACCATCTCTTGGGTATCCGTTTCGCCGAGCTGCTCGAGAAAGGCCGCGGTGCGGTCCTCGAATTCCCGACGTTTGATTTCGAGGTCTTGTCGGCCTTTGTCGGTCACCGTGACGTGTACGCGACGACGGTCGGTTTTTGAGTGCTCGCGCTCGACCCAGCCCTTGCCCTCGAGGGCGCGCAGGATGTTGGCGATACGGGCGCTCGAGACCCAAGCGCGATCGGCGAGTTCGCTCGGCGTAAGCGAACCGCCGGCGAGCATGAGGGCGCGCATGACGGCCATCTCGCCGCTCATCGCCTGGTCGACAAAACGCGAAACGTGCTGGTGCATGCTGCCAAACTCGGTAAAGAGCTGACGCCCAAGCTCATGGAAATCGGTATCTTCCACCGAAAACCCCTAACACTAGAAACTATTTTTGGTGAAAGATGATACCCCTGTATGCACACCTCATACAGTAGATTTTTGGGACATGCCTAGAAATCTACCTTCGTGGGCATTTCATGCCACCGCCTCCGTCGCGGCGAAAAAGTAGATTTCTAGGCATGTCCCAAAATCTATCGGTGGGTACTTTACCCTGCTAAAGCTGGCATAACAGCTAGAGTGAAGGACGTATAAAGGCAAGGGGAAATATCAAATAATTCGGTGAACGGTAGATGATGGCGGGCGCGTTTCCTGCGGATTTGTTGAAAACGCTCTAATGACACAAAAAAAGGAACATATAACAGCCCTGATGAAGGGGGTGGCTATGTTATCCTTCACTAACGGGTGAAATCTTGGGTTTAGGGTTGCAAGACCAAGGTGAATAAACGTTTTTCCCTGCGCTAACGCGCGACGGAAGGCGAATGAAGCCGGTCATGCAGGTCTAACATTCAAGAATTCAATAAGCAGCGGTGTGAGAGAGCGCCGCATTACACGTAACTAGGAGCGTGGTTACACAATGCAGGAGGCATGGGAAGGCTTCAAGGAAGGCATCTGGACGGGAGAGGTTGACGTCCGAGACTTCATCCAGAAGAACTACACCCCCTACGAGGGCGACGAGTCGTTCCTCGCCGGCCCGACCGAGCGTACCAAGGAGCTGTGGGGCGAGGTTCTCGACCTGCTGCTCAAGGAGCGCGAGCAGGGCGGCGTCCTCGATATGGACACCAAGACCGTCACGGGTATCGTGAGCCACCCCGCTGGCTACATCGATAACGCCCATCGCGACAAGGAGACCATCGTCGGCCTCCAGACCGACAAGCCGCTCAAGCGCGCGCTGCACGTCAACGGCGGTATCCGCATCGCTTGCCAGGCTGCCAGCCAGCACGGCTACAAGATCGACGAGAACGTTGTCGAGCGCTACACCTTCGAGCGCAAGACCCACAACGCCGGCGTCTTCGATGTCTACACCCCCGAGATGCGCGCCTGCCGCTCGGCCCACATCATCACCGGTCTGCCCGATGGCTATGGCCGCGGCCGCATCATCGGCGACTACCGTCGTGTCGCCCTGTACGGTGTCGACTACCTGATCAAGGACAAGGAGGCCCAGAAGGCTTCCACCCCGACGGTCATGACCGCCGACAACATCCGCGATCGTGAGGAGCTGCAGGAGCAGATCCGCGCCCTCGGCGAGCTCAAGATGATGGCCGAGACCTATGGTTTCGACATTTCCAACCCTGCTACCAACACGCAGGAGGCCATCCAGTGGATGTACTTCGCCTACCTCGCTTCCGTCAAGGAGCAGAACGGCGCCGCTATGTCCATCGGCCGTACCTCCACGTTCATCGACATCTACGCTGAGCGCGACCTTGCCAACGGTACCTTCACCGAGGAGCAGATCCAGGAGTTCGTGGATCACTTCATCATGAAGCTCCGCATGGTCAAGTTTGCCCGTACCCCCGAGTACCAGGCCCTGTTTACCGGCGATCCGCAGTGGGTCACCGAGTCCATCGGCGGCATGGGTGTCGACGGCCGTACGCTCGTTACCAAGATGAGCTACCGCTACCTGCACACGCTCGAGAACATGGGCACCAGCCCCGAGCCCAACATGACCGTTCTGTGGTCGACCCGTCTGCCCGAGAACTTCAAGAAGTTCTGCGCCAAGACTTCTGTCGCCAGCTCCTCGATTCAGTACGAGAACGACGACCTCATGCGCGTCTACCACGGCGACGACTACGGCATTGCCTGCTGCGTGTCCTCCATGCGCATCGGCAAGGAGATGCAGTTCTTCGGCGCCCGCGCCAACCTGGCCAAGTGCCTGCTGTACGCACTCAACGGCGGTGTTGACGAGGTCTCCAAGAAGCAGGTCGGCCCCAAGTATCGCGCCGTCGAGGGCGATACGCTCGATTACGACGACGTTGTGGCCAAGTACAACGACATGATGAAGTGGCTCGCTGGCGTGTACGTCAACTCGCTGAACATCATCCACTACATGCACGACAAGTATTGCTACGAGCGCATCCAGATGGCTCTGCACGACAAGCACGTGCACCGCTGGTTCGCTACGGGCATTGCTGGCCTTTCCGTCGTGGCTGACTCCCTGTCCGCCATCAAGTACGCCAAGGTCCACCCCGTCCGCGACGAGAACGGCATCATTGTCGACTTCGAGACCGAGGGCGAGTTCCCCAAGTACGGTAACGACGACGACCGCGTCGACCAGATCGCTCACGACGTTGTGCACCAGTTCATGGAGTACATCCGCATGAACGACACCTACCGCAACTCCGTGCCCACGACCTCGGTTCTGACCATCACCTCCAACGTCGTGTACGGCAAGAAGACCGGTTCTACGCCTGATGGCCGCAAGGCTGGCCAGCCCTTCGCCCCGGGTGCTAACCCCATGCACAAGCGCGATAGCCACGGCGCCATCGCTTCGCTGTCTTCGGTTTCCAAGCTCCCGTTCCGCGATGCTCAGGACGGCATCTCCAACACCTTCTCCATCATCCCGGGTGCGCTCGGCAAGGAGGACCAGGTGTTCTTTGGCGATATCGACCTTGATCAGCTGGGCGAGTAACTATTGTTAGTGCTATACTAACAATAACGATTACTGATTAGTGCGCCGGTTTCGGCCGGCGCCTATCGATCGAAGGAGACACATTATGAAGGTTTCTGAAGTTTCCGAGACTCAGGCCGATAACCTGGTCCACATGCTCGACGCTTACGCCGAGAAGGGTGGCCACCACCTGAACATCAACGTCTTCAACCGTGAGACGCTGCTCGACGCTCAGGCTCACCCCGAGAAGTACCCGCAGCTGACCATTCGCGTTTCCGGCTACGCCGTGAACTTCCACACGCTCACCAAGGAGCAGCAGGACGAGGTCATTTCGCGTACCTTCCACAACAAGTTCTAAAGGGGTTTAACTCCCGCAGGATCGCCGGGGCTGTTTGGGCTACCTCCCAAAACGTCCTCGGACATGCAAGAAGCCCTCGCTGCGCACTTCGTGCGGCGAGGGCTTCTTGCGTCCTGCGGAATATTTTGGGAGGTAGCCCAAACAGCCCCGGCGGGGTCCTGTGTAGTCACCCTTTAGGCGGAACTCTCCTAATGGGTTGAGCGTTCTGGATTCTTGCTTGCTACCGTTTATCGCGTATAGCTACCGTTTGCGGAATAAGTAACACTCCTTAATAAACCGTGTAGAATCTCAGATAAGCACGGAGTTTTCCAGGGAGACGCTGTCCTTTGTTGTGTGCAAGGGGCGGCGTCTCTTTGGCGCTTGGAGGCCGTTCTGCAGCAGGACGGCGGACGTGCGTCACATATTCAAAAGCCAACGTCGAGATGGGTTGTGATGATAATGGGCAAGTACGTAATCGTGGTTGAGTCTGGTTCGGATGTGACGCCGGAGCTCTGCGAGCGCTATGGCATCGTGCGCGTGCCCATGCATGTCACGATTGGTGACGAGACCGTCGAAGACGGATCGATCGACCCGCTTGAGATTTACTCGCGCTGCAACGAGTTTGGCGTTATGCCCAAGACCAGTGGCTGCTCGCCTGCGGATTTTGCTCACGTGTACGACCGCATTCATGCCGAGCAGCCCGACGCGACCATTTTGCATCTTGCATATTCCGAGGCCACGACCTGTTCGCATCAGTCCTCGAAGATTGCAGCGGAGGGGCGCGACTACGTGTTCTCCATGGACACGCGCTTTGTCTCGGTAGGCCAGTCGCTCGTTGTCGTCGAGACTGCCAAATACATCGAGGCCCACCCCGATGCCACCGTCGACGAGATCTTTGCATTTACGAATTCCGTCATGGACCGCGTGCTGTTGGGCTTTGTTCCTACCGACCTTGCCTTCCTTAAGGCGGGCGGTCGTCTGTCCAACGTGGCATTCCTTGGCGCCCACCTGCTCAAGATTAAGCCCTGCATCGAGGTGACGGGCGGCAAGTTCGTGGCGACCAAGAAGTTCCGCGGTTCTATGCTCAAGTGCGCCCGTGCCTTTCTTGACCACATGGTAGCGAAGGGCGAGATCGACTACTCGCATATTGGCCTGGCGTATTCGGTGGGCCTTTCCCAGGAGCTGCGCGACGACATGGAAGTCTATGCGCACGACCTGGGCTTTGAGGACGTTACCTGGACGCAGGTTGGCGGCGTCATCTCGAGCCATTGCGGCCCGACCGCCTTCGGCGCGGTGCTCACGCTTAAGGCGTAAAGGCCGCAGGCGAGCGTTCTCCAGCCTGACATCTCGACGTAGCCCCCCAGCCATGGTGATGGGGGATAGATTAAAACGTGCCGTTCTAGTCCGAGACGTTTAAACGCAAACGCATGGGCTAGAATGGCTCTGGCATTTTAATTGGTTGCATCCAAGGAGAGGCAAGGTAGCGCGAATGGCAGAAATGACGCTTGAGGGTGTGGACGCTCGTCCCGAGGACTCTGCGTATGCCCTGGGTCGCGTGCATTCGATCGAGACGATGGGAACGGTCGACGGACCCGGCATCCGCTTTGTGGTGTTTGTTCAGGGCTGTCCCATGCGCTGCGCGTATTGCCACAATCC
The DNA here is from genome assembly GCA_905208535.1 of uncultured Collinsella sp. GTDB lineage: Bacteria > Actinomycetota > Coriobacteriia > Coriobacteriales > Coriobacteriaceae > Collinsella. The sequence continues at coordinate 11,002 of CAJLPI010000027.1, read as the reverse complement.
CGATACCTGGTCTGTTAACGGCGGCACGATGGTGACCGTCGAGCATCTCATGGACGAGTTCCAGAGCAACCATGAGTTCTACCGTAGCGGCGGCATTACCGTTTCGGGTGGCGAACCGCTCCTGCAGCCCGAGTTTTTGGCCGACCTGTTCCGTGCAATGCACAACAATCCCGATGGCCGTGTGCATACCTGCCTAGATAGCTGTGGCTATGCATTTGATCCCAAGCATCCGGAGAAGTTCGATGCTGTTCTCAACGAGACCGATATGGTGCTGCTCGACATCAAGCATGCCGATCCGGTTGAGCATAAAAAGCTGACCGGTTGCGATCCTGCGCGCATCCTGGCGTTTGGCGATGAGCTTGCCCATCGCAAGATTAAGGTTGTTATTCGCCATGTGGTGGTGCCGGGTATCACCGACACGGCGGAGGAATGCGAGAAGCTCGGTCGCCTGATCGCTCCATGGCACAACGTGGTGGGCCTGGAAATGCTGCCGTATCACACGATGGGTGTCGTCAAGTACGAGCAACTGGGTATTCCCTATAAGCTCGAGGGCGTGCCCCAGATGGATACCGCGCGCATGCCCGAGCTGCGCAACGCCGTCATGGCCGGCATGAAAAAGCGCCGTGCGGAGCTCAGGTCGGCCATCGGCTAACAAGCCCGTCCCAAATTGACTACCCTTTAAGATGTGCAACAAGGCAGGCTGGATTAGCGAGGACGGTTACTATTCGACATGCGATGCGGGCCTTATCGACATCGATGGCCGTACCTATGTCATGAGCGTCATGACATCGATGCCGTGGAGCGACCGCTCGAGTGAGGTTACGGCCGCGATTGCAAAGGCGCTGTTTGATACGCGAGCTGCACTGGCTTAGCGTGTTCGTTTGGCGAGGTCAAACAAAATGCTGGTACCATACCGTGGTTGAGAATTTCGTATAGGTTTGGGGAATGGTATGGCTACCATCGCGATTATCGGTGCACTCGAAAAAGAGATCATGCAGATTAAGGAAGAGCTGAGCGACGTTTGCGAGGCACAGGAGGCAGGCCTGACCGTTGTGAGCGGTGAGTTCGACGGCCTGACGCTTGTCGCCACAACGGCGGGCATGGGCACGGTGAACGCCGCCGCTGCAACACAGCACCTCATTAGCAAGTATGCTCCGCAGGCTGTTGTGTTTTCGGGCATTGCGGGCGGTTTGAACCCCAAGCTTCATATCGACGACGTGGTCATTGGCAAACGCCTGCGCTATCTGGATACCGATACCGCGCTTATCGCCGAGTCTGCACCGGGGCTCGAGGAGTTTGGCTCGACGCCTGCGCTGGTCGATATTGCTGCCGATGTGCTTGCTGAGCGTGGCTTTGTCGATGCTTCGACAAATGCAGCCGCTTCGAACGAGGGCACCAAGCAGTTCCTGGTCGGCACGATTGCCACGGGCAACCGTTTTGTGACGGGTGCCGCCATGCGCAACGACGCTATCGAGGCGACGCATGCCGATTGTGTTGGCATGGAGGGCGCGGCGATTGCCCATGTCGCAACTAAAAATGGTGTCGATTGCCTGGTGTTGCGCGCTATCAGCGATAATTGTGACGAGGCGTACGATGCGATTTGCGACCGCGAGTTCGACCTGTTCGAGTATGCCCGTACCGCGAGTGGCATTACGCTCGATATCGTTCGCCGTATCGCTGCTATCTATTAGCGCGCTCTTTTGTAAGAACCTACGACCAAGGAGTGTCCATGGCCGATTCCATTAACTACCAGCTTGCCAAGTTCGTTGCCAGCTACGGCAAAGTTTCGCAGATTCCCGAGTCCACCTGCCCCGAGGTGAGCTTCGTCGGCCGCTCCAACGCGGGCAAGTCGTCGATTATGAACAAGCTTTTTGGCCGCAAGAACCTCGTCAAGGTTTCGAGCACACCGGGCAAGACGAGCAATATCAACTTCTTTGAGGCTGACGACGTGCACTTCGTCGACCTGCCGGGCTATGGTTTCGCCCGTCGTTCCAAGGCCGAGCGCGACCGTTGGGCCGAGCTCATCGGCGATTTCTTCGACTCCGAGCGCAGCTTTAACCTGGTCGTGTCGCTGGTGGATATTCGTCACGACCCGAGCAAGCTCGACCATGACATGATCGACTACCTGCAGGGCAACGAGTTCAACTTTATCGTCTGCCTCACCAAGGCCGACAAGCTCAGCCGCACCCAGCAGGCACGCCAAGCGGCAGCCATCAAAAAGCAGCTCAACGTTCCGGCCGAGAACGTTATTATCACAAGCTCCCAGACCGGCACCGGCATCGACGAACTCAAGCGCCGCATTGCCGAAGCCTGTCTCTAATCGAGCTACAACCCCTCAAAAGCTCTTATCTATATCACCTCAGTGATAGTTATTGGTAAACTATCACTGAGGTGTTATTTTTTGGAGGTCGCTATGGAGCTATGGCACGGGTCGGAGGTTGTCGTCGAGCATCCATCGTTGGACAAATGTAGGCAATTCAATGACTATGGGCGCGGGTTTTATTGCACGCCTCATGAGGAAATGGCAATGGAGTGGGCATGCCGGACCGAGTCCGATGGTATCGCGAATCGATATGAACTCGATATGGATGGTCTCGCGGTCTTGGATTTGGAGTCCGGGGAGTTTTCAATTCTTAATTGGCTTGCGATTTTGGCCGACAACCGGGAGTTTAATGTCTCGACGCCGCTGGCACGCGAAGGACTTCGCTATCTACTGGATAACTGCCTGATTGATATTTCTCCCTATGACGTTATTCGAGGTTATCGCGCCGACGATTCCTACTTTTCGTTTGCAAGACAGTTCGTTAACGGCATGATCTCGCTCAGGCAACTGCAACTCATTATGCGTTTGGGCGATTTGGGCATCCAATACGCTCTTATGAGTGAGCGCGCGTTCTCGGCGATCAGGTTCTGCGATTGGAAGCAGGCCTCGGGAGCTGAGTTTTATCCCAAACGATTTGAGCGAGAACAGAACGCTCGACGTAAGTATCTGGATATGGTAAACGGATTTGACACCGAGGGTGTCGACATAAGGGATTTGATGGCAGGGAGGGTTGATTTAAATGATCCAAGAGTTAACGGATTGTGGGCCGAGTAGGACATACCCCGTCTACTACCTCGAGGATGCAATGAACAACCTTGGTGACTGCTTTGACTATGCCGTTAACGATTATGGAGCAGAAGGATCGGAAGTTGCTGAACTCTTTTGCCTGAGCGGCGTAGCTCGCGAGTTCGAACGCGGCAACGCATGGGTAGTGTCGGGAAAATCGGGCGTTGAGCTGTTCGCGCTTATCGCCGAAAGGTCCGGTTACCAAGCAGGGTCGATGCCGGATCGTACCTATCGATTTGAGAAAACACCGGAATACTGGACGGGCTGGATATTGGCGTATCTACAGTGGCGCCTGGGAGAGTCTTTTGAAGACCTGCTGCATGTCGCTCCGTTTGATGTGCTGCATAACCTGTATCATCCCTGGCACGAAGCCTCGGAGGAACGTGTGACGCGTCTTATTTGCGACATGGCGAAGAAAACACCTCGTCAAACCAAACTGGCGCTAGCAAGAAAGCGGCTCAAGAAAACCCAACAAGACCTGGCATACGAATCGGGCGTATCACTCCGCTCAATCCAAATGTACGAACAGCGCCAGAGAAACATCAACGAAGGTTCGGTAACAACTGTAAGGGATATGGCGAAAGCCCTGCACTGCAGCATAGAAGACCTCCTAGAGCCGGTTTTCGAATACAAAGAAACCAGCGCAGCCTAAAAGAGGTGCTGGCCGCTGATTGTTCAAGTTGCAGCTCGAGCAATTTGAGCAGCGAAGCCGGCTGCCTAGTGGGGGCATGTGGGCCTTCTAGGTATCAAAATCCGCCTACGTATTGAAATACCCCGCCAAGCTAAAGTGCTCGGCGGGGCATATTTCGATTGACGATGCTAGCAGGGGTTGAACTTTAATATGCCGCGAGTAAGAGGCGTCTGCATTTAGCAATTAAAGTAAATTATTCAATTCGGGCGCTCAACCAGTACTCTCCATTCGAAGCTACGATTGCGTATGTAATTCCATTTTTGACAATCGGTTCATCTACGCAAGCAGCGCCAACTTGCTTGGCATCTGAAAACGAAAGCGTTGGATCAATCGCTTGTATGGTTGCTAATGCTGTCGCCGCGGCATAATCTGAATTTTCGAAGTACATGACTATGTTTTTGAAGCAGTTTTCGGATCCAAGATAGCTGAATAGTAGTTGGCTGCTCGAGTCCGAGAAAAAGCCTCCAATACCGGCAAGCGTAGAGCCATTTTTTATCTGAAGCTCGAGTCCCGTGCCGCTATCGTCTAGCTCGTAACTCGCCTTCATACTGCTGCAATTGGGGATATCGGAGAATTCCTCGTTAAGTCGTTCAATAAAGCCTTCAGGTGAAATTGAAAACGATCCGTCGCCAAGAAAGGAAGTAATTTCCTTTTCGTTGCGAGTGTCAACGACCTCTCCGCATTTTTCGCATTCTCGTATTTCCTTTGAGGTGGCGTCTACGTAGTCAACTTCGGTAGTCCACGAGCCCGGTTGATGCCCAAGGGGTTTTCCATCGGTTTTACCACAGCGTTGACAGGTCTTCGGAACCGTGCACGTTGCTTCTTCCCATTCATGTCCGAGCGGTTCCCCCTCGGTTTTGCCGCAACTTTTACAGGTGCGAGGGCTTGTACAACTCGCATTGGTCCAAAGCTTGTGGGTGCAAAACAATTGGGGGAATAACGTGGGCAAACAGAAGACGACAGCAACTATTGCAGTAGCTGCAATAGCCGCCCGTTTTTTACCGCCTAATTTATGAATGGCTCTCGTTAGAAGTGAGTCGCCCCCTTCTTTTTTGCATGCGATGTCATCTTCATTTGATGATCGATCTTCAGGGGAGGGGGCATCGTCAGCACCATCAGAAAGCTGTTTCCCTTCGATATCTGGCGTCTGTTCGTATGATGCGCCGTGCATTTGCTCATCGTTGGGCTCTTTCGTCTCATTATCCATGTTCGTTGAGTCCCCTCTCTCGTTTAGATTTCCGATGTGAACAATCGCTGTAAGTTAAGCGGCAAGTAACATAAATATATCCCAGTTTGGGATATAACAAAACGGAATATAGCGTAAACGGCATGAACGTTGATGCTAATAGGACATGCGGAAAATGCCTTTCCCAGATTCGTCGGGAGCAAGGTATCACTCAGGTTGAACTCGCAAAGAAACTGAGGGTACCTCAGTCGTTCATCTCGAAAGTCGAAACCGGGGAACGCAGTCTTAGGGTTTATGAGCAGTTCGCCTATGCAGAGGCACTTGGAATTGCCGTCGGAGTCCTCGTGCAAAGACTTGGGGCGGATTTGAGCGGTGGAGATAAATAGATTGCGCCGCGAATCGGGCGATAGTTAAATCAGCGAATGCGATATCCTGTCGAGGCTGCGCAGGCCCCCTTGGGGCTTCCCCTGAAAACAATCCGCAGATCGAATTGCCCCGTCGCGCGAAGCGTACGACGGGGCAATTCATGATCGAGGACGTTTTCAGGGGAAGCCCCAAGGGGACCGGTGAGAGCAATGAGGCAGGGCGCTACAGGTATTCGATCTGGGCGCCTTCCGTGTCGCACGTTAAAATATGCGTCTCACACTTAGGGAACTGCTCGCGCAGCTTGACTTGCAGGAACTTCGCCACGATGGTGTCGTCGGTCACAGCCATGAGGGTCGAGCCCGAACCACTGATCCAGATGGTCTTGGCGCCGCCGTTAAGGCAGGTGTCGCGCACAGCGTTGTAGTCGGGAATCAGGCGGCGACGATAGGGCTCCTGGATGCGGTCGTCATTAGCGGCGGCAATCAGGTCCAGGTCACCAGTCTCCAAACCGCGCGTCATGCCGGCGATGCGGCCCATCTGCCACACGGCGGTGGAGAGCGGAATCTCCTGCGGCACGACCTTGCGCGCCTCGCTCGTATGTACCTCGTAGGGCGGAATCACGGTAATAAAACGTAAGCGATCGCTTACCTCGTAGCGCAGGCACTGGGGGAGCGAATCGGTCGGCGTAAAGGAGCAGACGGCACCGCCCAGGATAGCGGGGGCAACGTTATCGGGATGGCCCTCGACCTCGGTGGCAATGCGGACGAGCTCGGCGCGGTCGACGGTGTGGCCCGTCAGCGCAGCGGCAGCCATGATGCCGGCGACGACGCAGGTGGAGCTGGAACCCAGGCCACGAGCGACGGGAACGTCAGTCTGAATGTCGATGGCGACGGGGAAGGCCGGCTCGCCCCAGGCGGCCAGAGCATCGACAAAGCTCACGTAGACCAGGTTGTTCTCGTTTTGGAACTCTTCGGGGCAGCCCGTGATGGTGAGCTTGTCGGCGCGCTCGAAGGTAAAGTGCGAGTAGAGGCTGACGGCCATGCCGAGGGTGTCGTAGCCGATGCCTAGGTTGGCGCTCGTCGCTGGGACGGTGATTTTGATCATGTGAGTCCTCCTGGCGTGCCTGGCTGTTTAGTTCGCTGCTCGGGCAGTCCTGCGCAAGACGGAAAGCACATTAAGTGCTTTCCTTTGCGTGCGGAACTCGCGACGAACTAAACAGCCAGGCACGCTGTGCGCGTTCGTCATCATCCCGGGGGTTATCTGATAAAAGAAGGTGCGCCGGCTTTCGCCGGCGCTTAATAAGGGGTTTAGTTGGTGCTCATTCGTTTTGCTGCCTGCTCTACGTAGTTGGCCATGTCGGCTACGTCGCAGACGTCTTCGAAGCGGACGGGCTTGGACTCGAGCTCGGCGAGCTGGACCGGGGCAACCGTGTTGGTTGCCTGCTCGAGCACGCGCATGGCCTCAAAGTCGTCCTCGGGAACGTCGAGCCCCAAGGCGTCGCAGCAGGCGCGCGGGAACTTGTAGGGGCTGGCGGTCGAAAGCAACACGCGGGCCTTGGCGTCCTCGGCGGGAGCGACCTTTTCAAAGACGTGGTAGCCGCAAGCGGTGTGCGGGTCGATCACGTAGCCGTTCGCGCCCCAGCAGCTCTTGATGGCAGCGCGGACCTCGTCCTCGCTGGCCCAACCGCAGCCAAAGACGCTCTGGATCTTGGCCAGCAGTTCGGCGGGTACCTCGTAGCGACCAGTCTGTGCCAGCTGCTCCATAAGGTCGGCAACGAGCTCGCAGTCGCCGTCGGACAGGAAGTAGAGCATGCGCTCCAGGTTGGAGCTGATGAGGATGTCCATCGACGGCGAGATGGTCGTGAAGAACGGGCGGTTACGGTCGTAAACGCCGGTGGTCAGGAAGTCGGCAAGCACGTTGTTCTTGTCGCTCGCCACGACGAGCTTGGCGACGGGCAGACCCATGCGCTTGGCGTAGTAGCCGGCCAAGATATCGCCAAAGTTGCCGGTGGGCACACAGAACTCTACGGCGTCGCCAGCCTCGATAGCGCCGGCGCGCAGCAGTTGCGCATAGGCGGCAAAGTAGTAGACGACCTGCGGTACCAGACGGCCGACATTGATGGAGTTGGCGCTCGAAAGCACCGTGCCAGCGGCCTCCAGGCGCTCGGCAAGCTCCTTATCGGCAAAGATGCGCTTGACGGCGCTCTGGGCGTCGTCAAAGTTGCCGCGGATGCCGCAGACAGCGACGTTGTCGCCCTCCTGCGTGGACATCTGCAGGTTCTGGACGCGGCTGACCTTGCCCTCGGGATAAAAGACAGTGATGCCCGTGCCCGGAGCGTCGGCAAAGCCGGCGAGTGCTGCCTTGCCCGTGTCGCCCGACGTGGCGGTGACGATCATGATACGCTCGGCACCGCCGTCCTTGGCGGAGGTGCGCGCCATAAGGCGGGGGAGCATCTGCAGGGCGACGTCCTTAAAGGCGCTCGTGGGGCCGCCAAAGAGCTCCATCACATAGGTCTGAGGGGCGTCGGCGCCCGGTGCGGCGTCGAGTTTGACGAGCGGCGTGACCTCTTCGCTCGCAAACGTGCTGCGGTAAGCCTCATTCACACAGGCCGAAATTTCTTCGTCCGTGTAATCATTCAGTAACATTCCCAACACATCTTGAGCGATTTCAAAGTACGATTTATCTGCAAGCGAGCTGATATCGACCTGCTGGGTGCCGAGCTCGTCCGAGACAAACAAACCCCCGTCGGGAGCGATGCCGGTACGGATTGCCACCTTACTTGAGCACGATAAAGTGCGTCCTCGTGTACTATGATAAGTTCCCATATAACACTGCTCCTCGGATGCCTTGGTCCCAATCGGTGAAACCATGGTATCAGAGCGCGCAAAATAGGTTCGCAGAGGCTTTTTAGAAAGGTAACCTCCAGCCCATGATTAAGATTGCCAAGTTTGGCGGCTCGTCGGTCGCCGACGCCGAACACTTTAAGAAGATCAAGGCCATTGTCGATGCCGACCCGGCCCGCCGTTTTGTGGTGGTTTCTGCCTGCGGTCGCCGCTTTAAGGGCGACACCAAGGTGACCGACCTGCTCTATCTGGTTAACGCACACGTTAAGTATCACGTGTCGTGCGAGGAGCTGCTCGAGGACATTGGCCAGCGCTATTTTGATATCGCTGACGAGCTCGGGCTCACTTATCCCATCCGCGAAGAGTTCGCGGCCTTTGCCGAGCGCGCCCGCTCGGGCGGCTACTCCACCGAGGAGCTCGTGAGCCGTGGCGAGTACTTTACTGCCCGCCTGATGGCCGAGTACCTGGGCTTGCCGTTCCTGGACGCCGCGACGGTCGTGGCGTTCCATCACGACGGTACGCTCAGTATGAATCGCACTTCCGAGCTGGTTCAGGAGTATGGCCAGCAGGGCGGCTTTGTCATGCCCGGTTTCTACGGCGCGACGCGCGAGGGGCAGATCAAACTGCTCGATCGCGGCGGCGGCGATATCTCCGGCTCGATCCTGGCCAAGTGCCTGGGTGCCGACCTGTACGAGAACTGGACTGACGTCTCGGGCTTCTATTCTGCCGATCCGCGTATTGTTCCCGAGGCTCAGCCCATTGCACGTGTTACCTACGAGGAGCTGCGCGAGCTTTCGTACATGGGCGCGAGCGTCCTGCACGAGGAAGCCGTGTTCCCCGTGCGCGAGGCGGGTATTCCGCTGGTCATCAAGAACACCAATGCGCCGCAGGACCCCGGCACCATCATTAGTGAGACCGCTGACGAGGGCGAGGCGGAGCCTATCATTACCGGCGTGACCGGCAAGCGCGGCTTTGTCGCCATCAACGTTGCCCGCGACCGCACCAAGCCCCGTGTCGGCTTTATGCGCCGTGCACTTTCGGTGTTCGAACGCTATGACGTTTCCGTCGAGCATATGCCCACCGGCGTCGACCGCTTTGGCGCCGTGGTGCAGGAGCAGGATGTGCACGACTCGCTGTACTCGCTCGTGGGCGACATTCAGCAGGAGGTCGAGCCGCTCGAGATCGAGGTTGTCGAGGGTTTGGCGCTCATCGCGACCGTCGGCCGTAACCTTCGCGGCCGCGCAGGTATCTCGGGCCATCTGTTTGGCATGCTTGGTCAGGCCGGCGTGAGCGTACGTATGATTTCGCAGAGCTGCGACGAGATCAACATCATTATCGGCGTAGAGGAGAAGGACTTCGACCTGGCGATTCGGACCATTTACCGCGCCTTCTCCGACGAGAACGGCATTGTGAAGGTCTCCGACCTGGAGGCTCCCGTGCCGGTCGATCCCGCTCCGGCCGCGCTCCACAAGTAGCTGCTATCCCAGTAGATTTTTGGGACTTGCTTCAAAAACTACGGCGGGGCGTTTCGTTTCGGTTTCGTTTCGACGGGGCGGGTTTCGTGCCCGCCCTGTTCTTGTATACACTGGCAACAATAATCGGCCTGCTCGGCGTGCGGGCAAAAGCCACAGCCTTTAAAGGGGGAAGCATGAAACAGTACACGGTTGCTATTTTGGGCGCAACGGGAGCCGTGGGCACCCAGATGCTTGAGTGCCTCAACGAGCAGGAGTTTCCGGTCGGCAAGCTCAAGCTGCTAGCGAGCGCGCGCTCTGCGGGCAAGACCGTCGAGTTCCGCGGCGAGCAGGTTGTGATTGAGGAGGCTTGCCCCGAGGCCTTTGAGGGCTGCGACATCGTGCTCGGCGCCGCCGGCGACGATATTGCGAAGGAGCTACTGCCCGAGGCCGTCAAGCGCGGCGCCGTCGTGGTCGACAACAGCCACGCCTTCCGCATGGATCCCGAGGTGCCGCTGGTCGTGCCCGAGATCAATGCCGACGACATCAAGTGGCATCACGGCCTTATCGCCAATCCCAACTGCGCGACCATCATCGGCCTGGTTCCCACGTGGCCGCTGCACCAGCTTGCTGGCGTGAAGCGTATGATCGTGTCCACGTATCAGGCAGCTTCGGGCGCTGGCGCTCCCGGTATGGCCGAGCTCGAGGCTCAGCTTGCCGCCCTGGGCCGTGGCGAGGAGATTCCCGAGCCGCGCGCGTTTGCCGCCCAGCTGGCGAGCAACCTGATTCCGCAGATCGGCGGTGTCAAGGAGGAGGGCTTTACCTCCGAGGAGATGAAGTTGCAGAACGAGGGCCGCAAGATCATGCACCTGCCCGAGCTGCGCGTGAACTGCACCTGCGTGCGCGTGCCCGTGCTGCGCTCGCACTCCGAGAGCGTTACGCTCGAGTTTGAGCGCGACATCACGGTGGAAGAGGCCCGTGCTGCGCTGGCTGCCGCTCCGGGAGTGAAACTGGTTGACGACATGAGCGCCGAGGATGCACACGACCGCTTCCCCATGCCGATGGACACCTCCGACCAGGATTTGATTTGGGTCGGCCGTGTGCGTCGCGACATCTCGAACCCCGAGGCCGTGCGCGGTATCACCTTCTGGTGCTGCGGCGACCAAATCCGTAAGGGCGCGGCAACCAACGCCGTCCAGATCGCTAAGCTGCTCTGCGAGTAGTGCGACCTGTCCGGCGGGGGCCGGGCTTAGTTTTCAGAACGTCCTCGACCATGTGTGGCGCCTTGTCCTGCTCCTTCGGAGCTGCGGACAAGGCGCCACACTGGTCTGCGGAGTGTTCTGAAAACTAAGCCCG
>CAJLPI010000026.1:0-21029 GCA_905208535.1 uncultured Collinsella sp. | reverse complement strand
TCCAGCCATAAAAAGGCCTCCCATTTCTTGTGTCCAAGAAATGGGAGGCAGTTCAGTGCGCAGCGGGGGTTCTTTCATGTCCGAGGACGTCCGCGAAGGTCAGCCCTCAGATCCTGCGGTGAGAGACTTAGGCCTCGTTGTACACCGTCTTGAGCTTCAGCAGGTGCTGATAGCGGTCCATAGCGGCCTGCTCGTTCTCCTTGAAGAGCTCCTCGGCGCGCTCGGGGAAGGAACGCGTCAGCGAAGCGTAACGGGCCTCGTTCATCAGGAACTCCTGATAGCCGCCCGCGGGCTCCTTGGAATCGAGCGAGAACTTCTTGCCGGCAGCAGCCTCGGGGTTGAAGCGGAAGAGGTTCCAGTAACCGCACTCGACAGCCTTCTTCATCTCGGCCTGGCAGTTCTGCATGCCGCCCTTCTTGATGGAGTGCATCTCGCAGGGGCTGTAGCCGATGATGAGGGACGGGCCGTCGTAGGCCTCGGCCTCGTGAATGGCCTTGAGGGTCTGAGCCGGGTTGGCGCCCATGGCGACCTGCGCCACGTAGACGTAGCCATAGCTCATGGCGATCTCGGCCAGAGACTTCTTCTTGGTCACCTTGCCGGCAGCGGCGAACTGAGCGACCTGGCCCAGGTTCGAGGCCTTGGAGGCCTGACCGCCGGTGTTGGAGTAAACCTCGGTGTCGAAGACAAAGACGTTGACATTGTGGCCGGAAGCCAGGACGTGATCCAGGCCACCGAAGCCGATGTCGTAGGCCCAACCGTCGCCGCCGAAGATCCAGAAGGACTTCTTGGTGAGGTAAGCCTTGTCGGCGAGGATTGCCTTGGAAGCGTCGCAGCCGCACTTCTCGAGCTCGGCAACGTAGGCGGCGGCAGCGGTCTTGGAGGCCTCGGCGTCGTTGACAGAGTCAATCCAAGCCTGGCCGGCAGCCTTGAGCTCGTCGGACGGACCATCGGCGGCGATGATGTCCTGGGTAGCGGCAATCAGCTTGTGCTGAACAGCCTCATAGCCCACGGCCATGCCCAGACCGTGCTCGGCATTGTCCTCGAACAGGGAGTTGTTCCACGCCGGGCCGTGACCGTCCTTGTCCTTGCAGTAAGGAGCGGTGGCAGCGGGGTTGCCCCAAATGGAGGAGCAGCCGGTAGCGTTGGAGATGAACATGCGGTCGCCGGCAACCTGGGTCACCAGACGTGCATAGGCGGTCTCGGCGCAGCCGGCGCAGGAGCCGGAGAACTCCAGGTAAGGCTGCTTAAACTGGCTGCCCTTGACGTTGGCCGCGATGAGCTCCTTCTTCTCGGAGACGTTCTCGACCATGTAGTCCCAAACGGGCTGCTGGTCCATCTCCTGCTCGGTGGGAACCATCTCGAGGGCGCCCTTGGGGCAGACCTTGACGCAGTTGGTGCAGCCCATGCAGTCGAGCGGAGACACGGCCATGGTGAACTTCATGCCCTTGGCCTTGGGGCCCATAGCGTCGAGCGTGCGGGTAGCCTCGGGCGCGGCGGCAGCCTCGTCCTCGGTCATCGCGAACGGACGGATGGTGGCATGCGGGCACACATAGGCGCACTGGTTGCACTGGATGCACTTGGTCTCGTCCCAGTGGGGAACGACCACGGCGACGCCGCGCTTCTCGTATGCGGAGGCGCCCAGCTCAAACTGGCCGTCGGCGCAATCGACAAAGGCGGAAACGGGCAGGCTGTCGCCGTCCATGCGATCGATGGGCTCCAGCAGGTTCTTAACCTGCAGGGCGATGGCGGACTTGGTCTCCTCGGAGAGCTCGACGGGAGCGGCATCCTCGGCGGTGGCCCAGTCGGCCGGAACCTCGAACTTACGGAAGGCGGTAGCGCCGGCATCGATGGCCTTATGGTTGGCGTCGACGATGGCCTGGCCCTTCTTCATGTAGGACTTGGTAGCCGCGTCCTTCATGTACTGCAGGGCGTCCTCGGCGGGCAGGACCTTGGCCAGCGCGAAGAAGGCGGACTGGAGCACCGTGTTGGTGCGCTTGCCCATGCCGACCTTAGCAGCCAGGTCGATAGCGTCGATCAGGTAGACGTTGACGTTGTTGTTCGCGATGTAGCGCTTGGCCACGGCGGGCATGTGCTCGGCGAACTCCTCGTCGCTCCACTGGCAGTTGACCAGGAAGGTGCCACCCGGCTTGACGTCGCGGACCATCTTGAAGCCCTTGACGATGTAGCTGGGGTTGTGGCAGGCGACAAAGTCGGCCTTGGTCACGTAGTACGGCGAACGAATCGGGGAATCACCAAAGCGCAGGTGCGAAACGGTGACGCCGCCGGTCTTCTTGGAGTCGTACTGGAAGTAGGCCTGAACGTACTTGTCGGTGTGATCGCCGATGATCTTGATCGAGTTCTTGTTGGCGCCGACGGTACCGTCGCCACCCAGACCCCAGAACTTGCACTCGATGGTGCCGGGGGCCGCGGTGTTGGGCGCATCCTCGGCCTCGGGCAGGCTCAGGTTGGTCACGTCATCGACAATGCCGATGGTGAACTCGCGCTTGGGCTCGTCCTTCTTAAGCTCCTCGAAGACAGCGAACGCGGACGCGGGAGGCGTGTCCTTGCTGCCCAGGCCGTAACGGCCGCCGACGACCTTGATGCCCGTCTTGCCGGCCTCGTAGAGGGCGGAGACGACGTCCTGGTAGAGCGGCTCGCCGATGGAACCCGGCTCCTTGGTGCGGTCCATAACGGCAATCTTCTTGACGGTCTCGGGGAGAACGTCGACAAAGTGCTTGATGGAGAACGGACGGAACAGGCGAACCTTGACCAGGCCGACCTTCTCGCCGTGAGCGTTGAGGTAGTCGATGACTTCCTCGAGCACGTCGCAGAAGGAGCCCATGCACACGACGACGCGATCAGCATCGGGAGCGCCGTAGTAGTTGAACAGGCCGTAATCGGTGCCGAGCTTCTCGTTGATCTTCTTCATGTAGCCCTCGACAACGGCGGGAAGCTCGTCGTAGACCTTGTTGCAGGCCTCGCGGTTCTGGAAGAAGATGTCGCCGTTCTCGTGGCTACCGCGGGTGTGCGGGTGCTCAGGGTTGAGCGCGTGATCGCGGAAAGCCTGGACGGCGTCCATGTCGCACATCTCGGCCAGATCCTTGTAGTCCCACATGGCGACCTTCTGGATCTCGTGGCTGGTGCGGAAGCCGTCGAAGAAGTTAAGGAACGGGGTCTTACCCTCGATGGCGGCAAGGTGAGCCACCGGCGAGAGGTCCATGACCTCCTGGACGTTGCCCTCGGCGAGCATGGCGAAGCCGGTCTGACGGCAAGCCATGACGTCGGAGTGATCGCCAAAGATGTTCAGGGCGTGGGAAGCGACGCAACGCGCGGAGACGTGGAAGACGCCCGGGAGCTGCTCGCCCGCGATCTTGTACATGTTCGGGATCATCAGGAGCAGGCCCTGAGAAGCCGTGTAGGTGGTGGTCAGAGCACCGGCGCCCAGCGAACCGTGAACGGTACCGGCTGCACCCGCCTCGGACTCCATCTCGACGACCTTGACCGGGGTGCCGAAGATGGTCTTGCGACCCTGGGCCGCCCACTGGTCGACATGGTCGGCCATCGGGCTGGACGGCGTAATGGGATAGATTCCCGCTACCTCGGTGTACGCATACGAAACATATGCGGCCGCCTCGTTGCCGTCCATAGACTTAAACTTACGCGCCATATACCCCTCTCCTCTCATATAGGTATACAGGCCCCGGCGATCGCCGGGATGTTGGCGTGATGGGATTTACGCTGTTGCTTCCAATCATCTGGCAGGCAGGCTCAGCAGCAGGTACATGGCGTGGAGAGAAGGCATGCCGAGGCGAGGAGGGCTGCACGCACTCCACAGGCCCAGCTGCCCGTCTTGCACATGACCGAGCGCCGCAAAGGCCGCATGCCGGATGCTCCCGGGCACGCCCCGGCGATGGGAGGCACCCGCAACGGAAATCCGCATGCGGGTTTATTGTACCCCGCCGCCAAGTGTAATTTCGACAAATATAGGTGGGCGGTAAAGGTTTACCTCGGGTGACCGCCAAGGGCCAAAATGAACGCTTCGTCCCCGGGCGATTGGCCCTGGCGCGCCATGGAGTGTCCCGGAGTGCCGGCATAAAAGGAACGTCCCCATCTGCCGACTAGAGGGCGCCGACGCCGAGGAGGATAGCGTAGGTGGTGGATTCGCCAAGTCTGAGCTCGTCGCCGGGGTTGAGCTGAGCGGAGCGGCCGGGCTCGACCTGGATGCAGACGTTCGTCGCGCCGTTTACCACCATGGTTCCGTTGGTGGACGACAAGTCCTCGACGTGCCAGATATTTTGAGCATCGCACCAGATATGGGCATGGCGGGCCGAGACATCGTCGCCGACGTCGGTAATATCGCCCTCACCAGTGGCCAGCGCACCAATCTCAACACCCTGCTCACTCGGCTGAATCCAGCGCGGGGCGCTCACGACAAAACTGTTTTGTACGCGCAGCAAGCCCAAGGGGTGCGCCGGAGCGGGTTCGCGTTCGCCCGCGGTCATCGACATGCCAAGCGAACGCGGCGTGGAGGTGCCTCCGCCACAGGTCGCGTGCGCGTAGTCGATGGCATAGTTCACCGAGGACCGCACATCCGCCGAACAACCGACGGCGACAAACAGCACCAGCACGGCCTCGGCGCGCTCGGCGGGCATGAGTTCCGCCGCCTGGGACAGGCGATCGAGCGCGTTGCGATAGAGATTCGTGTCCTGATGGCACTCTTCGAGCGCGCGTACCATCGGTTCACCTGCAGGACCGCACACCATATTGATCACAGCCGTGGAGTCCATGGGATTTCGCTGGCGCAGGGCCAGTTGCGACATAATACGCGCAGCCGAGGTACCGTATTCGGCAAAGTAGCGCTGCTGAAGCGTGCCGACCGGCGCGCGAACGATAAAGCGGGAAACCCAAGAGCGATCGGCGGCTCGGCTCTGCGGGCTGCGGCCGTCGGCGAGCGGACGGGACGAAAGCACCAGGCCGCACAGCTCGATATGGCTCAGATGCGCCGCGCGCTTAAAGATGTCAAACATGGCCCCGCATGGGGTGAGCTCAACTTGAGATGCCATGACCTAGGCCTCCTTGGTCGTAGAAATAGAATCGGACGATACTTCGACAGGTCCGCCAAAAGTACGGGCAGCTGCGGCTCCACCGGCAAGCGGAGTCGCCATCTGGGCTTTTGTGCGTCGCGGTGCCGAAACGGGAAGTTCAAAGGCAAAGCCCATCGCAAGCAAAAACCACGTAAGCGTATAGGTTGCAACCAGAGCGGCAACAAGGCCGCCCATTACGGCGCGTTGGGAAAATACGCTACATGCAGCCACAACCAGTACTGGAACCTCGCAGGCAGAAAGCGCAAGCACACCCTGCAGGAACCCCGAGCGCCGATTGCGCGCAAGTGCCCCCGCGGTAACGCCGGCTATGCCTGGCAGCGCCAACGCCAGTGCGGCAATAATACCCGGTAGCGTCCCAGACCACACGAGCGATCCCAAAGTCGCCGTCACGCGAGCGCCCGACGCCAGCAGCGCGGCCGAAACCACGACCACAGCCCAAACCACGCCACAGACGACCGTCGCGCCGACCATCAGCGCGCGACGAACCGCGCGGCCAGACGCATCCATGGGGCACGGCGTGAGCGGCTCGCCGCGGAGCGAACGACCGACATTTTGCGCATAGTGGTCACAAAACGCCGAGAGCGCCGCCTCGACCGCCGCCGGCTCGGGACGATCTTTTTGATGGCTGGACAGACAGGCCATCACCACGTCGAACAGCTGGGCATCGACAAACGCCAGCGCATCGCGTAGCTCCTCGGAATCCGGCTCAAGCCCCAGCTGCTGGGCCTGCTCGGCCGCAGCGAGCGCCACATCGGGCTCACGACGAAGCAGCTGAGTCAAATCGCAACCGGGCGCATGGGCACCAATGGGATAGTCGGGCAGCGTGTCCATCTTGAGACGGTAGGGGCTGGCGATGTCGCGCGTCTTTTTGCGCGAACCCGAGGTGCCCGAAGTGCTCGGCGCGGCTTCGTATGGCGCGGTGCCGGCAATGAGCTCGTAAACCGTGCTTGCTGCGGCATAGACGTCGATCGCCGGCGACATACGCAAAGCGCGCAGGTCGGGAATATCGTCGGTGAGCATCTCGGGCGGGGCATAGGCAACCGTCGCGCGACGCAGCGTGGCATAGCGCTCCGTAAACGACGCCTTGCCGCCGGTACCGGCCACGGCCGACGCAGGCTCAAGCGCCAGCGACGAGCCAAAGTCGATCAGGCACAGGTCAAAGGTGCCCTCGGCAAGCTGCCGGTCAAGCGGTAGACGCGCCGTACGCACCATAATATTAGCGGGCGAGATATCGCGATGGACAAAGCCCTCGCCCACCAGGCTCATACGGCAGAGCAGATCGAACAGGTCGCGACCCAGACGCGCCGCCACAAGCGGCGACAGGCGTCCGGCATCATCCACGGCAAGTCGCGAACGCAAGCGGGCAAGCGTCTCGCCCTCGACCCATTCCATGACAATTGCAGGCACACCGTCGACCTCGCCCCAGCCATAGAGACGGGGAAAGCCCTTAAGGCCCGAAAGGGCGCGATGGCATTCATATTCCTCGCGAAATGCCGCTTTGAACTTGGCGACCAGCGCCTCATGGGCGGCATCGTCGTCAAACTCATCGCGCGTCGGCAAGATGAGCTGTTTGAGTGCTACGGCCTCGCCTTGGGCGTTGACGGCACGCGTCACGCGGCCGATACCGCCACGGCGCATGGTGGCATCGTCGGCAAACAGTATCGTAAAACGGCGCAGATAGGCAGGCAGTTCGTCCTGACCGAGCGC
The DNA here is from genome assembly GCA_905208535.1 of uncultured Collinsella sp. Lineage (GTDB taxonomy): Bacteria > Actinomycetota > Coriobacteriia > Coriobacteriales > Coriobacteriaceae > Collinsella. Next base: position 14,217 of record CAJLPI010000026.1, on the reverse strand, counting down.
AATGGCCGGCTCAAACCCGTCGACACGCGCCAGGCGCAGGCCGACCATGGGATCGCGACCGAGCGATTGTGGTGTGGTGGATGCAAGATCGGTCATCATAGGGCAAGCGCCGCCACGTTATTGTTGAAGTTACCAAGTGCGACGTCATCATCGCCGTAATGGCCGACCCATTGACATAGGTTGGTGTAACAGCCCCACAGATTGGCATACTGCTGGTACCATTTTGACCGGGGCGAGAATGTCTGACGACCGAACTCGGCTCGGATGACAAACATCTCCCCGACCAGGCTGTCGCACGGCCTGGGATCTCCCGTAGAGTTATAGGTCGAAACCACGTCATTGGCACGAGAAACATAGCCGTCGAGCATGTTGTACTTGGTCACAAGCCAACGGTGAATGCTCTCTTCCTCAGCAGCGGAAAGGCCGCCGGAGTTTGTATCGTTGTCAGTGTTGCCGCCCGTCGAGCCGCCGTTTCCAGACCCTCCGGCAGAGGAACCCGACCCAGAGCCGCCGCCCGAACTCGACGAATCCGAGCCGGAGCCAGAAGTATCCGAGCTACCGGGCTTTCCGGACTGCTGGGCGTCCTGCTCCTTCTGCTGCTCGACCTTATTCACCGTTGCCGCCACACTATTGTTGGACAATCGATCGATGATCTTGGTGTTGGTGAGCACGATGGTTTTGCCATTGGCAAGCGTGACTTCGTTGTCCGGGGCCTCGGCGCCGTCCGCGTCGTCGGCGCCAAACACAATATGCGCGACCACACTTGCCCAAGCATATCCAGTCGTGGTGCCCAGATCACTTTTGACCTCATGCCCCACGCGCGGTTCGCGTGCGGCATGTGCCTGCATCATGGACGGCACGGTCATGCCATAGGCAGAAACGCCAGCTATGACCAGCACCAGCGAGCAAGACAGCAGTGCGTACGCCCGCGGCGCCAAGCCCAGTCGGCGTCGCATGCGCACCGCGGTGCCGCGCTTTGTCTGAGTGCCACCGGGCCGCATGCGTTCTCCTCCAACAAAAACACGCCGCTCGGGAGCGGCGCATTCATTCGAATCCATATTTGAGTGTATCAGCGAACCCAAAAGGTTGCGCAACGAATGGGCAAATTAAGGATGCGAGTGAAAGCATCCATGCGATAAGCGGATACAAAGCATCTTTGTTGCACAACAAACTTACAGTCGCACGGGGAAATTATGGCTACCCCGTGCGTCGCGATGAAGACATACGGCAGGAGCAGGCTCGCCACCTAAATCGTGCGACGGGCCTCGATGGCGCGCCCAAGCGTAAGCTCGTCGGCATACTCCAGGTCGCCGCCCACGGGAAGGCCGCTCGCCAGACGCGATACCTCAACGCCCAGCGGCTTGATAGTGCGGGCCAGGTAGCTCGCCGTGGTCTCGCCCTCGATATTGGGGTTGGTGGCGATGATGACCTCGTGGATGTCCTCGTGGCCCAAGCGTGCCAGCAGCTCACGAATGTGCAACTGCTCGGGACCAATCTTGTCCATGGGACTGATCACGCCGCCCAATACGTGGTAGAGACCGTGGTAGCTGCCCGTGCGCTCAATCGCCTGGACATCGCGCGGCTCGCCCACCACGCAAATGCGAGTGGTATCGCGCATCGAATCCTGGCAGATGGAGCACTCGTCGGCCGTGGCGTAGTTAAAGCAGCGGCTGCAAAAGTGAACCTCCTGCTTAACCTCCAGGATAGCCTCGGCCAGGCGGCGCGCCTCCTCGGCATCGGCCTCGAGCAGGTAATAGGCGATGCGCTGGGCCGACTTGGGACCAATGCCCGGCAGACGGCCCAGCTCATCGAGCAATTTTTGCAGACTATGGTTGGCACTCATATATATGCGTGTCTTAGAACGGCATGCCCGGGATGTTGAGGCCGCCGGTGATGGCGCCCATCTGCTTGTTGGCGAGCTCGTTGACACCGCGGACGGCCTCGTTGACGGCAGCCATGATCATGTCCTGCAGCATATCGACGTCCTCGGGATCGAGGGCATCGGGGTCGATGGTGAGGTTGACGAGCTCCATCTCGCCGTTAACGGTCACCTTGACCATGCCGCCGCCGGCAGAGGCGTCGACGGTCTGGGACTTAAGGTTTTCCTGCGCGGCGGCAAGCTGCTCCTGCATCTTGCGAGCCTGCTTCATCATTTGCTGCATGTTCATACCGGCCATGATGGCTCCTTTACGTGCGGCCGCGCGACAAGCTGCAAGGGCAGCCGGAGCGCGACGGGACTTTCAAACTCAAAAATCGTACCACGGCGCGGGGCAAGCAAGCGGGGCGGACACGCTACCTCAGTCGATATACATGTCCTTGAGCGTGACGCACGCCCAAGATTATGCAAGGTCGAATTATGCAAGGTTGCATAATTATCTCAAGCTACATCTAGCAGAGCTGGAACCAGGCAGTTTATGCGTAGGGCTACAAGGCTACATGGCAAAATGCCGAGCCGCTGCTCGAGGCGGCACGCATGGCGGCTGGGTATAATTTGATTGTCATAGATGACGATTTGGAGGTGCCCTCGTGAATGTCCCAGCCGTACTCCAAAACATCCGCTCAAAACACCCCGTTGCATATGTGGTTCTCTATCTCTTTGTCGGCTGGGCATTGCTGGTTGTCATCACCCATGCCATAGCTTTTGGAGCAGAACTGCTGATAGCCAGCTCGGACCAGCCCGTCGTCAAATGGGAAGCGACCGATGAGTGCACCGACGGAACCAGAACCATTTACTACAACAGCCCGTCCCTCTACCAAGAGTTCAAGGTCAAGATAAAGGACTCCAAGATTGTCGATGCCGAACTGGGCTCTTTATTTACAATCGGAGCAACCGTCAACGCCGAGCAAGTCGAGTACACGGACAGCCATGCGACGTATCGTATCGACCTCAGCATCCTAGGCCGACCGTCACGCGCCTGTCTGCTCGAATGCGATATACGCGGCACCACGTTGCACATGTCCGAAATACAGATGCGCCCGGGCAAGGGGTTCTCTTCTTGAGCAGTATACCCGCCTGCGCAGCTACTCCACCGGCTTGAAGATGGTGGACTGGCCGAAGACGCTGCGGATGAGGGCTTTGGCCTCGTCCTCGGTCTGCGGGATGCTCGGGGCTGCACCCTGATGGCCGAAGGGGCCGCCCGCACCGGAGTTGGACTCCCAGGGAGCTGCAGGAGCGTCCTCCTCTTTGGGGGCAGTTGCAGCGGACTTGGGCGCGGACGCCGCACCCGGCACGTCGAACGGAGGCAGATCGTCCCCACCAGCATCGGCAACAAAACCGCCAACCATGGCATCGTCGTAGGGAACCTGCTCGGATTCCCATGGCGCAGACGGCGCGGCGGGCTGAGCCTTGGGAGCGGACGCGCGCTCGGGCGCTCGGGGCGCGGGCTCGGTCGGGAGCTTGCCCGTGGCAGGAGCGCCGGCGGGGTTGTCGGAGCGCAGCCAGGGGGCTTTGCCCAGGTCAGACGACTTGGGCGCGGGCGAGGCAGGCTTGGGCGCGGGTGTCGGAGCAGCCGGTTTGGCCATGACGGGCTTAGGCGCCGACGGGGTCGGCGCCGCTATCGGTGCTGCTTTTGGCTGCGTCGCGCTGGCGCTCGAGGATGCAGGGGCCGCCGAGGACACGGGTTGCGGGTCCGCAGATACCGCAGCCCGTGCAGATGGAGAATGCTCCTCATGTTGAGGAGCCGGCGTGCCACCCCCATCCAGGACATAGTCGACGGTACGACGACCGAAGACCGCACTGACTGTCGGCAGGACCACCGACTGCGTGTCGGCGCGTCCAAGCATCTTGATGGCAAAGGTCGAGCCCGCGGGGAACGAGACCGTGAGCCTGGAGCCGTCGTCAGCCGTGGCGCGGGCATTGAGCAAAAGCCCCGCGTAGGAAGCCTGACGCGCCTTGACACGCTCGACAACCTCGGCCCATTTGCGCTGCAGCTCTCCGGCATCCTCGACCGCGGGCGTCTCGGCAGTACCGGCGGCGGCAACCTGGGCGGCATTGTTGGACTGGGGCTTAGGTGCCGGAGCGGTGGCAGGCGCGGGAGCCGCAACGGGCTGAGGCGTCGGAGTCGGCGCAGGCTGAGGTGCAGGCGCTGCAGGCTTGGAAGCTGACACGGACGCAGAACGGGACGCAGGCTGGGCAGCCGGAACAGCAGCACCACGGTCCCAAGGCATACCGCCCTGGCGCGCGGACGTAGCAGCGGGGGCAGCGGATGCCGCCGGAGCGGCAGCACGAGCGCCCGAAATGAGCGTCGGCTGTTGGGCAGCAGCGGGTACGGATGCTGCAGGCGCGGCGGCCTGAGCAGCAGCCACGCTCGCCGGCACGGCGCCGTTGGCAACCATGGCCTCCAAGCGGGCCACGCGCTCGGCCAATGCCTCAATCGTTAAATCGGCCTCGGGACGTGCCAGGCGCGTGCAGGCGATCTCGAGCACCAGGCGCACGTCGCTCGCGCCCCTCATCTCCAGTGCGGCATCGTCGAGCACCGTCAGCACACGGGCCAGGCGGTCGGCAGGATGCTCGCCAAAGGCAGCGGCCTCGGCAGCAAGCGCCTCGGCCTGCTCGGAGCCGCCCTCAAACAGCTCGGCACGGGCACCGGCAACGCAGGCAACGTACACGTCACGCACATGCGCCACCAGGTCGCGCGTCAGCTCCAGCAGGTCGTTTCCTTCCTCGACCTGCGCACGGATCAGTCCATAGAGCTCGGCAACATCGCGATCGGCAATGGCGCGGGAAAACTCGCCCAGAATCTGGTCCGAAACCTCGCCTAAAAGCGAGCGGGCGTCGTCCGCATGCACAGAACCGTTGCCAAAGACGCTCAGCTGCTCCAGCGTGGACAACGCGTCGCGCATACCGCCCTTGGCATGGCGCGCCACGATAGCCAGCGCCTCATCGTCGTAATCGAAGCCCTCCTGCTCGCACACGTATGCCAGGCGACGCTCGATATCCTCGTTGCCGATGCGATGGAAATCGAAACGCTGGCAGCGCGAGAGGATGGTCTCCAGAATCTTTTGCGGGTCGGTGGTGCACAGCACAAAGATCACGTGTGCCGGCGGCTCCTCGAGCGTCTTGAGCAGCGCGTTGAACGCCGCCGTCGTGAGCATGTGGACCTCGTCGATGATATAGATCTTGTACTTGCCGCGCACCGGGGCAAAGTTGACGGAGTTGATGATTTCCTCGCGCACATTGTCCACGCCCGTGCGGGAGGCGGCATCGAGCTCGTAGACATCGGGGTGGTTACCCTCGGCAATGAGCTCGCACTCCTCGCAAGTACCGTCGGGCATGCAGCCGCTTGCACCCTCGGCGCGCGCCGCCTCGGCATTGCGGCACAGCAGCGCCTTGGCCAGAATGCGCGCCATGGTGGTCTTGCCCGTGCCGCGCGGTCCGCAGAACAGGTAGGCGTGGGACAGGCGCCCCTCGGTGATGGCGTGCTCGAGCGTCGAGACGATATGCTGCTGGCCCACCACGGAGTCAAAGGTGAGCGGGCGATACTTTCGGTACAACGATTCCATGGGTGCTCCCCCGGGTATACTGAGTCTTGTTGCCGCGGCGGCCATGCGGTCGCACGGCATACTGCATTCCATAATAACCCGTACGGCGAGCCCGCCGCGATAGGAGTCCAAAGAGCATGGCAGACGCAGAGAGCAACCTCGTTCCCTCCGAAGCAGCCGACCAGGTCGAGGTCGCGCTCGAGGAGCAGGCCGCAGCCGACGACGGCATCCTGTACCTCAACGAGTACCAATACGAAAACGACCTCGTCACCGACTTCGCCCGCCTGGTCGCCTCGCCCAGGCGTCGCGGCTCGCTGTATGTCGCCGCGGCAATTGCCGCGCTCATCGGCATCGGCATGCTGGTGGCCGGCGGCAACTGGATCAAGTTTGGCGTCGTCTTGATCGTATTCGGCGCCTTTTTGGCCTGGTGGAGCAAAAACCTGCACCACACCCTCGCCCGCGACTTTATCGACGCCGTTGAGGCCGACGAGTCCATGGGCGGCCGCTACCGCCGCGTCGCCGCCAACGAGGACGGCCTGATGGTTTGGGGCACGAGCGGCAAGTCGCAGTTCTTCCCGTTTGAAAAGCTCGACCACGTGCTCGACGGCGAGCGCATCTTTGTGGCCATGTTCGCCGACCAGGGCGTGACGATCCCTAAGGACACCTTTGTCCGCGGCGATGCCGAGCAGTTCGGTCCCTTCCTTAAGGCGCGCATCAACAAAAAACTCCGCATCGAGACCAAACGCAAGAAGATGAAGGCAGAAAAGGCCGCTGCCGAAGCAAAACAGGGCGACAAGCCCCAGGAGACCAAGGGCAAGCAGCGCAAGCAGAAGAAGAGCAAGAAGAAGCGGTAGGCCGGCCGACACCGAAGGCGCCTCGTCCCGCGCCCGATTCCGGGCCGGGGCGCCTGGAATCGGGCGCGCGTACCGCCAATGGACCCGTTTTGCCTTGCTCTCGAGCTATTTCACTTCAAACCTTAAGAGCCTCCGCTCCGGCAGATCGGTCATCTTCATCGTGTAAGTCCCGGGAAATGCTTTCTCAAAACGGACGGTCTCGTAACCTTCGAAATAGTCGTTGGTGTTCTGCATCATAAATGGGACGAGCAACTCGTTTTCTGCCCCAACCTCCACGGCAAACGCAGCAGAGCCGCCAAGGACCGGCATGGCTTGCGTTATCAGATCGGTATTGACTACAAAATCATAGTTTGGCGCAGACTCCGGAACCAGATGCCAAACATACGCTTTGATTCCACCGTCGATATTATCCCTATTTCTGACACGCATCTTTACGGCGATAACGCACGTGATGTCGGCATCCTTCAGTCTCGTTTTCGTATCCACGGTGCCATATTTTGAATAATCGTCATGTGCTCGTTTGAGATACTCGCGCGGCGTGAGCAACTCTGCCCCGTCTATGCAAAACGAATACCCATCAGTCACCACATCCTTCGACCCCAGAAACGCTCCATCCATCGAGAGCCATTCGCCCTCCGCGTAATATTTCTCAGGAATGACCGTCCGGTTCCCGTTAACGACGCTCACCCTCATGCCCGCAAGGCCGGCAGCAGCACAGCAAAAAAGCGCGAGCGCCGATCTTCTCGTCCACAGGGTCTTCTTCATCGCGCTCACGACCTTTCCCGAACTTTCACAACGGCACCGTCGCGCATGCAGTAAACCCGATCGGCCAGTTCCTCGAGCACCTCTCCGTCATGGCTGGACAGAAGGACCTCACGACCCGTTGATGCCGCCATCGCCACAACGCGCTTGAGCATTTCAACGCCCGCTTCGTCGAGGGCATTCGTTGGCTCATCGAGAACAAGCAGCTTCGGCTTCTCCATAATTGCCGCAGCTATCCCCAGACGCTGCTTCATCCCAAGCGAGTATGCTCGGAACTTCTTTTTTTCGTCTGCATCGAGCCCCACGAGCCGCAGGGCAGAGCGAATGTCCTCGGGGGTGGCAACGCCCTTGATCTGAGCGATGAGCTTCAGATTGTCGTAGCCAGACAGATATCCCAAAAAGGAAGGCGCCTCGATCAACATCCCCAGACTCGGCGGGAACGAGATGTCCGCCCCAAGCCTTTGGCCATCGATAGAGATTTCGCCTTCGGTAGGCTTGATCAACCCGCAAACCGCTCGCATGAGCATGGTCTTACCCGAACCGTTTATCCCCTGAAGCCCGACCACAGTCCCAGGGTCAACCTCGATGGACACGTTGCGCAGGACATCGTTTTTACCCATGCGCTTCGATACGCCCCTTACGATCACACTCATATCTTGTCCCCCTTTTCTATAAGGTCGGCCCTTCGAAACCACAGTCCACCCAACGATAGGCATAACGACATAATCACAATTGAAAACAAGCCACTCGAGCCCGCCGCGATTCCATCTTTGACAATTCCGCCCCAGCGCAACAGCATCAAGGCGTTACCCAATAGCGCCCAATGTCGTGCATATGCCGAGCAGATCAGGTAGCTCATTAAAACCACAAACGAGACTGACGACCCAAGCACAAACCCAACCGCTGCCTGCGCAAACGCAAGCGCCTCAAAAGCAAATAAGAGACCTATGAAAAACGGCAGCGCATCTGCCTCGGCAGCTTTGAGAAACCACGGCGCCAAATTAGCCAGTTGAAGCGACTCACCATGAATGACCGCGCTGAACGAGGAGCTCACCACCAAGCTCCAAATCACAACAGAGCAAACCACCACGAGCAGTGAAAATGCCGTTACTGCCGCCACCAAGATAAAACGCGAGACCCACCAAAGGGTTCTTGCCCGGCATCGAACAAGCGCTTGCAAACCAAACCCGTGCAACGATTCGGTCGGATAGTCGAGTGTTGTATAGAGAATAAGCAGAATGAGAAATAGCCATCCTAGCGGAGGCACAAACATGACCCCGGGCCTAGGCTCAAACGGAGCAGATCCGGCAAACACGAGCGCAAGATTATCCGCAAACCCCAAGGTATCCGTTCTAACCCCATACACAGAAGACAATCCGTAGGCGTACACCAAGTTCGCAACGGTCACTGCCGCAATTGCAATAAAAGTGATGATGTTCTTCTTCAAAACGGTCCTCAGGTCCGCGGCGACCAGCCTAAACAGCATCAGACCACCTCGCGTCTTTTCCACGCCCCAGAAAAAGCCAACGAAGCAAGGGTCAATAATATGATTTCCGCAAAACCGGCTCGAATGTCTGGCCAGTTATTCAGCGATTCCGACCTGATGCTGTTGAGGATATTGCAGTTAAACCCCACACAAGCCATTACGCCGAAGATCCAGCCATTTGCAAAATGCCACGCAACCATTAGCAGATACGGGACAATTATCGCTTTGATTCTGCTACGAAACAAAATTGAGAAGCCAGTTACAGCCATGGATAAAGTCCCGAGCGTGACAGCATCGAACAGCGTGTATGCGAGCACATATGACAAAGGATGCGAATAAAATAGACCGGAGAAGTAGCTATGCAGGTAAAGTCCTACGTAAGTCGACTCATCGACCCGAGGAAGATACGCAGGAAAAAGCATCGAGACGATCAGGAAATTGACGAGCAGAGGAATGGCAGTCACTGTAAACGCGGAGAGGAAAGCAGACAGCATCTTTACGCTCACGTACGCCTTTCTGGAAACGCGCGTGCATATCTGCATGTCATAACCACTCAAACGCTCAAAGAGACACGACCAAGATCCAGCCAACATTGCAAGCAGGGGCAGTGCATAGAAAAACACCGACGCAGACAGTGGCGCGTTCGCGCTCACAACAATCCAGTTACCAAAGCTACTTTCACGCGTTTGGCCGAGGTATGTCTGAGACTGCAGACCAATGCCGTAGCCAAAAGATAACAGCTGCTTGCGCTCAATTTCGAGCGTCCACCACGCCTCGATGGCAGCTGCCATCGAAATTGCAGTTGCAACCATAAGGGTCAACGCAAATATAGGATTGCCAAATATCTTGGACAGCTCGTGCCGTATTAGATTTCTATTCAAGCAACGTCACCCTCCCATTGGCCGGGCCGAGCAGTAACGCTCGGCCCGGCCCTAATCACAAGCGGTTAATGATGCGTCGACGCACGGCAACTTTTGCATGAATAGAGAAAGATGTCTGTAAACACCCGCTATTGAGTTGATCACCCAGGCGTTTACACGTTATCTACCTGCGATAACAATGAAATAAGCTCCGCTTTATTCTTGATTCTCAGCTGGCGGTAAGATGCAGACCGCAGTGCTTGCACCGTAGATACGGCGTAACCAACATCCTCCGCAATAGCCTTTGTCGTTGCGCCCTCTGCCGTCATCAGCAAAATTTGCGACTGAACATCAGAAAGGGAGCGAGACATAAGCAGGGCCAGCTGGCGCACGCGAGCTGTTTCGGTGGACCCGTTCGCCCGGTACTCCAAGACGGCCTTCTCGTCCTCAACCGAGCGGGCGAGCGCGATGTGCGTAACGAACATGGGCACAGACCAGCAAACAATCACCGTTGCCACGACGACATTGACAGCCGAACTTTGCCCCAACAACGACGCGAGGAACAACGGCTCGAAAACCGTCAGATCCTGCACCATATTGAGCAAGACAGCCCAAACAGGAGCCGTCGCCCCGAAGCAAAGCATCCATATCCCAAGCATTTTGCGCTGCGGACAGCTTCGCATCACTATATATGTGAGCAGCACCCCCGTCAGCACCGCAAGTCCATGGATTCGCCCCCTAGCGACCGCATAGATTAAGGCAACCATGCCCATTGACACCAACGGCACGATAGCCCGAGCATGGGCATGCACCTTAAACGGACGCAGCCCAACAGCGAGCGAAGCCGTAGACGCCACGCCGCAAAACAGGACCGGCACAGCCATCAACGGAACGCGTATGCACATCAATGCCGCGATATAGATAAAAGACCATTCCACAGCAGATAGCACCGCCCATACGTACGGGCTTCCGAGCCAAATCGCTTCACCCGCTCTATCCAGCGCAGCGCCACGATTCGCTTTTCCACCCGCGTAGCGTAGCGACAGAAGCAGTCCGAGACCCAATGCGTAGCTTAAGAGGGAAAAGGCGACAGCCCGCGAAACACCGGACCCCCAATCGCTATCCGCCATTACCAAGGGCCCCGCCGCAAGGAGGATAAAGAATAATGTGAGCAGGTATCGAAACAGCCGGCGCGTTCGAGCTGATGCCACTATATCGTCAGCATGCCGCTGCGGTAGCTCATGCCCTACAGTATCGCCCTCACCCGCAAACAGCGCCACGAGCTCGCGTGAGCCCGCAACCGACGCCTTCCCGTATGCTCGGTGAAGCGTTGTTCTCACCGTCGATGGCTTCGTATCCGTCTCCTTGGCAATTTCCGCCGGCGTTTTCCCTTTGAGCAGCAGTCGAACAAACTGCTCTTCTCTAGGCGACAGGGCAGGGGAAAACACCCCCGCATCGAATGTGTCGGACGCACAGGCGATATCCGAATTGTTGTCCCGTTTCCCCCTTAGCAACATGCATACGAAGGCAGCAGCGATAACGGACCCCATCGCCAGCAATGCAATGACCACGGCATCGCTTGCGAAGTATGCCGCCTCAACAGCCGGAATAAGACCAATAGGAACTGCTACGAGCACAGAACAGGCAAACACGTCGCGCCGCCCATGGCCAAAGGCACGAGGGCGGCAAAACGGCGGGGCCACAGTCAATGCGAGATAGACCAACGGAATTAAAAGCGCAAGGCCAATTGACGCGGCCGTTACAGGGGGCATCCCCCATGGCTCGGGAACGACTCTCCATGAAACTCGACAGCAAAACAGCAGGCAAGACATGACGGCTATTGTTTCTGTAAAAATCGCGTCCTGCGGGTGACGAGTTTCCCTTTCGTCAGTCCGTGTCGACCTCTGCGTCAAAGGAGAGTCCGCCGTGCCCCAAATAACATATGAGAGAAGCAGCGACCCAACAAAGCACGAGACACACGAAACGCCATGTAACAACCAAATCGGTGCAAACACGATTGGAATAGAGTCTCCGCGAGCATAGAAAGCCAGGTCGGCCCATTCGGGAACCGTTGCAATAACACCAAGGAAAACACCGATGGCACCGAGATGCCTCGGCCTTCTCATTCCCCCCTTGCATAGCGCAGCACCATGAACAAACGCCGCGAGGCATGCGCCCAGGATAACGAGCCAGGTCATTGCACCTGACGCTAGGCCGATTGAAGATGAAAACCGGTGATAAGGGGTGACCGCCATTACGACAAGCGCAATGGCGCAGGCAAATGTAGCAGAACGGCGGGAAAAGAGCATACGGCCTCCATAGCGTGACATTATATCGCCCGGACCACTCGTTTTCCTCGTCATCTGCCCGAGCGTGCTACACTAGCAGCATCTATGCCACCGCGAATGGCTCGGCCCCACGCCCGCCACTCGCAAACGAACTTTAAACGCACGAGGGTTGGCCATGCCGCTTTTCTCGCAACATACCGCCCGGTTCTCGCCGGACGTTCCTTTGGAGGGCACCAGCTCTCGCGAGCTGCTCAAGCGGTACCAGCCGCTCGAGACACTTGCGACCGGCGGTTTTGGCTCCATCGAGATCTGCCGCGACACGCACCTGCGCCGCCGCGTCGCCATTAAACGCATCCCCCTTATCAACGGTGCCGGCATGCCCGCTAGCGACATCATGGATGTCCTGCGCGAGGCGCACACTGCCGCCATGCTTCAACATCCCAACATCGTGCAGGTCATCGACTTTACGCATGACACCGCCTATGCCTACCTGGTCATGGAGTATGTCGATGGCATGTCACTTGCCGAGTTTTTGCATCGCGTGGACGGCCACTCACTTACCTTTGACGAGGCCGCGGCCATTGCCGATGCCCTGGGCCAGGCGCTCACCTTCGCCCATAGCAATGGCGTACTCCACCTGGACATTAAGCCCGCCAACGTGCTCATCGACCACTCGGGCAATGTAAAGCTCACCGACTTTGGCATGGCGCGACTGTCGTCCGCCGGTGGCTTTGGCGGCTCGCGCGGCGGCACCATCGGCTACATGCCGCCCGAGCAGCTCGATATCGAGACCGGCACGGTCGACGAACGCGCCGATGTCTTTGCCCTTGCCTGCGTTATCTATGAGGGCTTGTGCGGCAGCGCTCCCTTTATGGCGGCCACGCCCGCCGACTCGCTCGACCGCATCATCGGCGGCGCCACCTATCCCAGCGAGCTGATACCACACTTTCCCCCGGGAGCCGAGGCCGCGCTCATGAGCGTGCTCTCCCCCATGCCGCAGGACCGCCCCAACAGCATCGAGGCATTTTGCGACCAACTCCTCGCCGGTCTGGGCAGCGTGCGCGAGGGCCGTCGCAGTCTGGAGCAAATGGTTGGCGAGCTTTCGGATGACGAGCAGGAGCTCGACGATATCGAGCCGTCGTACTACGAGGACGACGCCATCGAGGTCGACCCCGCGCTCGGCTGGGCGGGCACGCGCTGGAGCCATGCGCGCGACTACACCATGCACGCTATCTCGGCGCTAACGTGCGGCGCCTTTAGCTTTTTGCTGATGCAAACGGCCGGCGTCGCGGCGCTTCCCGGCCTGGTCATTGCGGCTATCGCGATCGGAGCGGCAGCTGGCCTGGCCCCCCAGATTGGCTCGGCCATCTCGGCTGTGGGCTTTTTGGTGCTCATGGCCAACGCCACCATGCAGGCACAGGGCATCCTGTCGATGTTGCCCGTCGCGGTGATCTTTGCCGCCGCCATGTCCGGTTGGTGGATCGCCTGGGGTCGCACCGAGGCTGCCGCGAGCGCCGCACTCACCTGTGCACTCGCGCTTGGCTGTCTGACCGGCAATACCTTCCTGGCAGCTGGGGTCACCGCCGGCGTCGCGTCATTTTGGCTCGGCCCAGCAAGCGCCGCCGCGGCAACGGGCATGGGCGCACTTTTTGCCCGTCTGGCCGCGGTCGCGCTTTCAGCCGGAGGCGTGCTGGGGCTCGGTAACGTTGCCGCAGCGCTGGGAGACCCACTCCTTTGGGCTGCCTTTGTGCTGGTAGCGACAACTGCCGCAGCGTCATCTGCGCTGCTCAATGCCCATGCCAAGCGTGCCGACCAGGGCTCAAACCTTGCCGCAATCGCCGCCATCGCCGTCACCGGCATCGGCTGCGCAGCGGCATCCTGTCTTGCACACCATATGGAAATTGCCAGCCTTGCAGCCGCGGTCGCCGCCAAGGCGGCGGTTGCGGGAACCCTATCCTCTATAATCGTTGGGATATGCCTATATTTGCTCGGATACCAAAGAACCTATACGGAGAGTGATCTTTCGTGAACTTCCTGAACATCTTCGAGGACCACGTGGCCGGCATCTTCGGTGCCACCCGTGCCCCGTTCTCCTTTAAGAAGCTTGCCAAGCAGGCCGCTCGCGACATGGAGGATCAGACTCTGGTGATCAATGGCGTCAACACGGCGCCGGCACTCTATACCATCCTGATCGCCGCCGACGACGATCCCATGCTCGCCCCGTTCTACCCCGAGCTTTCGCGCGAGGTCCGCGAGTTTGTGAAAGCGCAGGCCGAAAAGCGCCGCTATGTCTTTGTCGGCGAGCCCCTCGTGCGCTTTATGATCGATCCGCAGCTGCGCGCCGGCAAGTTCTCGGTCTTTGCCGAGAACGTCGATGCCCCCACGCTCGGCCGCCTGTACGAAGAAGAGCGCGCCTATCAAAACGGCCTGGGCCAGAACAACTCCGCGGCAATTGTTGGAGTTGGCGTTGACCAGACTCTTGTCGA
>CAJLPI010000025.1:0-21937 GCA_905208535.1 uncultured Collinsella sp. | reverse complement strand
CCGCCTTGGGGGGGGCTGCGGAGCGCGGCCGGCAGCTGCGGCGCGTTGCGCCTGCTGCCTGCGGGGACTTTGGGGTCGTGCGGCAGCTGGGGCGCTGTCGCGCCTGCTGCCTTGGGTGACTTTGGGGTTGGTGCGAATCGAAGGTGAATGGTTTCCCGGGATGTGAACGACCTATTTTGGACCCTTGAAGCATCGGCATATTTTGGCCGCCATTTCCTGCGGTTTTATCGCATGGATCCTGCTGTTTTGCAATCAAAAAATGCGGATGCTTCGGGGCCCTATTTTTACTCGTTCACTTCTCGGAAAACCATTCACCTTCGTTTTTGCCGGACATCGTTTTGGGCATTGCGACTCGGTGTCGGCTGATATTGAGAGGGAAAACGCCCTCCCTTGGACAATCGGGTCTGTCCGGACGTATCTGCGGGGTTGTCTGCACAATTCGCGGTATTATGTTGCGGAGTTTTGAAAGGAGCCGCCGGTGGTCACGACGACATTTGCTTCGCCTTTGGGCGAAATCTTGCTTGCCGCTGATGGCCGCGGTCTGACGGGGCTTTGGTTTGAGGGGCAGGAGCACTTTGGCTCCACGCTTCTCCGTGAAGACTCCGAACATGTTGAAGGCGTCGATGCGGTTTCCGGTACTGGTGGCATGTCGTCGGTGAGTCCGGCAAATGGTGCGGCCTCTTCGGTGCTTGAGCGTTCCTGGGCTTGGCTGAATGCTTATTTTGCAGGGCAGGAACCTCGGTTTACGCCGCCGTTGCATATGATCGGCACGGCGTTTCAGCGTGAGGTTTGGTTTGAGCTGCTTTCGATCCCGCGTGGCGAGGTCGCTACGTATGGCGAGATCGCCCAGCGTGTTGCCGCTCGACATCGTGTACCGGGAAATGAAGCGCCCGTTGTATCTCCTCGCGCGGTGGGGGCTGCGGTCGCTCGCAACCCTATTTCGATTATCGTGCCGTGCCATCGCGTGGTCGCGGCCGACGGATCGCTCAACGGATACGCCGGTGGACTGGATCGCAAGGAGTGGCTGCTGCGCCTCGAGGGTGCCTATCTATAAGCTGCAGGCGGCCGCAACGCCCATGCGGCAAGCGCGCTCGCTGTACGGGCGTTGTTTGCAGGGCGAGATGTGAAGCCGCCCGTTCCTTAAGTCCGACTAAGCTATAACCTTGCTTTTTTAAATATGCTCATCGACCTGCTAAGGCAGCACTAAGGCGAGTGCGGGTGCGCTATTATCGGCGCTCACGGAGCGCTTGGTGTTCTTGGCACGCATGGACGAGGGCTCGGCGGGCTTAACCATGGCGTCGATCGATCTTTCGGAGGCGGTGAACAAGGCGGCGGCGCCGTTTAAGTCGGTGGCGGTCTCAGGCGGTAAACGCCTGTCGACGTCGATTGCGACCGGCGTGCGGACCCATGCCGATGCCGCGGCGGTGGCGCAGGTGGTTGAGTTGCTACTGGACAACGCCACGCGCTATGCGAGCGAGGGCAGCGTGATTGAGCTGAGCCTGTGCGCCGTTTCGCACGGCAAAGGCAAGGGCGCCGCCGAGCTTGTCGTATCGAACGCCGTGGACGAGCTGCCCGAGGGCGACCTGGACCGATTGTTCGATCGCTTCTATCGTGCGGATGCGTCGCGCAGCTCCAAGACGGGTGGCTCGGGCGTGGGCCTGTCCGTGGTGCGTGCCATCGCCGAGGCCCATGGAGGCGCCGCCACCGTATCCGGTCACGGCAACCAGATCACCTTCACCGTTTGCCTTTAAAACCTGCCAAAAAGGAACAGGTTTATTTTGGCAGGTTTTATCTGGGGAAACGTCCGCAGGAGAGGGCATGGGCGGTGTGAACATATGCATCTCTACCTGCTAAAATATAGGCATCGTTATTCGGCTCCTGAGTGGAAAGGAGACGGTCATGCAGTACGAGATCGGCGGAGGGGCTTTCCCGGTTGTTACGTGCAACCTTAGCGATGGCGAATCCATGATCACCGAAAGCGGCGCCATGGCTTGGATGACCCCCAACATGGAAATGTCTACCTCGGGCGGTGGCATCGGCAAGATGTTCTCCAAGGCTTTTTCGGGTGAGGCATTGTTCCAAAACATTTGGACCGCGCGTGGCGATGGCATGATCGCGTTTGGCTCCTGCTTCCCCGGCCGCATCGTGCCAATCGAGATCGGTCCGGGCAAGAGCTGGATTTTGCAGAAGCGTTCGTTCCTTGCCGCGGAAAGTGGCGTCGAGTTGAGCATTCACTTTAACAAGAAGGCAAAGGCCGGCGTCTTTGGCGGCGAGGGCTTTATCATGCAGAAGCTCACGGGCTCGGGTGTTGCTTTTGCCGAGATCGACGGCGACCTGGTTGAGTACGAGCTCGCTGCTGGCCAGCAGATGATTGTGGATACCGGCAACGTGGCCGGCTTTGAGGAGACCGTGAGCATTGACGCTCAAATGGTCAAGGGCGTCAAAAACATCATGTTTGGTGGCGAGGGCGTGTTCAACACCGTGCTCACCGGTCCCGGTCGCATCTGGTTGCAGACGATGCCCATTTCCAATCTTGCGGCAGCAGTGGCCTCGATGACCAACAACAATAACTAGTCCGCATAGGATAGCGCGCGGCGGGCTTACCCTGTCGCGCGCTTTTTTGCTGGCAAACGCCTCGCTTATAGAGTGTGGCTGCGCTGCTACAGCGAGCGTCGTCATCTCGTCACCCTGATAGCTTGCGGCAAGCGTGGCAATGAGGAGTGAGAATTTGAGTGCTCAGTCCCAAGGCATAATGGCGGCCATGCCAACAAGCAAAAACGAGTTGCCGGTGTCACGGAAAGGCAGGCGTCGGTCGATTCCACGTGAGACGGCTGTGCCGATCTGCACGGCCGCCCCTGCGCGTCCCGCGCTGCCCCCAAAGAGGTACGTTTCCCCATATAAAACCTGCCAAAATAAACCTGTCTCTTTTTGATAGGTGCGAAATGGGTAATACTAAAGAGTTATCCGACCAGATGGGAACCGATCGATGGCCTATATCGAATTTAAAGACGTCATCAAAGCATACGGCGAGGGCGATGCCCGCATTCACGCGCTCGACGGCGCGAGCTTTACCGTTGAGCGTGGCGAGCTTGCCATTATCCTGGGCGCTTCGGGCGCCGGTAAAACCACGGCGCTCAACATTCTGGGTGGCATGGATACGGCGACTTCCGGCACCGTGACGGTGGACGGGCGCGATGTGAGCTCCGCTAACGAGGCGCAGCTCGTGGAATACCGCCGCGCCGACGTCGGCTTTGTCTTCCAGTTCTACAATCTGGTCCCCAACCTGACGGCGCTCGAAAACGTCGAGCTCGCGGCGCAAATCTGCCCCGATTCACTCGATGCCGAGCAAACGCTTTGCCAGGTTGGCCTGGGCGAGCGCCTCGCCAACTTCCCCGCGCAGCTATCGGGCGGCGAGCAGCAGCGCGTGTCCATTGCCCGCGCGCTGGCCAAGAACCCCAAGCTGCTTTTGTGCGACGAGCCCACGGGTGCACTCGACTACAAAACCGGCAAGCAGATTTTGCAGTTGCTGCAGGACACCTGCCGCAAGCAGGGCATCACGGTCATTATCATCACCCATAACTCCGCGCTGGCGCCCATGGCCGATCGCCTGATCCGCTTTAAGAGCGGCCGCGTGGAGAGCGAGACGGTCCAGCAAAATCCCGTGTCTATCGAGACAATCGAGTGGTAGCGCCCATGGACCAGGACCGCCAAAACAGCCAAAACCACGATACGGAGCACGCGGGCCGCGACCGGGAGTTCGCGACCTACCGTACCGCCCAAAGCTCAAACGATATGGTGCCGACGGTATTTCGCCGTGGCATCTACCGCACAATCCGCGGCAGTCTTAAGCGCTTCCTATCTATCGTGGTCATCACCGCGCTCGGCGTGAGCGTGATGTGCGGCCTCAAGGCGGGTTGCGAGGATCTGTGCGATTCGGTCGACGCCTACTTCGACCAGCAAAATGTCTATGACATTAACGTGCAGTCGACCTATGGCCTGACTGACGATGATCTCGACGCCATCCAAGAGGTCGATGGCGTCGAAACGGCCGAGGGCATCTACGCCGAGACCGCCTACACCGCCGTGGGCACAACGCGCGAGCGCGTGGTCGTGCAAAGTCTCTCCAAGGAGAACATCGATCAGCCGGTGCTCGTGAACGGCGATTTGCCCGAGAGCGCCGATGAAGTCGCGGTGACTTCGAAGTTCCTGAAGTCTTCGGGCAAAAAGCTCGGCGATACGGTGAGTTTTGCCGCCAATGACGCGAGCTCGTCGAACCAAAGCGCCAAGGATCAGTTTGCCGCGGGCGATTACACCATTACGGCCGAGGTCCTCGATCCCACTGATGTGAGCTCCGACTCGACAGTCAACGCCTTTCGCGCTGCTTCGGCGGCGGACTATAAGTTCTATGTGAGCGAGGACGCCGCGACGTCGTCGTCCTATTCCGCAGTCCACGTAGTCGTCGAAGGAGCCAAGAGCCTCAACTCCTATTCGGATGCCTACGCGGCAAAGATCAACAAGGTCAAGGGCAATATAGAGAAGATCCGCGAGGAGCGTGAGAAGGCGCGCGCTCAGGAGCTGACAGTCGACACGCCGGCAAGCTTGGATGCGGCCGAGCGCCAGGCGAATATGCTCTTTGGGATTGAGCAGGACAACATCAATCGCATGGCCCAGGGCAGCGAGGAACGCGTCCAGGCTCAGGCCGACCTGGATCAGCGCCGCGCCGCCGCCGACCAGCAGTTTGCCGATGCCCGCGCCGAGCTTTCCGATTTGGGTGAATGCACGTGGTACATCCAGGACCGCGACAATATCGCAAGCTACTCAAGCGTGGAGAGCGATAGCTCGTCAATTGAGGCTATTGCGACGGTGTTCCCGTTCATCTTCTTTATCGTCGCCGTGCTCATCAGCCTCACCACCGCCACGCGTATGGTCGAGGAGGAGCGCACGCTCATTGGCCTGTACAAGGCGCTCGGCTACTCGCGCGAGCGCATCCTGTCCAAATACGTGGACTATGCGCTGTGGGCGTGCCTGATTGGCGGCGTGCTCGGCAATATCATCGGCTTTGTGGGCCTGCCGCTGTTCCTGTTTACGGTGTTCGACGACATGTACTCGCTGCCCCAGATGCTGCTTTCGTACGACATCGTGTCCTCGATCGTCTCGGTGGCGCTGTTTGCCGTGGGCGTGGTGGGCGCCACAATTATCGCCTGCCGCCACGAGATGGCCGAGACCCCGGCCTCGCTCATGCGCCCCAAGGCCCCGCGCGCCGGCTCGCGCATCCTACTTGAGCGCATCGGCTTTATCTGGCGCCGCATGGGCTTTTTGAACAAGGTGGCTGCGCGCAACCTGTTCCGTTACAAAAAGCGTGCCTTTATGACCATCTTTGGCATCGCGGGTTGCACCGCGCTTGTGATCTGCGGTATGGGTATTCGCGATACGTCGGTGGCGCTTTCGCCCAAACAGTACGGGCATATCACGCGTTATGACTTGCTGGCGGTCGCCAACCCCGATGACTTTACGCAGACGTGCGCGGCGTTGGATGAGCGCAGCGCGGCCAATGATTCCAACGTGACCGTGACTTCGACGCTGCCGATTATGACCGACAACGTCACCTTTACGTTTGGCGGCAAGAGCGAGACCGTGCAGCTGATCGTGGTGCCCGATGACCGCACGAACGACCTGGACGACTATGTGCGCCTCGAGGACGAGTCCAAAGAGCCGCTGTCTTTGCGTGACGGAGACGTGTATCTGAGTAAGAGTTCACAGCTGGTGCTGGGGATTCAGCCGGGCGATACGGCATACGTCCAGGATTCGTCGCTCAATGTTGCCAAGGTCAAAGTCAGTGACATTTCGCTTAACTATCTTGGCAACACGCTTTACATGACGCAGGGCACCTATGAGCGCGCGTTCGGTCGAAGCGCACGCCTCAACGGCGTCTTTGTGCTGCTTAAGGGCTCGTCGGCCGACCAGATTGCGTTTAGCAAGAAGCTTAAGAGCGACGGTTGGCTCACCATCTCGAGCACGGCCGAACATTGGCAGAACTACGAGGCGAACTTTGCGATCATCAATTCGGTCGTGGTGCTCGTGACTTTTATGGCGGCATGCCTGTCGTTTGTGGTGGTGTTTACGCTGTCCAACACGAATATCTCCGAGCGCGAACGCGAGCTGGCGACCATCAAGGTGCTGGGCTTCCGCCGTGGCGAGGTGCACCATTACGTCAACAAGGAGACGTTGATCCTCACGGCAATTGGCGCCGCGCTGGGCGTGCCACTGGGCGGCTTGCTGGCCGAGAGTTTTACGTACATTTTGCAGATGCCGTCGCTGTACTTTGACGTCGAAGTCGAGCCGCTAAGCTACGTGCTCGCCGTGGTGCTTTCCTTTGGCTTTACGTTTATCGTCAACCTAGCCACCAATCGTACCCTCAACAAGATCGACATGGTCGGCGCCCTCAAGAGCGCCGAGTGACCTGCCAAAAAGGGACAGGTTTATTTTGGCAGGTTTTATCTGCGCAAACGCCGGACAACCATTAGGTGGCCCGGCGTTTGCCCCGTTTTGCTGGGGATGTCTGTCGTTCAGTGCTCTTACTGGCCAATCCAGTGTTGCGCATAGCTCTTAATGTCCTCGGTAAAACCGTCAAGGTCGTCAAGGGTGATCACGCTGTCGATAAGCAAATTGGCTATCTCGCGGTGCATTGTGCTGCGGCGAATGTCGTTTGCAATTACGCCTGAGGACAGCTTGTCTCTATTGAGGCGCTCTTCTAGTGCCCAAAATCTACTGGACGCTTCACTGTCGCCGTTCAGTATCTCAACATACTGGCCGATGAGCTTTTCCATATAACGTTCTTGCCATTGAGGAAGCATTTTCTTAAACAGCTTCCAGTCGCTTTCGGCTACGTCGCGCATATGTCCTCCGCTCGTTAAACGGGCTTTTCCATTTGCCTTTCATTCTATTTGGTTTTCGCTCACAGGCGTGGATGAAGGGCTTTCTCCAGCCTTCGAGATTGGGCTTGAATGGGTCGTATGCCGCAAAACGGGCCTATCTACTACGTTTGCTACCACACCCTCGACCATGACAAAGATTATGAAATTAAAACCGCAGGTAGAGGGCTTGCAAATATTCGGAAAAGGCGGGTATGGTCGGCCCTCTCGAGTTAAACGTAGTAAATAGGCCCTTTTCTTGGCGCGTGGTCAGCTCAATGCTAATCTCCGTGCCGGAACTGACCCAGTTGTTTGTAGGTTGCGGTGATATACGGACTGTTTGGCGCTTTGGAGCTTCAAAACAGTCCCTATCTCACCGCAACTTAGGAGAAGGGCGGGGGTGGTTGGGTGCTGGTGGGTCGGAGCGTGTTAGGCCTGTTGGCGGTGCTTCCATTGTTTGCGGCACCAGCGCATGAGCGCTTTGATGACGGGAATCGTGATGAGGATGATCCATGCAGGATGGGGCTGTCCCAAACAGAGCCACATGTAGAGGAACCAAGCGATGGCGGCTGCCGGGTAGATGACCTCGATCAGCTTAGATAAGTGGCGTTGGTCGATAAAGTCGCCAAGCGCGTAATAGACGGGAATCAGAAAGACGAGGAAGAGTCCCGTAGCCCATGTGCCGTAGACAATGCCGAGCACCAGATAGGCGAGGGCGACAAGCGCAGGGAAGGGGAATTTGTTCCATGCACGTCCGACCTTGGTGTGGAAATGCTTGCCGTGATGGTCGAGCTTGTCGTGTGCTTCCTTCCAGCTGGAAAACGTCTCGCCGTCGATGGTGACGGTGCCGTCGTCATTGGTATGCACACTATGTCCATCGTCCTCAAGCGTATCGATATGCAATCCGCCTGGCCCCACATGGACCTCTTCACCCTTGCGCTCGTTAGCCACATGGATGCCATTCCAGCCAACATGAACCTCTTCGCCTTTGTTGGGGTCAATAACGTGGATGCCGCGCGCGAGGGAAATATCGACAAGTGGCTTATCGCTGCAATCAGCGTGTTCAGTAGAAGCCTCAGCCTCCTCAGCCTTATCTGAAGCTTTGGTGCCGGCGTTGCTGTTCTGCGCCTCATCATCAGCCTGCGAGTCGTCAGTGCTATCCACCGCCTCCCCATACAGCAGCTCATCCAGCGACACGCCATACAGCGCGGCGAGCGCAATAAGGTTATCGGTATCGGGAGAGGATTCGCTGCGCTCCCATTTACTGACAGCCTGACGACTCACACCCAGCTGGGCGGCAAGCGCCTCCTGAGAAAGCCCGGCAGCCTTGCGGCGATCGACGAGCCGCTGTGCCATCGCAAGATCCATGACAGTTCCTTTCATGTGGTGACCGTAATCGAATGAGCCGAGTATGCCGAGAACAACCGGTAGCGACCACCATTTCTAGTTAGAATCTGCCCCAACCCTACCGCAACTACCGGTAGCAACCCCTAACGACCAGCCATTTCAGGACAAATGTCAGTGCTACTCTCAGCTAAGAGCCTGCAACATCCCAAAATCTCAGCCCACGCACCCGCAGCAAGAAGACGAATAGCCTCGGCCTCCCTAGTTACCGCAGGAGGCCTCAGGGCTTACATCCCAAATCTTTCCGCAGGACGGAAGGACCCCGCCGCGCGAAGCGCACGGCGGGGTCCTGACATGTCCGAGGACGATTTGGGATGTAAGCCCTGGGGTCTCCGATGAGAGCAGTTTCGGCCGAGGCTATTCGTCGCCGAAGCTGATGCCCAGCGCCTTGGCCTCGCGCACCAGGTCGCTCTGGGGGTCGACAAACTTGAGCTTGCCGGCGACCTCCTCGAGCGGCATGTGGCACATCTTGCCGTCACGCAGGGCAATCATGTAGCCAAACTCGCCGCGTAGGCACCCCAGTGCCGCCTCGACGCCGCACTGGGTCGCAAAGATGCGGTCCTGGGCGTCGGGTTGGCCGCCGCGCTGCGTGTGGCCGGGGATGGCGACGCGGGTCTCGCGACCAGTCTTGGCCTCGATCTCCTTGGCGATGTCGTAGACGATCGACGGACTCGTGCGCTCGGCGAGCTTTTTCTTGTACTCCTTCTTGGGCAGCGCTGCGTCCTCCTTGGAGATAGCGCCCTCGGCGACGGCTACGATGGTAAAGCGGCTGCCGGTCTCCATGCGATGCTCGATGGTCTTGATGACGTTGTCCATGTCGTAGGGGATCTCGGGAATCAAGATGACGTCCGCGCCGCCCGCGACGCCGGCATACAGCGGAATCCAACCGACCTTGTGGCCCATGATCTCGATGACAAACACGCGGCCGTGACTCGAGGCAGTGGTGTGGATGTCGTCGATGCACTTGGTGGCGACGTCGATGGCGCTCGTAAAGCCAAACGTCAACTCGGTGCCCCAGGTGTCGTTATCGATGGTCTTGGGCAGGGCGATAACGTTGAGGCCTTCTTCGCGCAGGCGGTTGGCGGTCTTGGTGGATCCGTTGCCGCCCAGCATAAACAGGCAGTCGAGCTGCAGTTTATGATAGGTGTGGACCATTGCGGGCACCTTCTCGACGCCGTCGGCCTCGGGAATGTCCAGGCGCTTGAACGGCGTGCGGCTCGTGCCCAGGATGGTGCCGCCGCGGGTGAGGATGCCGCTAAAATCGGCGGGCGTCATGACGCGGAACCTGCTGTAGATAAGGCCCTGGTAGCCATCCTCAAAACCATAGATTTCGATAGGCTCTTTGCTATTGGTCATAAGCGTTTTGACAATGCCGCGCATGGTGGCGTTGAGCGCCTGGCAGTCGCCGCCACTGGTAAGAAGACCGATCCTGAGCATGATGAATCCTTCCGGGCAAGTTATAACATGCGCATAAGTTTACCCCCGCACACTGTTGATGCGGGGGTAAAACGTGTTAGCTCAAGCGTATAGAAATGTAAGCAACGTCAGGCGAGCGTAAGGACGACGGTGCCAGCTCCTTACAGCGCGAAGGCGTCGACGTCGCCCCAGTGGCGGCGCAGCGTGATGGCGGCAGCGGGCTCGGTGTTGTCGAAGACGACCGACCACTGCGTGTTGCTGGTGATGTCTTCCGGATTGGGCTCTTGCGCCGCAGCGCGTAGGGCCTTCCAAGCGACTGCCTCGTCTTGGGCGCCGGTATGGGCGTCGAGGACATCGGCGATGGCGATGGCGCGCTCCTTGCCGTGGCCCAGCTCACCGTTCTTTTGGTTGGGAAGCACCTCGTTACCATAGCAGGCGTAGAAGTTCGTAACCTGGTGTACGGGAGTCGCTTTGAAAGCGCGGTCGGGGTCGCGCGGATCCCACTCCACCACCTGCGCGTCACCGGCGGCGTCGTTGATAAAGAAGTGGTAATCGCGTCCTGCCATGGCGTGCATGTCGTAGGCAGAAAGCAGGTTGACGGCCTCCTGCGTGGTAGCCGCGCGGTCGAGCACCAGGCGGATGGCGAGCGAAGTGTTGATGACGGGGCGCTGCGTGTCCTGGTCACAGGGTTTGGAATCCAGGGTGAGCACGGCAATGGACACACCACATTCGTTGATGCCGTCGAGCTGGGCAAACGGGCCCATGAGTGCGGCGGCGCGTCCGGCGACGGAGTCAAGCGGAGTGTTATCGCCCAGGTTATTGAGGGCGGCAAACCCGATGGAGGCATAGCCGTCGCGCGGGTGATTGCGCACCAGCAGCGCCGAGGTGTCGTCCTTAAAGTCGTAATTGCGACCGGTGCGCACGCGGCCTTCGGCATCTACGGCGACAAAAGCGCTGCAGGCAAACTGGGGCACCTGGACATGTGCCGGCACACCGGGCAGCACCTGCGCCACCACGGCATCGGTGTAGGCCTGGTCGTCGCGCACGCCAGCGGCGATGATGCGATCAAGATTGTAGTCGTAGGCGATGTCGATTGCGTACAGGTCATAGCCATCCGCGTAGCCGGTCAAGCGTTTGAGCGACGCGGCGGACTTGATTTGCTTGCGGTAAACGATGCCGGCGGCAGCGGCAAGGCCGACGGCGGTTCCTGCAACACCGCAGGTGATGGCAATGATACGTGGCTTCATGAGGACTCCTCTCGTCCTGTTAGCGCAATTGTCGCAAAAGGAGCGCGGGCATGATGGCTCAACTTGGTGAGCGGCGCGGAATTAAGCACGGAATGAAGAGTGCGGCGCTGGCGTGGCGGGGTATGCTGGAGGGGACCATCAACCCAGCGAAAGGGGAGAGCATGACGGATCAGGAAACGATCGAGCGCGTGCACGTGACGGCCGACGATATCGAGGCCTCCAACGACCTTATCGACTTTATCGAGGCATGCCCCAGCATGTTCCATACGGCAGCGACCATTATGGCCGAACTCGACGAGGCGGGCTTTACCTACCTGCCCGAGAACGCAGCGTGGGACATCGAGCCGGGCGGGCGTTATTACACGCAGCGCAACACCTCGAGCGTCGTTGCCTTTAAGGTGGGCGAAGACCTGGCCGCTACGTGGGGCGAGGACGGCGTTGCCGGCGACTATCATTTTCAACTCACGGCGTCACACAGCGATTCGCCGACGTTTAAGGTTAAGGCCGTGCCCGAGCTCGACGGCGCGGGCGAGACGCTGCGCCTGAACACCGAGGCCTACGGCGGCATGATCGACTACACCTGGTTCGATCGCCCGCTGGCACTTGCGGGCCGCGTGCTGGTGCGCGAGGGCGACCGTATCGAGAGCCGCTTGCTCGCTACCGAGCGCGAAGTTGCCATTATCCCGAGCCTTGCCATCCATATGAATCGTGGCGTTAACGAGGGCTTTGCGCCCAACCGAGCTGTCGACCTGTGCCCGCTCATCAGCGCCGGCGACCTTAAGCAGGGAGATTTTGACGCCCTGATCGCCGACGAACTGGACGTTGAGCCCGAGCAAATTTTGGGTCGCGACCTGTTCCTGGTCAATCGTCAGGATGCACGCATTTGGGGCTGGGCCGACGAGTTTATCTCGACGCCCAAGCTCGACGACCTGGCCTGCGCCTACACCTCGCTGCAGGCATTTTTGGGTGCCGAGAATGCGCACGACGTTTCGGTCTTTTGCTGCTTTGATAACGAGGAGGTTGGCTCCGAGACCAAGCAGGGCGCCATGTCGACGTTCTTGGCCGACGCGCTGCGCCGCATCAACGGGTCGCTGGGCTTCGATGACGAGTCGTACCACCGCGCACTTGCCGCTTCGATGCTCGTGAGCTGCGACAACGCGCATGCCGTGCACCCCAACCACGCCGAGAAGTGCGACGCCCGCAACCAGGTGGTGCTTAACGGCGGCATCGTCATCAAGGAGGCCGCCAGCCAGCACTACTGCACCGACGCCTTTAGCCGCGCGGTGTTCCAGGCCATTTGCGATGACGCCGACGTGCCCACGCAGGCCTTTGCCAACAAGAGCGATATGGCCGGCGGTTCTACCCTGGGCAATCTGTCCAATATGCAGGCGAGCATGCATGCCGTGGACGTGGGCCTGCCGCAGCTTGCCATGCACTCGAGCTACGAGACCGGCGGCGTGCGCGACGTAATGTACGCCATCCGCGCCCTCACCGCCTTCTACGAGCGTGACCTGACCATCAACGGCGCCGAAAGCGTGGAACTCTAAAACCTGCCAAAAAGGGACAGGTTTATTTTGGCAGGTTTTATCTGGGCGAATGCAAAGGGTGAAACCGAACTAGATCTGCGATACGTGGCCGCCGAGGTGCAGTGCGCCTCGGCGGCTTTTTGTGTACAGAGTACGGCTAATGCTTATAAATGCTATACATGCTTTACGTATCTACCATAGAGCTTTATGATATTTTGAAGTATTAAGGAGGGGTCATGACCACAACAGCCGCTCAGATCAACGTACGTCTCGATGCCGATCTTAAAAGGAGTGGGGACGCCGCTCTCTCCAAGGCCGGTATGACGCCGAGCCAAGCGGTGCGAGCGCTCTGGCAGCTTGCAGCATCGCTGGCCGATCGCCCCGGTGCGCTCGGGGATATCCTGCTGCCCAGTCGTGCCCGGGCGGAACAGCGCGAGCGCGAAAAGGCCGCCAAACGTAAGCTCGAGCTTATGGATCAGGGGTCGAAGCTGTTCGCTGCCGCTTGCTGTGAGTCGGGAATCGATATGGTCAAGGCTCAGCCATCGGACGACGAAGAGCTCAAACGGAATGCCTATGCGGATCGCTATGGCGAGGAGATGAGCTGGCTCTATGAGTGAGACTCCAAAGCGCATCTTGGTTGACACCAACGTGTGGCTCGATTACTTCATTCCCTCACGACGTGGTCGTTCGGTGGCGATTGAGTTTTTACGCGATGCATGCACGGCGCAGGTTGATTTGCTGTATGCGGCGACATCGTCCAAAGACCTGTTTTATTTGATTTCAAGCGAACATAAGGCATGGTATCGGCGAGAGCACGGTTCGCTTTCCCAGTATGCCGCTACGGTAGCGACTTCGCTTGCATGGGATTGTCTTAGCGTGCTGTCGCAGCTTGCCACGCCAGTGCCCTGTGACCTGAGCGACATCTGGATGGCGAGCAGACAGCGTGAGCTCCATAGCGATTACGAAGACGATTTAATCATTGCGGCAGCGATACGCGCTCAAGCAGATCTACTGGTCACCAACGATGTCAAACTCTGTTCACACGCACCCGTTGCAGCAATGAGCGTAGAAGACGCAAAGAATTACTTAGCAACGCTCTAGCAATTTGAAGACCCTGCAGGTTGAGCAAACGTCAGCGAGAGCCCGCCAGAGTGGGCAAGGTGACGTGAAAGAGGAGGGCATAGGCCTTTTGGCCATGCCCGACGATTGAACGTCAGATTGCCGCTCTGGCGGGCTCGCAGCGTCGAGGGGTTCCGGCGTTTGGCAAAACGCCGGAACAATTAGTGCTCGATCCAGCAGCGCAGGGTCTCGCCGGCCTGCAGGTGACGCAGATTCTCCGCGGCGATGTCGACGACGTTGTTGAGCGTGGCTGCCAGGTGGAACCAGCCGGAGACGTGCGGCGTGATGAGCATGTTGGGCGCATCCCACAGGGGGCTTGTCGCGGGCAGCGGTTCGGGGTCGGTGACGTCGACCGCGGCGCCGGCGAGATGTCCCGACTCCAGAACGGCAACCAAGTCATCGGTGACCACAAGGTCGCCGCGG
This sequence comes from uncultured Collinsella sp., assembly GCA_905208535.1. Taxonomy (GTDB): domain Bacteria; phylum Actinomycetota; class Coriobacteriia; order Coriobacteriales; family Coriobacteriaceae; genus Collinsella. The sequence continues at coordinate 7,891 of CAJLPI010000025.1, read as the reverse complement.
CCGCCGTTGGCAAAGAAGGCACCTGGTTTCATCGCGGCAAAGAACTCGGCGTTCGCCAGACCGCGGGTCTCGGGCGTGCTCGGCATAAAGGATGCGACGATGTCGGCCTCTGCCAGGCGCTCAGGTAGGGCGTCCATGCCGTCCATGTCCTCAAACACAATGGGGTAGACGAGTGGATGGCGCTTGATGCCGCGGACGTGCGCGCCCATGCCGCGGCAGAGCGTGGCAAAGTGACCGCCGATATCGCCCGCGCCCAGCACCAGCACGTTGGCGTTTTTGAGCGAGGTAACTGGCCCCAAATCCTCCCAGCGATGTTCGCGCTGCAAGTCGTGATAGCCGGGCAGGCGCTTCATCATGGAAAGGACCATGGCAAACATGTGCTCGCTCACGGCCTGGCCGTAGGCGCCCACCGAGCAAGACAGTTTGGCGTCGGCTGGCACGGTGCCGGCGGCCAAGTAATCGTCATAGCCCGCGGTCTGTAGTTGCAGCAGCTGGAGGTGCTCGCACGCGGTAAGTAGGGCAGGGTCTATGTTGCCCAAGATCACGTCGGCGTTGGCGACTTGTTCGCGCGTGATAGCGTCGGCGCTCGTGTAGATAAAGTCCTCGCCCGGAGCGCTCGACTCAAGAATTGCGCGATGGTGGTCGTTGACGGGCAGCAAAACCAAGATGTTCACAAGTAGTCCTTTCCGCTTGACCCGCCAAAAAGGGACAGGTTTATTTTGGCGGGTTTTATCAGGCAAAACGTTCAAACAAAAACGCCGGATGCTAGACGAGCGTGCCCGTCAGCATCCGGCGCATCCACGGCTACCAGCTCAGCAGCTCGTAGCCGTCCTTGGTCACTACGAGCTGTACCTCGCACTGGGCCGAATCGCTGCCGTCCTTGGTGCGCACACACCAGCCGTCGCCCTTGCTAATCTTGATGTCGGGCGCTCCGGCATTGACCATGGGCTCGATGGTAAAGACCATGCCCGGAGCCATGATGGTGTCCACATCGGGCGCCTCGGTGGTAAAGCCTACAAACGGGTCCTCGTGGAACTCCTTGCCAATGCCGTGTCCGCCGTACTCGCGCACCACGCTAAAACCGGCGTCCTCGACCGTCTTTTGCACGGCCTCGGCCATCATGGACAGCGGTAGCCATGGCTTGACGGCGGCTAGACCCGCTTCCACGCTGGCGCGAGTGACGTCGACCAGACGCTGGCGCTCGGCAGAGACCTTGCCGATGCAGAACATGCGGCTCGAATCGCTAAAGTAGCCGTCCAAGATCGTGGAACAATCGACGTTGATGATGTCGCCCTCGTGCAGCACGTCCGTATCGCAGGGGATGCCGTGACAGACCACGTCGTTGATCGAGGTGCACACGCTCTTGGGGTAGCCCTCATAGTTGAGGTCAGCCGGCGTGCCACCGTGTTCGATGGTGTAGTCGTAGATCATCTGGTCGATCTGGTTGGTGGTCATGCCCGCGGCGATGTGCTCGCCTACGTAGTCGAGCACGCCCACGTTGATGGCGGCCGAGCGCTTGATGCCCTCGATGTCGGCGGGTGTCTTGTAGAGCGTGCGGGGCAGAACCTCCCAGCCCTCTTCCCACAAGCGCTCGAGGCGCTCATCAAAGGCGCTATGGCATTTCTTGTATTTCTTGCCGCTGCCGCACCAGCAAGCGTCGTTGCGGCCGGGCACGGGTCCATTGTCAAACATGGCTAACTTCCTTTCATTCGCAGCTAGTATAGCCCACTCACAGGGCAGCTGCGCGCTAGTAGCTCACCTGGCAGGGAATGCCGAGGGCTTGGACGCGCGCGGCAATGGCGTCGAGCACCTCGGGCGCCGCTTTAGCAAGGCCGGCGACCGGTGTCTCGCGCGCCACCGTGTAGATGGTCGCTTCTTGCGGGCGAATGCGCTCAAGCGCCACGAGCCAGGGGGCAACGTACTCCTCGCCGGTGTTGTCGATGGGCTTGCCCTGATACTCACCGGTCAAAAAGATCGTCTGGATAATAACGTGACCGTCAAAGCTTTCGAACGTCTCAATCTGGTGCTCGACGTCGTAGGGGCCAACAGGCTGGTCGAGCAGCTGGATAAACGCCGGGTCGACGGTATCGAGCTTAAGAATGTTGTCGTCGACCATCATGAGCGCATCGTGTACCTGGGGACGGTCGGCGCGTGTGCCGTTGGAGAGCACGGCGATCTTGGAGTTTGGGGCAAGCTCGTCGCGCAGCGCGACGGCGCCGGCAATGGCCTGCGGAAACTCCGGTGCGGCGGTGGGCTCGCCGTTGCCTGCGAAGGTGATCACATCGGGGAGCTCGCCCTCGGCTGCCATCTCGCGCAGCTTTGCCTCGAGTGCATCGAGCACCACGGCAGCCGTGTTATACGGCTCGTGGCAGGGGCGCTCGGCGTTGAGGCCGTTTTCGCAGTAAATGCAGTCGAACGTGCAGATTTTGCCGCTGGCCGGCATCATGTTGACGCCGAGCGAGAGACCAAGGCGACGGCTGCGAACGGGTCCAAAGATGGGGCTGGCATTCAAAAATGTAGACATAGGCATATGCTCCTCAAGACTATTGCGCCTAAGCATAGCATCGGCTCCAAAGCGAGGTGCGGGCTCTTGCTTTACAAGTTTCGTTTTTTCACGTCGCTCATGATGCCGTGCCATGAAAAGCCTCGGGTCGGGTACAGTTAATCTGTTAACAAGGCGTAAAGCAATGCGGGTCCATCCAACCGTGCTGACGTGCAACTGGATGAGCATTGATGATGGGGGCACAACATGGATTTTACGGTCGAGAATGCGGGCACCACGATTGCCTGTCGCGAATATGCCGACCCGGATGTGTCGCCTGATGCTCCTGCCTTGGTGTGCGTGCACGGCGCTTGTGTCGACGGCACATTTTTCGACGGCATCGCTTGTGAGCTCAGTCGCAACTACCGCGTAATTGCCTACGACCGCCGCGGCTGTGGTGGCAGCAGCGATGCGGCAGACGGCAGCTATGATCTTGCCGCTCAGGCCGCCGATCTGCAAGCCGTGATCGAACACGTTGGCGCTCCGACAAATGTGCTTGCGCACAGCGCCGGTACGTTGGTGGCGCTGGAGCTTCTTCGTACCGAACCCCATCTCGTCGACCGTGCGATTCTGCATGAGCCGGCTGTGTCGGCCGAAGGCGTCGGCATGGGCGCAGCTCCGGTTTTGCTCGATATGATTGCGGCTGGAAAGGTTTCAAGGGCGCTCCGGCTTTTCTTGGGAGCCCTCGGCGACTTGGACCCCGAGGCTCCTGGAACGACCGAAGCGGAAGCCAAGCATGCCCTGCGCAACGGCCGCAGTTTCATGGCAAACGAATACGGGATTACTATGACCTGCGTTCCCGATTGGGATAGCGTTCGCGCGTCAAAAACGGTGGCCGCCGTGCTCCTGGGCGAGCTCTCGATTGGCACGCCCCGCGAGGCGGGCACGAGGATGGCGGCTGAGCTTTTGGACTGTCCACTCGTAATGGTTCCCGGCGCGCATAACGGTCTGCGCGATCGCCCGGCAGCGGCTGCCCGGGCTGTCCGTGGCATCCTGGGGCTCTAACACCCGCAATGGCCAAAGCAGGCTTCACCCGCAAACGTTTCGGCCGTGTTAACAAATGTGCTCAAAACCTCACGTCTGCGACTTCAATCGCGCCGCCTGCCAACTCATAAAAATGCAACAGCATTCACGTACTTACCTGCATCGACAAGGTGTTACCCTTGTAGCATTTGGAACCCACCGCTACCATGCGAAACTATCGAAAGGCCCCCATATGCTCAATAATCACGAGGTCAATCTAACCGACGAGGAGGCTGCCGCTGAGGTCGCCCGTGTCGCGAAGACCTACCCCGTGGTGCGTTTGCTGTCGGCCGATCAGATTAAGAGCGAGCCTAACTGCTTGCTCGCCGGCGATCGCTGCCCTTGTCTGCGTCAGTCGAGTCTTGAGGCTTTGGCAGACTCCGATGAGGTGTCGGAGCAACTGCTCAATGATGGCACTGAGTACCGCGCCCGTCTACGCCCTCTGAAGGTCGAGGGCGAGCCTCACGTCTTGCTGATGGTGCGTCCGATTGATGAGCAAGAGGCCGCGGAAGAGGACCTTGTCTACACCGACGTGCTGACGAGCGTGCGCAATCGCCGATATTACGAGGAAAAGCTTCGCAGCGCCCGCATGAATGCCGGCGTTGCGATGATCGACGTTGATGATTTTAGGGCCTTCAACGATACGTGTGGCCGTCATGCCGGCGACCTTGCGCTCGGTGCTGTGGCGACAGCCATACGCAGCGGAATTCGTTCGACTGACGAGCTTGTGCGCTATGGCTGCGACAAGTTTGTGGTTGTCATGCCCAATATTCCCTCCGATGACTTCACCCGTCGCCTGCATCAGGTGTCCGATGCCGTTCATTCCACGATTATTCCGGGCCATGAGTACGTGAGCTTGACGGCATGTGTTGGTGGCGTTCGCATTCATGGCGAGACGGTCGATGAGGGCGTTGGCCGCGCTGCTCAGTTACTGAGCCGCGCTAAGGCAAAAGCCGGTACGGTCGTGACCGATGCCGATTCCATCGAGGCCTTCCAAAGCGAAAAGCCTTTGGTGCTTATCGCCGATGACTCCGAGATGAACCGAGCCATTCTCAGCGAGATGCTCAAGGACGAGCATTGCATCCTCGAGGCCGATAACGGTCGTGCGGCGCTCGACATGGTCGACCGCTATGGCGATGAGTTGTCGCTCGTGCTGCTGGACATTGTGATGCCGGGCATAAGCGGCTTTGAGGTGCTGGCCGATCTGTCGCGCCGATCGGGTATCGATAATCTGCCTGTCATCATGATTTCGAGCGAAGATTCCGATGATGCGGTTCTGCGCGCGTACGAGCTGGGCGCCTCGGACTATATCAACCGCCCGTTTGACTCCCGTGTCGTGCGCCGCCGCGTAAGCAACACCATCCGCCTGTACGCCAAACAGCGCCGCCTGACGAACCTGCTGTCCCAACAGTACAACGAGCGCGTCAAGAACAGTCGCATGCTCATCGACATCATGGCCGGCGTCATGGAGCTTCGCAACGGCGAGAGCGGTAGGCACGTTACGAACATCGAGAAGCTGACCGAGCTGCTGCTTGGCTATCTGGTCCAGCGTAGCGGCACGATCTCCCTCGACAATGAGGAACGCTCCACGATCGCCCTGGCTTCGGCGCTGCACGATATCGGCAAGATGTCGATTGACGATGCGATCCTCAACAAGCCCGGGCGCCTCACGCCCGAGGAATTCGAGATTATGAAGACGCATACCACGATTGGCGCCAACATGCTGCTCGAGCTGGGCAGCCATCACGCCGGCAATGCGCTTTTGGAATATGCGTACCAGATTGCGCGTTGGCACCACGAGCGCTGGGACGGCAGGGGTTATCCCGACGGTCTTAAGGGCGACGATATCCCCATCGCCGCACAGGTGGTTTCGGTGGCCGACGTGTACGATGCGCTGACGAGCGTGCGCGTGTACAAGGATGCCATCCCGCACGAGGAAGCGATCAAGATGATCCTGGACGGTAAGTGCGGCACCTTTAACCCGCTGCTGCTCGACTGCCTGCTCGAGGTGCAAGACCGCATTGCCGAAACCTTGGCACGCCCCGCCGACGTCGTTGCGTTTCCCACGATTTAGTTTGAACAAAGGAGTTTTTGATTCATGATTTCCATGCGTGAGGCGTATGAGAAGATCGGCGCAAATTATGATGACGCGTGCGCTCGGCTGATGGGTGAGGAAATGCTTGCCCGCTTTGCCCTCAAGTTTTTGGATGACGAGAACATGGACAAACTGGAGGCTGCCATGGCGGCAGGAGACGCCGAGAGTGCGTTTATGGCAGCGCACACGCTCAAGGGCGTGAGCCAGAACTTGGGATTCGATAATCTGTACGAGCCGGCGGTCGTGGTGACCGAAGCGCTGCGCGGCGCCGATGCCGTTGACGGCGCCCGCGAGGGGATGCATGCGTTGCAGCAGCAATATGCGGCAACGATGTCGGCTCTGCGCGAGGCGGCCGAGTAAGAGGCTGTGAGCCTTGATGACTATGAGCGTGGATAATCTCCCGTTTTAGGCCCGGTGGCGGCCTCAAAGTGGGAGATTATCCACGCTCGTTCGATACGTGTCCAAAAATCCACTCTCACCCCTTCTGATTAGTGAATGGCCTATGCGCACTGGCGGGGCTTTCCGCATGCAATCCATATCGTTGTTCGATAAACTGTTCGAATAACGATAGATTCGATGAGGGTGAGTGTATGTCCAACAGCGTTCAGCGTATGGCCAAGGCGGGCGAGACTGTAAGGAAGCTTGGCTTTTGCATGGCGGTCGTTTTTGCGGGAATGCTCGTCGCTTTTGCCGCGTTGGTTGTTTACGTGATCTGGTATGCGGTTACAAACGTTGCTTCTGTCGATTCTTTCGGTGTCGTGACGCTTCTCGATGGCGGGTGCATCGTTATCCCAAGCGGACTGTGCCTGGCGCTCGTCGTGGGTATTTCGCTTGTCGTTTTGTGCGGGATCAGCCGTAACATCTCTCGGGGCGTCTCGCCCTTTACCAAGACGCATGTGCGGCTTATCCGTGTTCTCGCGCTTGCCTTTGCTGTTAACGCCGCGGTTTCGCTTGTTGGTGCCTATGGATCGGTCAATCTCACCATTGGCGGACTGGAGCTTTACATCGTGCCTCATTCCTTTGTTATTGAGATTTGCCAAGGCGCTACCTTTGATGCGGGGTCGTTTATCGGCGCAGTTGTCTGTCTGTTTATCTCGGCGATTTGGAGTTATGCCTTGCTGCTCCAAGAGCAGTCTGACGAGCTTGTGTAGGAGGAAACATGAGCTATCTCATCATCGAGCTTGAGACGCAGCTGCTTAAGACCGGAAAGACCAGCGCTGATCTGATTCGGGCGACGGGGCATACTCCGGCTAATATTTCAAAGCTTAGAAACGGAAAGATAAAAGCTATTCGCCTAAAGACGCTTCTCGATATCTGTGATGAGCTTGATTGTCAACCGGGAGATATTATTCGGCGCGTGAGCGAGAAAGAGCTTGAGGAGCTTATTGTCGAGCGCGCAAAAAATGTCGTGAGACAGATGCGGGATGGCGGAGGCAATGAGGCGTCGCTTCCGACATCAGTCTTTGCTGTCGATTTGAGCGACGAGTAGCTTAAGGCGAACAACTAAAACGAAATATCAGCGTGAAGGGACCCGTGTCTAACACGGGTTCTTTCTTTTAGATTATCTTGACAAATATGAGTTATCGAAAAACAATAACAACTATGGAAAACGATAAAGTAAAGAAGGAACGATATGAGCGGTTTTGCTATCAAGCGGAACGGGAGGCCAATGAACGTATCAACGATAAGGCTATCAAGGGTGTCAAAGCGCTATGGGAGGCGCCGCGTTTTGCATGACGTTTCCTTCGAGGTACATCAGTCTGAGCTTTGCGCCCTTGTTGGTGCAAACGGGGCGGGCAAAAGCACGCTTATTAAAATCGTATTGGGCCTCTGTGAGCCATCGTCGGGGAGCGTGGAGCTCTTTGGAGGCAAGTCGAAAAAAGAGCTGAGCCTGATGCGGACGCGTGTCGGCTATGTGCCAGATTCCTGCGGAGCATACCAATCCCTCAGTGCGGCTGAGAATCTTCGGATCCGATGTGCGGAATGGGGGCTCGATGAGAAACGTGAGGTTCCTCGCGTCTTGGGCCTAGTCGGGCTGGACGTCGATGAGAAAAAGAGCGTGAGCAGTTTTTCTCTGGGAATGAAACGGCGACTGGATATAGCTACGGCTTTATTGGGCGACACCGACGTACTAATTTTCGATGAGCCGGCAAATGGATTGGATCCGTTGGGCATCGGGTAGCGTGCAGAGATGTGGTGTAAGAGGCGGGGCATGCCCCGCCTCCGCCCTT
>CAJLPI010000024.1:0-26789 GCA_905208535.1 uncultured Collinsella sp. | reverse complement strand
GATCCGGTCCGACCGGGCCGCGCGGCAAGGAGATATATTGCCAGACCGGAGGGGCGCCGGGGGCGGGAATCGCGCACTCCATATTTTGTTCACAAATGAATAGGTCCCTCAGTCGCATCACTGAGGTTAAAACTGAAGCATTGGCTTCTGATATTGGCGATGACCAGCTGGTTTATAGGTGTTAAGGCATCGGTCATCTCTGGAGCGCCACTTTACTCCAAAAGCATCAGCTATTTGTTTCTCGTCGGTAAAAGGCAGGTTTTGTTCGCCAAGCGTTCTTATATATAGAGAAGTTCGGGGTCGAACCCGTGCACCGGCAAAAAAGCGGCCGGCATCCGCCAGTCGCTTTTCTATTCTATGGTGGGCCGTCAGAGGTTCGGCCTGCTCTGCAGACGGCCGCTGCGGCGCTTCGCGCCTTGCGCGCTGCGCTGGCAAACGCTCACGCGTTTACTCAGCTCCGCGCCCTTTCGGGTTCGAACCCATGTCGCGGCAACAAAAAAGCGGCCGGCATCCGCCAGTCGCTTTTCTATTCTATGGTGGGCCGTCAGGGGTTCGAACCCTGGACCTTGGGATTAAAAGTCCCCTGCTCTGCCAGCTGAGCTAACGGCCCGCGGGTGGCATTGTACCACGGTCTGGGACTATTCCCAACTCCATTGGCCGTTCTGGAAAATCACAACTTCACGTCCATCAGGCGTAATGCCCGTAATATCGATGTCGTCCGTGCCGATCATAAAATCGACGTGCGTGCTCGAGACGTTAACGCCATGCTCCAGGAGCTCCTCCTTGGACATGTCATACCCACCCTCGATGCATTCGGGGAAACCGACACCCAGCGCGAGATGGCAGCTAGCGTTCTCATCATAGAGCGTGTCATAGAATAGAACGCCACTTTCACGGATCGGCGTGTTTTTGGAGATAAGCGCGACCTCACCCAGATGAGCGGCACCTTCATCGGTGTCAATAATACTCGCAAGCGTCGCCTTACCCACGCGGGCATCGTAGTCCACTACGCGGCCCGCCTCGAACTTAATCCAAAAATCGTCAACCTTGTTACCGTGGTGAATGAGCGGCATAGCCGAATACACGATACCGTCGGCACGCATACGATCAGGCGAGGTGAAGACTTCCTCGGTGGGAATGTTGGGGAAGAAGGGGTGCCCATCGGGCGTCTTGCCCTTGCCGCCGGCCCACTCGTGACCTTTCGTCATGCCAATCGTCAGATCGGTTCCATTTGCCGAGGTGTAATGCAGGTAGTCGAAACGATTGTCGTTCAGGAAACGCAGGTTCTTTTCGAATGCGGCGTCATGGAGTTCCCAGTCGCTCTCCGGGTCCTGGCCATCGGCGCGAGCGGTATGCAGAATCGCATTCCACAGCTTATAGATTGCAACCTCATCGGCGTCTCCCGGGAACACCTCGCGCGCCCAGGCAACGACCGGCGCGCCGGCGATGCACCACGGGTTGATGTTGTAGTCCAGTCCGCGGCGGAAGACCTTGCACTGCGTGTTCCTTGCCTTAGAAGCTGCAGCAGGCTTAGCGGGATCGATGCCCTTAAGAGCGGCAGGGTCCGCACCCTCGATAAAGATAAAGCAGGCACCATCCTGGGCCAGTGAATCAAGCTGCAGGCGCTTCCACTCGGGCGTCTGCTCAAAATAGCTTTTCTCGACATGCTCGTACGTGAGCCTCGTCACGGCGTCATCGGCCCAAATAACCGTCACGTGACCGGCACCGGAGGCATAAGCCTCCGCAACCACCACGCGCGCAAACGGCGCGCACTCGACCGGAGACTGAACGACAACCTCCTGGCCGGGCTTGACGTTTACGCCCTTGCGGACAACCAGGCGTGCATAGTTTTTAATCTTGGGCTCTAGGGCCTTCATGCCCTCCAGAGCCTCTTCGACCGTCAGGGCAGCTCGAATCATGTGCCACTCCATCTATCTATAGAACAGTAAAAAGGCGCGCCGCAAAAACGACGCGCCTTATATCTTAGCGATAAGTATGCATGCAAACGCTACTTCTTCTTGGAGTCCTTTTTGTCCTCCTCGGCAGCTGCGCGCTCGATAAGAGCGTTGAGCTTGTTCTCGGACATGCCCTCGGCCTGCGCGCGATACATGTTGCGCAAGGGACGAATACGAGCGAAGTCATAGATAAAGTCGCCCAGGATGATGACATAGGACAAAACGATGCCGACCATCTGAACAGGGCTGGACACCGTGCCGCCGGGAGCGAAGTAGAGCGAAGCCCCAATTGCCACGACGAGCACCATGCCGATAGCGAGCACGGCCCACCAAATACGGCGGCGCTTGGTGTAGTCCTCATCCTGCTTGAGAAGGATATTCGACACCGTGTAGATGCGATCCTCGCGGGCGCGCTGCTTGGCCTTGCGGGCGCGTTTTTCCTCCTTGGAAAGGCCTTCCAGGTTTTCGCCCTTCTCGAGCTCTTTGCGTCGTGCCTTGGATGATGCCGGCACGACGTGAACAGAGCTCGCTGCCTGACGGGCGGGCTTAGCGGATGCGGCGGACTTGCGCGCAACCCCGGTAACCTCGCGGGATTGCGTGCGCTTGTTCGTGGCGCTGCGGGTACTCACTTACGCGTTCTCCTTCATGCTTGTGAACTGGGAGCCCGTGATGATTTGGAAGGCCTCGCGATAGCGCTCGGACGTGCCATCGATGACCTCGGCGGGCAGATGCGGGGTCTCCCCCGTCATATCCCAGTTGGCTTTGAGCCAATTGCGGACGAATTGCTTGTCGTAGCTGGGCTGAATCTTGCCCTCCTCGTAGCTGGCGGCAGGCCAGAAACGGCTGGAGTCAGGCGTGAGGCACTCGTCGATCAGCGTGACCTTGCCATCGATGACACCAAACTCGAACTTGGTGTCGGCAATGATGATGCCACGGGTCGCTGCATACTCGGCAGCAGCCTTGTAGATCTTGAGGGAAAGGTCGCGAATCTGCGTGGCAATGTCCTCGCCCACGATCTCGCAGCAACGCTCGAACGAGATGTTCTCGTCGTGGTCACCGATCTCGGCCTTCGTGGACGGCGTGAACAGCGGCTCGGGAAGCTTGGAAGCCTCGGTCAGGCCCTCAGGCAGTTGGATGCCGCAGACGGTGCCGTTCTCGTCGTAGGTCTTCTTGCCCGAACCGGTCAGATAGCCGCGGACGATGCACTCGATAGGAATCGTCTGGGCCTTCTTGACCAGCATGGCGCGGCCAGCGAGGTAGTCACGATACTCAGCAAACTCCTCGGGGAAATCCGCCGGGTCGATGGAAACGAGGTGGTTGGGAACGATGTCGGCAAACTTATCGAACCAGAATGCCGAGATGCGGTTGAGCACCTCTCCCTTAAACGGAATCTCGTCGGGAAGAATGAAGTCGAACGCAGAAATGCGGTCGGTGGCGACCATCAGCAGGTTTTCACCGGCATCATAGATATCACGAACCTTGCCACGGGAATCCGGACGACGCTCCATCGTTGTCACGTGAGTCACTCCTTACCAAAATACGACAGTAATGCGGGTTCTTTCCCGCATGTTTTCGCAAACTCGGAGCGGCAGGGACGAAACCCCTCCTTCACCGAATAGCGAAAAGCTAGTGCTCCATTGTAGTAGATGCCGCGTCCGCCGTGTGCTCGCGAGGCAGATGAATCGTAAAAGTCGTACCCTTTCCAAGCTCCGACTCCACGGATATGTAGCCGTGATGACGCTCGACAATCTGCTTGGTCACGGCGAGGCCCACGCCCAGGCCACCCGCCTCGCGGGCGCGACTGGCGTCGGCACGCCAAAAACGACCAAAGATGCGCGACAGATCGTCCTTGGCAATACCGATGCCGGTATCCGAAACGGCAATACTGACATGCTTGCGGTCACTGAGCACCGACACCACGACCCAACCGCCCTCGGGGGTGTAGCGCATGGCGTTGCTCATGAGATTGATGACGCACTGCGTGATCGTGTCGGGATCGGCCTCGACGACATCGTCGTGACCCTGGGTTTCATCTGCAAAGCGCAAGCGCAGATCGCGGTCAACAAACAGGCGCTCCTGAGCGTTGACGATGGAACGCACGAAGGGAACCATGTCCACCGGCTCAAGGTTGAGCGGCGCTGTGCTGTTTTCCATGCGCGATAGATCGAGCATCTGCTGCACCAGACGGGCCAGGCGACGTGTCTCGGATGCAACGGTTTCCAGATGCTCGTCGTCGGTGGGATACACCCCATCCTGCATGGCTTCGACTGTCGCGAGCATGGCCATAAGCGGAGTACGAAGTTCGTGAGCCACGTCTGAGGTCAGGCGCTTCTCGTGTTTCATATCCTTCTCGAGCGAAGTGGCCATCTCATCGAAGGTCTCACCCAGCTGATCAATCTCGTCATCACCGCGCAAACCAGTACGAGCGGACAGATCGCCATCGCGAATTTGCTTGGCCGTGCTCGTAATACGATGAATCGGCTTGGTGAGCATGCGCGACACGAGCGATCCGATAACGACCGAAATGCAGATTGCAACAACCGCGGCGAGGGCCATGGCGTTAAAGGTCTTCTCCCTAAATGCAGAATCCGCCTTGGTGAGCAAGGCATCGGAGCCGATGGCCCATAGCTTTACCTGTCCGACATGCTCGCCCGAAGACGTTATGATTTCGACGTTGGCAACGCTATCGGAGTCGGTTGGAGCAGACGAGACCGGGCTATGCGATGCTTTTTTACCGCTCGAGCTGCTCGACGCCGATTCGCTCTCGCGCACATCGGCGGTCGCGCTTGCCGAAGGCCATGAGTCGTCATAGACGACAACGCCCTTCTTGTTGACGACCTGCATACTCAGGTCGTCGGATACCAAACTCGATGTCGCGACCGTGCGCAGCTCGCCCGCAGTCCAGTTGCCGTTTTCCTCATACGACGTCGCAAGCTTTTCGGCAGCAGAATTGGCGATCTCGACGATATTGGAGCGCGTGTAATCCGAAAAGACCGTGCCCCACACAACAGAGACCACGCCCACCAGCACCAATACCGTCATGAGCGATGTCAGAGCAAAAGCAAGTGCCATGCGCGAGGGATAGCTCATCGTTGGCCGTGAATCGGAACGAGGCGTGTTCCAACTAGCCTTGGAACCCGCCTCGCTCTCCTGCTTGTGCTTTTGTCCGATTTCAAAGCGCGCAGGTGTCATATGTGATTTCCCTATTTCTCGTCCGACTTATCGGTCTTGGCCGGAGCCTCGAAGCGATAGCCGACACCGTGGACGGTGTAGAGCCACTTGGGCTTCTTGGGATCATCGCCCAGCTTGGCGCGAAGGTTCTTCACGTGGCTATCGATGGTGCGCTCATAGCCCTCAAAGTCGTAGCCGAGCACCTTCTCGACCAGCTCCATGCGGTTGTAGACGCGACCGGGGTGACGGGCAAGCGTGGTGAGCAGCTTAAACTCGGAAGCCGTCAGGTCGACTTCCTTGCCCTCGACCAAAATCTTGTGGCCCGAGATATCGATGACCAGATCGCCGAAGTCGAGTACCTCGACGGCTGGCTCGTCGGCCTGATGGGCACGGCGGAACAAGGCGCGTACGCGCGCGACAAGCTCGCGCGGCGAGAACGGCTTAATCAGATAGTCGTCGGCGCCGAGCTCAAGACCGATAATACGGTCCTCGATCTCGCCCTTGGCAGTCAGCATGATGATGGGGACATCCGAGGTATCGCGAATGGTGCGGCAAACGCGCTCGCCGGGGATCTTGGGGAGCATAAGGTCGAGCACGACCAGGTCAAACTGATGCTTCTCGAACTCCTCGATCGCGGACTGGCCGTCGCCGACACCCACAACCCAGTAGCCTTCGCGCTCGAGATAGGCAGCGACGGCGTCACGGATTGCCTTCTCATCCTCGACCAGCAGAATCTTTTTTGCATCTGAAGCCATAACACGGCCCCCCTGTCTCAATCAGCTAAGAACAAGCCCATTTTAACGCACCTGAGCCCGCCGGATGCCACTATGACGCGGCAGCTCGGCGGGCGGTACTCACAATTACAACGCGTTTATTCCCCTGTTGGCGCCTTTTTAACCCCTCTAAGCTTAAAGAGAGAATAGGCGTGCGGTGACCGTCTCGGGTATACCCTGGCTGTTGCGCACCGTGGCGTACGTAAGGAATGAGTCCGATTTTCCCGCCGTAGCTGGATAATCGCCATATTCCAAAGCGCGGTCGGGCGACAACAGCGAGCCATAGGTCTTTGCAGAGGTGTCGATGAGAAAATGCGATGCCTGTACCTTAACGAGATATTTATTCTTCTTGCCGGCAGCGCATGCGAGCGGCTCGCGGGACAGAAAGAGGTATGGCCCTCCCTCATTACCGATATACGTGCCCATGTTGCCCAGGCTGCCCACGCCACTATAGGTCGCCTCGATAGAAAACACGAAGGTATCGCCCATATATACGGCCTCGAAAGGCGAGACTGACGAGGGAAGGACTAGCTGGGCACGTTTGGTGTTGTTGCCATCGGTCAGATCGATTGCCGTTATGCCATAGTAGACGCCTTCGTCGTTGCGGACACGCGGCGAGATGGTCAAAATGCCGTCGCTCGCGCGCGGGGCCGATGCAAAGCGGCCCATCGATTTCCAAATTACCTCGGCCTTGGATTCATCAAGCGAGCGACGATAGCAAAACGAATCACTACTCGTTTTATTGCCGCCTGCCGAAGGCATTTTATACCAGATGACCGATGACCCGAACGCCGTAAACAGGGGCGGATCATAGTCCTTGCCACCTCGATCGAGCTCAGCCACGTCGCCAGAGAGCGAAGCGCCCGACAGATTTTGAGCGTAGAGCTTCCACGATGAATTGGCAAAGTTCATCTCAACCCACGCAAACACGCCATCGCCGGCACGGACATCGTAAAAAGCATATCCCGTGCCCTCGATAGGATCCTCGATAAGTGTGGTAAGCGAGCCATCGCCCAGGTTGAGCACACCAAGCGTATTGGCATGCAGGGCAGAAGCAGGCGCCATCATCGCGGCAGCATAGTCGCCATCGCAGTAGTACAGCAGCGTGCCCAGCGGCAGCGTCCACGAGGCCGCGGGCTCAAGATCGATATCGACAGCTTCGTACTCATCAGTGATCGAGACAATCTTCGAATCGTCCTTGATAACCTGTGGCTCGCCAGCGGCGTCGTCGCTGGTACCCGTTTTCTTTGAGCATCCGGCAAGCACCGTGGCAGCGCCCGCGGCAGCCCCTCCGAGCACAAAGCCGCGGCGCGATATTCCGTTCTTGATCTGGTCGGCGATACTCATTAGGCGATCTCGGCGCGAGCGGCCTCGATAGCGCGCGTGAGCTGATCGGCGCAAGAAGTATTCTTCATACCGCAGGTGTTACCAGCGAGAACCTCGATGACGCGATCGGCAGGAGCACCCTCGACCAGCTTAGAGATAGCCTTGAGATTGCCGTTGCAGCCACCGGTAAACTCGACGCCCACCACCTTGTTGCCGTCATCGGACAGGTCAAGGTGGATATTGCGAGTGCATACGCCCTGAGGCTTGTAATCAAAACTAATCATTGCGTTCCCCTCTCGTAAAGCAATTTCAGACGTCTATTATCCCCGTCCGAACCGATAAAGTATCGCTGGCACCGATTCAACATTCCCCAATGCGCAAACCGACGGCAGCAATACTAGCAATCTGCTTCCCGAGCGTGGACTTTTCGTTTCTCTTGATACATGTTGTGGTCAGCGATGTGGTAAATCTCGGTCAGTGTATAACCGGGTGCCTCTGCCGTCGCGACGCCAAACGACGCGCTGACTGTCAGCACCTCATCGCTCGCAGCAGCAAGGCTGAGGCGAAGATTTTGCACTACTTCACATGCGGATTCGCGATCGGTGTGAGGGCAAATCAGCAAGAACTCGTCGCCACCAATGCGCATAGGCACAAACTTCTCGCCTGCCGTTCGCCTCAATACAGACGCCGTACGCCGTAGCAGCTCATCGCCCATTTCGTGACCGTAGAGATCGTTGGTACGCTTGAGGAAATTGCAGTCCATCATGATCACACTCACGGGCAGGGACTCGTTCACCGGGTCGTCGCCAAGGGACTCAAGGTAATTTCTATTGCGAAGTCCCGTCAGCTTGTCCTGGAAAGAAAGCTCCTCGGCGCGCTTTGTCATCGAGATGTTATGCGTCGCCACGACGACCGACTCCAGTCGACCCTGCTCATCGCGGCGCTGTGGAACAACCTGCAGCGAATACCACGTACCTCGGCAGTCTCGTACCTCGTCATCCAAGTACGGCATGCCCTCCATACGATCCTGAAGCGTCTTTATATCTAAGAGCTCCATGACCGCCTCGCGACTTTCGGGGCTCACAATGTCTCGGCAAACCGTTGCAAAAAAGTCATATGCCTCGGCGTGCTCGGCAAATATCTTCGCCACCGATGGCGACATGTTAATCCCCTCGATCTCGAGCGTGTCGAGATGCAACAGGAGGGTCGACTCATACGTGGAACTGATGGCATTGATGATGCCGAGCTGCTTGTCCTTTTCGGCCAAATTGCGACGATCGGCGACGATACGCACCAACAGCACTACAACCAAAAACACCAGGAACGCCAGCACGCCGACAGCGATAAATGAAATCCTGCCCGACATGACCTCAGATTTGGGATAGAGCGCAAACAGGCGATAGTCCTTATACGCCGCACGCACGGCATACCAGGTACTTCCCCGATATTCGACACGTGTTAGACCTTCGTCTTTCCAATCAATTCCGCTATCGGCAAGAAGCCGGGCGAGAGCTATATCGACGGTCGAATCGTTTGAAGAAACGATTTGCGCATCGCGCATCACGAACACCGTTGGGCTCTGATGGAATGTGTTGTTCACGAGCACGTCGGCGATCGTATACGAATAATCATCGGCGGGCTCGGGCGCAAGCGATCGATACCCCAGCGCTACGCCATCACCGTACGGAACAACACTCACGGCAAAGTCGACATCTCGACGCTCAACGACCGTCGAGTAGGACACCTTGGAACCTCGATACATCGATGCGACCGACGAACAGGCAAGCTCCTCTCGCCACAGCATCAGCGGATCGCGACCGTCGATATCGTAATGAGCGGTCATATGGCCGTCGGCGTCCATGACCAACATTCCCGAAAGGTGCTCGGAATGGACGTACTCCTCGACACGATCATCGTTGACTTCAACGCGATCAGGCGGCAAGAACGTCGAAAACGACTCGAGCGCGGCATCCAAATTGTGCGTCGCCTCGGTTTTTCTTCCCTGTTCATATCGGTCATATTTTTCGCAGGCGTTTTTTAAAAACACCATGGTTTCCTGGCCAAA
Source organism: uncultured Collinsella sp. (assembly GCA_905208535.1). GTDB lineage: Bacteria > Actinomycetota > Coriobacteriia > Coriobacteriales > Coriobacteriaceae > Collinsella. The sequence goes on along the minus strand of CAJLPI010000024.1, from coordinate 17,499 downwards.
TCCAAGCGTTTTATCGAGGCAGCGGTGTGTGCCGACCACGTATAGCAGACCCAACAAGACAACGCTGGCCACAACGCAGATAGCCGCGGTGACTAATGCCTTTCGGCGCAAGCGGCGCTCATCATTTGTCATGATTCCGCTCCTTGCCCGTCCGTCGTCGCCCCTGCCTTGTACTTGCCCACAATGCGCTCAATCGTGCCATCTCGATCCATCTCGAACAGCACGGTATTGAGGTTTTTGACGTACTCCCCCTCATAGCCGTCCTTAAACGCGACGCCAAGGTCAACCGTCATAACGTTGTCGGCAAACACGCGATAAACACCGGGATACTGCGCGACGAGCCGGTCGAGCGATTGGACGTCCGCCATCCAACAGTCAACATACCCCTTGACGAGGGCGGCTTTGCAGAGTTCGGAGGAGCCATATGATTTGATATGCACGTCCGACGAGATTTCCAGATCGCCTGCAAGCAATCGGCGTTCACTCACCGAACCGGCAATCACCGCAACGGTCTTGCTTCCATCGAGAGACGCCAAACCCTTGATACCACTCGTTTTCTTGGCGGCAACCGAGACTGTCACGGTCAGATACGGCTCAGTCCAGCAATAATCGTCTTCGCGATAATTGGGCGAATAGTCGCACCACAGACAATCGATATCGCCGTTTTTGAGCAGGCGATCACGATCATTCCAAGATATGTCAATGAATTGCGGCCTGATTCCCGCACGCTTGCAGGCCTCGCGGGCGATATCGATATCGATACCGGCGTAATCGCCCGCGATATCGGTATACACATAGGGATCGTTATCCGTAACGCCGATTTTGAGCACAGGGAGATCTTTATCGGCTTCGCTCGATGAGGTAAAGCTGCTTCGAACGGTATACGTCAGGGCGACCGCACAAACGGCAACAAGGAGTATGAGCGTAAACGAGACGATGGTGGCCCGCTTGATGCGTCTGGGCACGTGCCCCCTTTCATCGAAACAGCAGTCGGAGTTCATTTTATTACCCGGGCGCATATGCGACAGTAAAAAAAGCGCCTCGCCCAAGACGGGCAAGGCGCCAAAGGTTGAAATGCATCCGCAAGCGGTCGAATTAGGTTAACCCTACTCGAAGCTCAGCTGCTCCAGGCGATCGAAGACCGTATCGATGCGGGTGAGGAAGTCCCACGGATCAAAGATCTCGTCGAGCTTCTCCTGGCTGACGGTGCAGCGCGGGTCGGCCTCGAGACGCTCCTTAAAGGTGGGGCCGGAGACACAATCCTGCACCTCGTGCCAGGTTGCCATGGCGTTCTCCTGCACAATGGCGTACGCGTCCTCGCGGGTGATGCCCGTGTCGACGAGGGCCAGCAGCACCTTGGAGGAGAAGATGAGGCCGCGGGTCTTATTGAGGTTGGCCATCATGCGGGCAGGGTACAGCTGCAGGCCGTCGATAACGCGGATGAGGCACTGGAACATGTGGTCGAGGGCGATGAAGCTGTCGGCCTGGGCGACACGCTCGGCAGAGGAGTGCGAAATGTCACGCTCGTGCCACAGGGCGACGTTATCGAAGGCAACCTGGGCGTTGGACTTCACGACGCGCGACAGACCGCAGACCTTCTCCATGGTGATCGGGTTGCGCTTGTGCGGCATGGCGGAGCTGCCCTTTTGACCCTTGCGGAACGGCTCCTCGGCCTCGAGCGTATCGGTCTTCTGCAGATTGCGAACCTCGGTAGCGATGCGCTCGCAGGTGGCCGCGGTGGTGGCGAGAACGCCGGCGAGATAGGCGTGATGGTCGCGGCTGATAACCTGCGTGGACAGCGGGTCGTGAACCAGACCCAGGTGCTCGCAGACATACTCCTCGACAAACGGTTCGATGGAGCTGTACGTGCCAACAGCGCCCGAGATGGCACCGAAGGCAACATTCTTGCGGGCGTCCTCAAGACGATCCAGATCGCGCTTGAGTTCCCAGGCCCAAGAGCCGAACTTCATGCCGAAGGTCATCGGCTCGGCGTGGATGCCATGAGTGCGGCCGGCACAGAGCGTGTTGCGCTCCTCAAAGGCGCGACGCTTGCAAATCTCGCCGAGCTTCTTGACGTCCTCGATGATCAGGTCGCAGGCCTGGGTGAGCTGGTAGCACAGAGCCGTGTCGCCCAGATCGGAGCTGGTCATGCCATAGTGAACCCAGCGGCTGGGCTTGGGGTCGCCCTCGGGAACATCGGCGTCGATGTACTCCTTCATGTTGGTCAGGAAGGCGATGACGTCGTGGCGCGTGACCTCCTCGATCTCGTCGACCTTTGCCTTCTCAAAGTTGGCATGGTCGCGAATCCACTGGGCTTCGTCTTTAGAAATGCCGATCTTGCCGAGCTCCGCCTGGGCCTCACAGGCCAGGACCTCGATCTCCTGCCAAATGGCGTACTTGTTCTCGAGGGAGAAGATGTGTCCCATCTCCGGGCGGGTATAGCGATCGATCATAGCGGCTCCTTTTTGGTTATTGGCACGTTGGTCGTAACCCAACCATTGTACCGTGCGCAGGTGCAAGTATGGGCAGCAGGCATTAACCTAACATTTTGGAATTGGAGCGGGCAACGGGACGTCCGCGTATTTGCTTCGCAAATCCGTACCGGCTGCGGTCGATCTCCTCGGATTCACGGAGACGATGGGGAAGACTTTGTTGAATTGGCCGTCCCAAGGTCTCCCGCGCTCGATGGAGCGGGCAACGGGACGTCCGCGTATTTGCTTCGCAAATCCGCACCGGCTGCGGTCGCCTATCGGCGACCTTGCCTGCTCGCTATAAACGCTTCGCGTTTATTTAACGCTCGCACCCTGTCGGGTTCGAGTCCCGGCACTTTATTGAAAAAGGCACAGTAACGAAACGTTACCGTGCCTGAAATTCGAATGGAGCGGGCAACGGGACTCGAACCCGCGAGTGTCAGCTTGGGAAGCTGATGCCTTACCACTTGGCGATGCCCGCTTGTGTGTTGGCTAGTATAACGCGGTTGTCTTGTTCGATACAAGGGTGGCGATGCTTGTTTTAGCTGTGGAGATTCGTTTGAAAATCGCATCAATTGTGGAGACGAGGACCTTTGGCCTCCTGTTCTCCTTATCTTCTACCTGCGCTTTTGCCTGATTGTTGTATTTGAGCTCAATTTGTCAGGAATTGGGCAAGCTTTTGGTCAGGCTCCGGTACTTACCCGCATGAACCTCGGGGGTAGCCTCATCCTACGCGTCGCAACCTCCCCATGCGGCGCACGAGGGATAAGGAGCAGCCATGTCCAACGCACCCACGCACTCTGTCCACAGCGCAATCGCAACAGGTCCGCTGCTCCTGCTCCTCTTCCTGCTTTTCGGCTGTCTGGCACCGGGAGCCGCATTTGCCGTCGATGGCTACGACCAGCTCGGCTTCCGCACTATTAGCGATGATTGTGGGCCCTTCTTCATCGGCAAGTATGAAGCTCAAGACGCCTCGATTGCCTACTGCATGAACCAGGAGCGCCCCGGCCCCACCAAGCCGGGCGGCCCATGGCTCAACTTTGATCAAGGCTGGGTGTGGCTCGACGACGAGTTCGCGGCAATCGTTTGTCACGGATATCCTACCGCCACGTCGTTTGGCGGTTACCATCTTTCACCCGATCGCGCCCGCGCTGCCACCCAGCTTGCCGTATGGATGCTCAACGGCACTACCCATGTCGACGGCACCTACTCCTACACGACCGCTCAGGGCAAAACCAAGAGCGGGCACTTTACCGCCGACAATGAAGTCGTGGCGGCTGCGCGGTGGCTCCACGACAGCGCAAAATCAGGAAGCATCAAAGCCGCTCCGCACCGCGCGCGGCGCTATATAGGAACCGTATCGGGCGGCAGCAAACGTCAAGACATGCTCTATGTACTGCCGGCGGTCTCTGTTTCCTTCCAAAAGCAGTCTGCAAACGCTGCCATTACCAGCGGAAACAATACTTATCAGTTTGACGGGGCAACATTCGATGTTTTTGAGAGCGCCAGCGGCGCGCGTGTCGGCACCGTCCAGATGGACAGCAACGGTCGAGCGCAGGCAACACTCCTACCCAACACGGCATACTACCTAGTTGAGACAACAGCGCCAGCTGGTTATATCTCCCTGCACGATCGCATTGCCTTTACCACGACGAATAACGGCGGATACGTCACCATTGATGAACAACCCGGCACCATTACCTTGCGCGTTGTAAAGCTCGACGCCGCAACGAATGCAGGCCCCCAAGTTGGAGCTTCGCTCGCAGGAGCAGAATTCGTGTGCGTATCGCAATCAACCCCTGGATGGACACAAACTCTCAGGACCGATGAAAGCGGTCGAGCTACCCTCACCGATGTCCCCCTGGGAACCTTTACCATCTATGAATCGAAGGCGCCCGAGGGCTATTTGCCCTCCGGTGACAGTTGGTCTTACACCGTTGGAGCCGACCAACTCGGCGATTCAGGCGTGGTCGAGATCGAATCTCGCGTTTCCAATATCCCCATTGCGTTTGACCTTGAGATTTCCAAATTCAAGGACTACGGCAATAGCGATCAATCCGGCCTGGAGCAGCCGGCAGGAGATGTTGTCTTTGAGGTTGTCAGTAACAGCTCTCAGCAGGTTGTTGGCACACTGACTACAAACATCTATGGCTTTGCCTCCACCAAAGACCAGCCCGAAGCATGGTTCGGCACAGGCAAGCGACCAGCCGGTGTCCACGGAGCCGTCCCATACGACCGCGCCGGCTACACGGTTCGTGAGGTTCCGGAAACCGTCCCCGAGGGTTTTAAACGTGCGGGGGAATGGACCGTCGAGGCCAATCAGATTTCCGACGGCGCCGAGCTTCAATATAACGTGGACAACCACGCCCTGTCGACGCATCTCCAGATTGTAAAACGCGATGCCCAAACAGGCGCCTCTGTTCCCCTAGCCGGATTCACCTTCCAACTCCTCGACAGCAATCACAAACCTGTCTCACAAACATGCTGGTATCCAGCATATAACGTAATGGACACCTTTACGACTGACGCGACCGGCACCGTCACACTGCCCGAATCGCTCGTGCCGGGCACCTATTATGTACGCGAAACCTCGGCCAAAGAGCCCTATCTTGTCGGCGGAGAGATCGAGGTAAACATACCCGCCGATATAAACCTAACGCCCGTTGCAATCGTCTCGTATTATAACCACGCCGCGACCGGAAACATCAGGATCGTTAAAACCGATGCCGTAGACGGCAGCAGCCTCGCGGGCGCCACCTTTGAGATCCGTGCCTCAGGTGATATCGTGCGCCCCGACGGTAGCATTGCCGCGCTCGACGGTGAGACTGTCGCTACCGTCACGACGGATGAAACTGGAGAAGCACGCGCGGACGACCTCCCGCTGGGATCTGGCACCGCACGCTACGAGGTTGTCGAGACTCAAGCGCCGACCGGCTTCTTACTCGACCGGACGCACCATATCGTCGACCTTACCTATGCCGACCAGAAAACACCCGTTGTGGAAGCACGGCTTAACGTATCCGACGATTACACCAAGGTTGATATCTCCAAGGTCGATGCAAGCGGAGAGCAGGAAGTGAAAGGCGCACAGCTCACCTTATATGGTCCCGATAAAACCGAAATAGACTCCTGGACCTCATCCGACAAGCCGCACCGCATCGAACATCTTGCACCCGGCACCTACTCGTTGCGCGAAACGATGTCTCCGCGGACCTATGACCTTGCCGAGGAGATAACGTTTGAAATAAAGGATACGGGAGAAGTCCAATCCGTCGCGATGAAGGATGCGCCCATCGAGATCAAAGGACAGGTCGACAAGCGTCAGGAACTTGTCCAACCTATCGGGAAGGGTCTGTTGGCTAACGGCGATGGAAAAAACCGCGCCGCGATGCAAACCAATACGGATGGGCTTTTCTCCTATACCATCGATGCTCGAAACGATTCCGCTACTTGGGTTGATGAGTTTACGATTACCGATGATCTTGAGTGCGCCAAAGACGGCACGGCGAGATTCGTCTCAATCGAAACCCCCGTCGCCATCGGCGACCTCAACGGTCTGTGCAACGTGTGGTATCGCACGACGCCGTTGGACTCGACAGACGTCGATGAGCCGGCAAACGCGACTCTTGGCGATGGGCACGAAAATCCTTGGCTTGAGTCCGACGAAGTAAAAGAGAGTCTGGGTGAAGATTGCCGCCTCGTCGATTACGACGGCTGGCACCTCTGGAAGGCGGATGTCTCGACCACGGAATCCGCCACACTCGAGGCGAAAGAACTCGACCTTGCATCCAATACCGTCGTGACGGGCATTCGCATTGAATACGGTGCGGTAGCCGCCGACTTTACGACTCGAAGCGATACGGATTCTTGGACCCGTGATGATCTCAAAGATGAGCACGACGACCTTGACGATGCCAAAGCAATCCTTGGCACAGATGCTCGGGGCGCAGTCGTGCACATGCAGGCAACGTCGGCTTACACACCCCAAACTGCACTCACCAACAGCGCACGCGTCGATCTTTGCCGCAACGGCGGCGGCGATAAACTTGAGTCACATGACGAGGACAGTGTCATTCAACGCTGTACCCTACCGCAGGACCTACCGGCAACAGGATCAGCTCCCATCGCCGCTTGCATCACCGCGCTCCTGACCTCGGGTGCCGCAGCCCTATGGTTCGCTCGCCTTAGGTCAATCCCAAAGAAGCGCTAGAGCGATGAAAAAGCGGGCGAGCCAGTCCCCCGGCTCGCCCGCTTTCAATCATTTAAATCGCCGCATCTACTCTGCAGACGAAGATCCACCATCAACGATTGCTTGCTCGGACTCAGGAATCCCATCGGCACCCGTGCTCTGTTCTTGCTCCACCTCTTCGCTGATTGCGGAGGCGGGGGTCGAGCCCTTCGCGCCCACGATGTAGGCAGCTCCAAACCCTAACGCAATGGCAATCAAGGTCAAAATCACGTAGACAGGCCAATGGCGCTTAATATACGAAAACACGTTGACTCCTTAGAGCTCCGTCTACGAACGGCGGATAACCTCGGTCACGACCTCGGATACCGTGGCAATGTTCGTCGGGTTGACATTGTGGGGCAGGTCGTCCTCGGTACGAGCGCAAGCCAGACGCGTGCCGTCCACGCCGGCGATGGTGAGGGCTCGGCGGCTCGCCTCGAGGGCGGCGTAGGCATCGGTCTTGGCATAGGGCATCTCGAGCGCGCCACAATCGACATGGAACGACTTGCACACCTTGCTGACCAGGTTCATGATGCGGCGATCGCCCTTGAGCAGCTGCTGTTCGCCCTCAACCGTCACCACCGAAAGCCTACCGGCGCCGACGGATTCAAGATTGATGAAGAAGACGCCGCGGAGCTTATCGCGATGCGAAGCCAAGAAGGCCTTCATACCGGCGCCATCACAATCCGAGGCGCCCGTTGCCACAAACCAGATATCGTGACCGAGCAGCTCATCGTCGCCCATAGAGGCGACAGCCGAGAGCATATCTTCGGAAGAAGCGCCGTCGGAAGACGTAGCGCCGCCCTTCCAGCCATCGTTATCGTCCTCGAAATTATCCCACGAACCGATGCCGCGACCGGACTTCTTGGCATCGTAATCGTCTTCGACGCCCAGCCAATCACTCATGCTGTCCTGTTCGTTTTTCTTTTTACGACCGAACAGGCCGCCCAGGCCGCGCTTGCGAGACTTGGGCGCCGCCGGGGCGGGAGCCGAAATGGTCTCGATCGGCTGAGCGCCCGACGCAACGGGCCTAGGAGGCGCAACGGGTGCCGATGTTGGTTCGGGACCCTGAGCGGTAGCAAAGGGGTCGTTGACCTGTGCGGAGGGGTCGGGAAGGTCGAACAGCGACGTGCGAGACGCAACGTTTGCCTGCTTCATCGACGGCAGCGACGGATCGGGGACCGAAGCCAGCGGAGACGAGGAAGGTGCAGGCGACGGAGCCGACGCCGGATCGGGAACATTCACCTGCGGACGCGGTGATGCCTGGGAGGAAATCTGGGCCATAAGGGAATCGACCGTTTCGTCCTGGGTGGGAGCAACATCGGCAACCGTGGCGCCGGAACCACTCGGGATCGGCATGGTGAAAATCTGCGTGGAGTAAGGCCTCGACTCATCTGTCTCGGGAGCCTCGGAAACCGCAGGCACTTCCTCCTGCTCGACCTCGGTCGAATCACCTTGATCGGCTGCCGCGTATTGCTCTTCGTCACAGTTGACCTCGACGGGCTCGTGCCCGGCGGCATCTTGGATTTCGGCAGCATCAATAGGCTCGTCATCGTCTGCCGCGTCGCCCTGCTCATCGGAAACAGGAAGGGGCTCGGCAATCGCGGTGCCTTGCTTTTCAAACGTTATCGTGGAATCGAACTGCGCGGCATCAAACGACATGGTGCTATCGACGTGCTGCTGAGCCTCAAAGGACGTTGTAGCTTCGGCGGCGTCGACAGGCACGGACTGCATAGCTTCGTTCTGCTCGAACTCTTGCGCCGCGCGCTCACGTGCCGCCTCGGCTGCCTGCTGCTGAGCGATAGCCTCCTGCTCGGCAGCCTCGCGTGCGGCAACGCGCTTCCCCTCGAAATCGTCGACAAATTTCCTGCCCTTTGCAAGCGCACCCTTAAAGAAGTTGGAAGCGCTGGCGCCAATCGAAGAGAACGCGGATGCAATATCGGCATGGGGCGTTGCCGCGGGAATCTCGGCCGAGAAATCAGTATCGCTCTCGTAAGACACGCGCCTCGGCTGTTCAGCGTAATCGTCGTCAGGCTCGTCCCTAACGTCTTGCGCCGGCGCGGCGGGAGCCAAAATGTCCAGTCCTGCCGCGGGATCGATCGCGGACACCGCCTCGGGCTCGGCAACGGCAGCGGCAACCGCGGCAGACTCATCATCCACGGCGACAACGGGCGCAGATGCAGTCACGACGGGGGCAGGCTCGGGCTCAAACGTCGGCTCCTCGCCTTCCTCGTAATCGAGCGTGCAGGACTCGGGAAGCATTCCGAGCGCACGGATGGCATCCGAACCAAAGCGGATGTTGCCGGCGGCATTGCGATAGAGCCTGGGCTCGGGCTCGGCCGCGACAGGCTCCTCCGCCGGCTCGGCAGTGGGAACCTCGTCATTGAACTCTTCGGCCTGGACAGCCTGATTCTGATCCTCGGGCACGATGGCGCCAATCAGCGTCTCGTCGGCAGACGCACCCTCAAAGCCCTCGATCTGCTCGTCGAAAGCCTCGCCCTGTTCGGGCTCGGTCTGAGCGTCGGGAGCAATCGGCTGACCGAACTCGTCCTCGGCGTAGGTAGGCTCTTCATACTCGATGGTGTTGCCGTAGTCGTTTTGCTGTTGGGCCGCGGCATACTCCGCTGCTGCGCGCGCCATCTCCTCGGCACGACGCTTCTGCTCCCCAAAATAGGTATCGAACGGAACATCGTCGGGAAACTCGTTTTCGCCCTGGAAGGGAGCAACGTTGTCCATAACGCCGAGCATAGCGGCGACAGAAGACTTGTTGCACACTGCGCCGGACGTATAGGGAAGCACAAAACGGTTAGAAATGATGTTTGCCGCGTTGGCGAGCGCAACGAGGGAAGCGAGGATCGCGACAATCCACAGCAGAACCTTGAGCGCGCCGGAGAGCGGCAGGATACGCAAGATGGCAACGGCAGCAGGGGCAACCGTGGCAACGGGCAACAGCTTGGCGATGAGCGCACGATACGAAGCATAGGGCTCGCGGGCGAGCAGCTCAGCACGGGGAGAGTCGTAGTGTGCGACAACGACCACCGGGCGGTTGCGCGGAGACGCGAGCGGGCCCGAGGCCTTGTGGTAGGCGATGACATTTTGGCTCACGCCCGTCTTGCCCAGGCGCGAAACCACGGGGTGGCCCGTGCGCTCGAGCACGTAAAGAACGGCGCCGACAATGGCCAGCAAGGTGCCGACCAAGCCGATGCCGCCACCGATGCCCATCAGCAGGGCGCCGGCAAACGCAAGAATACCGGTAACGGCAAATGCCAACCTGCTGGGCGCCGGGGCATTGAACTCCTGAACCTCGGGATCAAAGCCGTGGTTGCGGAAGATCTGAGCGATATCCTCGGCAGCCAAGCGCTCTTCTTCGCTGCATGCCGGCGTGATGCCGGTGTTCTGCAGCAGGTGGTTAATATAGTTCTGGGTGTTCGCCATGTGCGCTCCACATCCATAATCCGACAAATAGGCCCAATGCATGCACATTAGAACCGTATATAGTCGAAAGTATACCCCGAGCGAGCGCAAACGACCGAATTCGGGCCATCTTAACGCCCCGAGCGGACAAGGATATAGCCTAATCTCCATATCGGACTAAAATCATGGCAGCAAACCACCTTCTCATGCGAGGACTCTATGACGGCAAGCGACGCGACCGCGACAATTAAAAAGGGGAATTCGGAGCCCAGTTTCGATAAAACGGCTCAGCGCATCCTCAATCTTTTCTTTGTGCTCAACAGCTCCCCCGAACCACTGACGACCGAGCAGATCGTCTTGGATTCTGACCTGGGATATGGCTCGGGCAATATCGACTCGGATAAGCGCAAGTTTCGGCGCGATCGTGACAAACTGCTCGAACGCGGCATCTTAATCAAGGAGGTTCGCCCCGCCGGCGCGCAGGAGACCGAGGAAAGCTCATGGACAATCGACCGCGAGCACACGTTTGCGGCAGGCGGCCTCATCACCGCAGACGACGCCGATATCCTGCTCAACGCTATCGACCAGACAATAGCGGCCGGCTCATCCACTTTTGCCGCGCCGCTTGCCGATATTCGTTCCAAGATTGCCTACCTCACCGGCAGGACGACGGCGGACGAAGCACCGATCCGCCGCTCTCCCACCGTCGATGCGGTATGGAGCGCCTTTGCCGAGCGATGCGCGCTGCGATTTTTATATCAGAACGGACGCGGTGAGCAGAAAGAGCGTACCGTCTGCGTCTACGGCATGTTCGAGCGCGAGGGCGTTGCGTACTTCTGCGGCCTCGACAATGCCACCGACGACATCAGGACATTCCGCTGCGACCGTATCGTTCGCGCTTGGCGTCCTTCGAAGGCCTACGCCATCCCTGCAGACTTCAATCTCAACGACTACCTGTTCTTTGAATTCGATTTTGCCGACCGCCCGCCCGTTGCGGCTACGTTCTCGTTCGCCCCGCAGACGCAGATCGATATGATCAACGGCCTCACGCGCGGGCGAGGTGAGCTCGCACACACCGATTCGGAATGGACTTGGACCGTTGACGTGCGCGATCTTGAAGCCGCCGCCTCATTTTGCATGGCCCACGCCATGGACGGCATGAGGCCCATGGCCCCCAAATCGCTCAAGCAGGCGTGGAACCACCTCATTGAAAGGACGGTGCACGAGCATGCCCGTGCGTAAACTCACCAGCGAGCAGAGGCTCTCGCGCGCCATCGACATCATGGAGGCCCTCTACGCCGCCGGCGAGAGCGGCATGACACGAACCGAGATTTGCAGTCGCTTTGACATCACGGGGGCGTCGCTCGACGAGATTCTCGAGATCGTCTCGACGCTCGCGGACCGAGAATCGGGTGCGCGTATCATCTGCGAATGCCACGGCGAGCGCGTGGTCCTCACCGGTGACGCCGGGCGTGTACTACCGCTGCGCCTGAGTGCCGCCGAGGGCGCTGTGCTCAACCACGAACTTGAATCGTTGGGGATCGAGCCCCAGGCGGCGGCTCGAATTCGACATGCTCTTCTACCCGAAGAGCTCGGCTATAACCAGCGCGTCTTTGACACCGTCAACCACGGGTCGCACTGGCAGCAGCTGAGCTGCGCCATTCAGGACGGCGTTCGCTGTCGTATCTCGTATCGCTCGATGGACGATGCGCGGCCACGCGAGCGTCTGGTCGACCCCTTGCGCATTACAGCAAACGGCGACCAAACATATCTGATTGCCTGGGACATCGCGGTCGATGAGCAGCGCACCTATCGCATGGATAAAATCGAGGGACTCGCCTTGACGGAAGACTCCGTCGTGCCTCACGCACCGGACGTTGCATCCCTCCACGATTCCCTTGCCCGGACGCAGCGTAGCGCAAAGCTCTTGATGCCATTCGATATGGCGGAGCATCTGGACTGGGCCGGCATCACCCTAATCGAACGCAGCGGGACAGACATGGCAACGGTAACCGTACATTACGGCTCCGAGCGTTGGCTGCTGAGCCAGATAATCGCAGCGGGCGGAGCCATCCGCATCTTGGATGACCCCGCCCTGTCAAAGCGTCTGTGCGATATGGCAAAAACCCTCGTCTGTCCGCTTTAGCGCCGCCGCTCGTGGCGTGCACGCCACAGCTGTAGATAGTGCCCGATCTGCGCCGATTCGATGCGCTGGTAGGAGCTCGTGGGCAGCGACGTTAAGAACTTCTTGCCATAGCCCTTCGTCACCAGGCGAGGATCCGCCAAGATCAGCACACCGCTATCGGTCGACGAGCGAATCAAACGCCCCGCGGCCTGCTTAACCTCGAGCACCGCCTCGGGCAGCGAATAGCGCGCCCATGCGCGGTCTTCGCGCAGGTTGCGCTCGCACGAGAGCGGGTCCGTGGGGCTCGAGAACGGCAACTTGGGAATGATGACGCAGCGCAGCGTCTCGCCGCTGGCATCAAACCCCTCCCAGAAGGCCTTGAGCGCAAAAAGCGACGAGGTCGGTTCGTTGATAAACCGGTCGCGCAGGCGACGAGGAGATGAGTTGCGCTGCTGGCAGTTGAGCTCCAGACCCGCACGGGCCATCTTGGGCTCAACGCGGGCGTATAGGTCCTCCATGTCGCGCCGATTGGTGAACAACGTGAGCACCGATCCGCCCATGGCAAGATGGGCGTCGACCAGTACGCGCTCGAGCGCCGTAAGATAGCTCTCACGATCGCGCGGATCGGGGATATCGCCCGCAACGACTACAGCCATGTTCGAATCGAAGTCGTAGCTCGAATCCAAGTGCAGCGATGACGACGTTGAAGCACCGATGCGATCAAGGCCGACCGCATGGTTAAAGTGCTCAAAGCTTTTGGACACCGTCATGGTCGCCGAGGCAAAGATAGCCGTGTGAACCTCGGGCAGCCACTCGGTTGCCAAGGCCTCGCCAATGTCGATGCGCTCTGCGGTCATTGACTCTCCGCCGGCACGCAGCCTGCGATTGACCTGCAGCGAATACACGTAGTGTTCATCGGTACCATCAATGATAAGTTTTAGGTTCTCGGCCAGCTCGTGCAGGCGGCGCGAGATATCACCCAGGTCGACAACAACCTCTGGCTTGTCGGCGGCGACGGCTTGCACCAGCGCGTCGACGCTCTTGTCAGCTTGTTCCAATGCGTCGATGCCAGTGTAGGCCGACTGTAAGAAATCATGCCAGTCGTCAGATTCGCGCAGCTCGGGGCCAATCCATAGATTGGCATTGTCATAGCCCCCACGGGCACGGCGACCGAGCTCGCGAACGCCATCGAACACGCCGGCGATCGCCATGCTCGCGCGCGCAACCGTCGACGTCGCCTTGGCGGTAAGGCCCAGATAGAGCGTAGAGCCCTCGGAGGTTGCCAAATCACGGGAAACCTGGCTTAGCGCGCCGGTGCTCGAGCCACCCAGACGCTCAAACAGAACGCGTGATTCGTCCGCCGACACCACACGCGCCCACTGACGGCGCGCCTCGCGCTCGATGGAATGGGCCTCGTCGATTACCCAATGACGAATCGGCGGCAAAATCCTGCCCTCGGCCGCGACGTTGCGGAACAGCAGGGAATGGTTGGTGACCACCACATCGGCATGCGCCGCACGACGGCGAGCGCCGTGGACCAAACATTTATCAGGGAAAAACGGGCAGAGGCGACGAGCACACTCGCGCGAGGCCGTCGTAAAGTCGGGACGGTTGACGCTGCGCCACCGAATGCCGAGCGAGTCGAGGTCGCCATCGGCTGATTGGCAGACGTACGCCATAATGACCGCGACCGCCGTGAGCGTGTCCGCCGGATCGCGCTTGGTGGTAATCTCGACCTGGCCGCGGCTCATGCGCTCGAGCTTGCGCAGGCACGGATAGTGGTCATACCCCTTGAGAGCGCAAAATGACAGACCACCGTCCAGTTGCTCGGCAAGTTTTGGCAGCTCATGGTACATGAGCTGGTCGGCAAGATTGTTCGATTTGGTCGCAATACCAACCGTGATGTTGTTACGGCGTGCTGCCTCGGCAAAAGGCACCAGATAGGCCATCGATTTGCCGACGCCTGTGCCTGCCTCAATTACTCGATGAGTGCCCGTGACCAGCGCATCGCGGACCTCGAGCGCCATCGCGATCTGCTCATCACGCGACTCGTAGGTGGGATACATGCGATTGACTAGGCCACCTGGCGCATAGTCTGCCTCAATCTCCTCACGACTCGGCATCTTGAGAACCGGCAGTTCATCGGCGTCCACCCGATCGTCGGCGCGATCGGCCTTGAGAACGTCAGCACGAGCGGCGCTGAGAGAGAAGATAGAACCAGGGTTCTGCCCTGCCAAGAATGAGAAGATAGGACGATAGGACCAAGGCACGTCCGGATGCATGTCGGCTAGGCGCGCCATGAGGCCCTGGGGCAAGTCGGTGAGCGCCACGAGCAACACGCGCCATACGCCACACAGGGCGTCGACGTCGGCATTGGCACGGTGTGATACCGAGTCGCAGCCAAACAGATCGGCCATAAAAGACAGCTTGTGCGAGGCCAGGCGCGGAAGCGCGATGCGCGACAGCGCCAACGAATCGATCCAAATATCGCTCACGTTGACGCCGCCTTTGACAGACTCGATAAACGAGCGGTCGAACGTGGCGTTATGTGCGATCACCGGGCAACCACCGACAAAATCGGCGAGAGCGGCGACGGCCTCAACGGCCGACGGGGCATCTGCCACATCGGCATTTGTAATGCTCGTGAGCTCGGTAATCTCGGCGGGAATCAGCTGCTTGGGATGCACGAAGGTATCGAAGCGGTCGACGATCTCGCGGCCCGAAAGACGGGCCGCCGAGATCTCGATCAGCTCATTGTCCTGCACCGAAAGACCCGTGGTCTCGGTATCGAGGACAATCACATCTTCCTCGATAAGACCGAAGGACTGCGTTTTGGCGCGGTCGGCAAGCGTGGCATAGGAGTCGATGACAAACTGCGGCGTTCCTGACGAAACCGCGTCCTCGATTAGCATGCAATGCCCGCTCGACGAAGGCCCATACGGATCAGGCTGTCACAGACCTGCGGGAACGTCATGTCGTCGGTGTGGCGGATCTCATCCGGATACAGCGACGTATCGGTCATGCCGGGAATGGTATTGGTCTCGAGGATAACGGGGCCGTCCTCGCTCACAATAAAGTCGCTGCGCGAGATACCCAGGCAACCGAGGGCCTTGTGAGCGGCACAGGCAAGTTCCTGAGCGCGAGCGTAATTCTCGGGTGAAATCTGCGCCGGAATGCGATGGATATCCGTAGGGTCGACATACTTCACGTCCAGATCGTAGAACTCGCAGTCCTCGGGCTTACGAATCTCGACAATCGGCAGGGCGCGCACGTCATCTTCGCCGTATACGCCGACGGTGATCTCGGTACCCTCGATGCACTTCTCGACCAGCACTTTGTCGCCGTACTCAAACGCCTTGGCGATTGCCGCGGGCAGCTCGGAGGGCTCATGGACCAGGGAAATGCCATAGCTGGAACCGTTGACGGCCGGCTTCACAAAGCAGCGCTCGCCACAAACCTCGACGATATGATCGATATCGACTTCATCGCCCACCTCGAGCGCAAGGCCGGGGGCAATGGGAATGCCCGCCTTGGCGTATAGGAGCTTAGAGACCTCCTTGTCGGCACCGCAGGCACTGGCAAGTACGCCCGAGGCCGTGTAGGGGATACCCAGGGTCTCCATGGCACCCTGCATGGCGCCATCCTCACCGCCGGCGCCGTGCATGGCGATAAATGCCACATCGAATCCGCCGGTCGCCATGGTTACCATAAAGTCATCAGCGGCCGTGTCAAGCAGCTCCACCGAGGTGTAGCCGGCTTCCTTCAGTGCCACCACAACGTTCTTTCCCGAATCGAGCGAGATCTCGCGCTCAGCGGAATGACCGCCCGCCAAGACCGCTACGTGCATGTTCTCTAGGCTTTTACCCGGCATGGGCAGACTCCTCCTCTATAATTTCTGCAGCTGATACCATATTGTAGCGATACCCTCTACGTTTCCCCAAAATCGAAAGGCTTCCATGAATCCCAGGACTAAATCTCAGGACATTCGCGACTTGAGCCAAAACGATATTCGCGAGCTCGTGGCCGAACTTGGCCAGCCCGCCTTCCGCGCGAAGCAGCTCATCGAATGGGTCTTTGAGAAGAACGTTTGTTCGTTTGACGATATGACCAATCTTCCCAAGGCTTTCCGTGAGCAGCTTAAAGAGGCTTTTGCCTTTAATACGCCGACTGAACTCACCAAGCAGGTTTCCAAAGATGGCTCGCGCAAGTATCTGCTCGAGTACCACGATGGCATTTCCGTCGAGACTGTCGGCATGCCCCGTCGTAACAAGCTTTCCGTCTGCGTTTCCACCCAGGCAGGCTGCGGCATGGGCTGCGCCTTTTGCGCTACCGGTCTCAACGGCCTCAAGCGCTCTCTGACCGCTCAAGAGATCGTCGACCAGGTGCTTCATGTATCCAACGACTTTGGCGAGCGTGCCACAAGCGCTGTCTTCATGGGCCAGGGCGAGCCGTTTGCCAACTACGACGAGGTTCTCAAGGCACTGCGTATCCTCAACGACCCCGATGGCATCGGCATCGGCGCTCGTCACCTCACCGTCTCTACCAGCGGCGTTATTCCCGGTATTCGCAAATTTGCCGATATCCCCGAGCAGTTCACGCTTGCCGTTTCCCTGCATTCCGCCATCCAGTCGACGCGCAATAAGCTCATGCCCGGTGTCAAGAAGTACACGCTGCTTCGCCTTCACGAAGCGCTTCAGCTCTACACCGAGAAGACTGGCCGCCGCCCGACCTATGAGTATGCCATGATCGAAGGTGTCAACGATACGAATCCCGAGATGCAGGCACTCTGCGACTTCTGCGAGGGAACGCTGTGCCACGTTAACCTGATTCAACTTAACGACATCGAGGGCAGCCCGCTCAAGCCGTCGCCGATTCATAAGGTTGAGGATCTTCAGCGTCGTCTTGAGTCCCGTGGCATCGAGACCACGATTCGTAACTCCCGTGGTAACGATATTGACGCCGCTTGCGGACAGCTGAAACAGCGCTTCAAAGTTCAGAAGAACGCATAGGGGAGTCGCACTCCAAAACGTTTCATGTGAAACATCGAATGGCCCCGGTTGCAGGATATGCAACCGGGGCCATTTCATTTATTGACCTCAATTTTGGACCGTTGCTAGCTTTCCCATTTTTTACGGACAAAATAAGCGCCCCTTGTCTCATGAATCTGAACTGCCTCCCATTTCTTGGACACAAGAAATGGGAGGCTTTTTTATGGCTGGAAACGCTTTGTACGACGTCGGGATGAGACTGCGAGCGGCAGA
>CAJLPI010000023.1:0-29279 GCA_905208535.1 uncultured Collinsella sp. | reverse complement strand
GCTTGCCGGCATGGGCGGAGCCGCCGCGACCGGTGCCGCCGTGGGCCTAGGCGCCGCAGCCGGCATCGCCTCCAACATGGCGAGCACTCGCGCCCCACAGCGCCCGCTCGCCCAGCTCGTCGACGTCGTGAGCGGCGAGAGCCATAGCATCACCTCCGCACAGGTGACTATCGGTCGCGAGCGCTCAGTTTCCGATATTGCCCTGCGCGACCCCAACGTGTCGCGCCGCCACGCCCAGCTCACCTTTACGGGCTCGGATTGGTCGATCGAGGACCTCAATTCCACCAACGGCACGCTCGTCAACAACCGCCGCATTACGCGCTGCCCGCTGCGCAACGGCGATCTGCTGACGTTTGGCCTGAGCACCTTTGAATTTAGGGGATAGTCTCTTATGAACATCGATATCGTCCTTTTTGCAGGCCGCATCGTCCTGGTCGCCCTGCTCTATATCTTCCTGTTCGCCGTCATGAAGACCGGCGTGGGACTTGTGCGCGGGCAGCGTCGCGACTCGGCTATCTGGACGATCGATGTGGACAAGGGTCCGCGCGGTATCCGCGGCATCCACGTAGACATGCTCGGCCCCGTCATCGTCGGTCGCTCGCCATCTTCGGACATCTGCATCAACGAACCGTTCGTCTCGGCCTCGCATGCGCGCTTTTCGCTGCAGGGCCCGGCGCTCATCATCGAGGACCTCAACTCGCTTAACGGCACGCTCGTCAACGGCCGCCAGCTTGTGGAGCCCGCAACGCTGCGCGAGGGCGACGAAGTCCAGATTGGCGACGTGGTCATGAAGGTGAACCGTCGATGATCGACGAGGAGAACAAGTCCGCAACCATGACCGAGGCACCGGCTGCCGCCGTAGCTGCACCGGCCCACGCCGCTCCGGCGGACTCCACACCCGTGGAGCCCGAGGACACCGTGTTCTCCCTGCCTCTTTCGCATGTAACGCATGATATTTCGGATCTCGCCGATAACGAGGGCGAAGAGGATGCCGTAGCGGCGCCCATCGGCGCACATGCTGCGGAACAGCCCACAGCGCCCGAAGCAACCCCGGCGCCGGCTCACTTTGCAGAGCCCGTCGCCGCGGCAATCAACGAGAGCGCTGCGGTGTTTGCGGCACCCGAACCCGCCGCGCCGGCGTTTCCCATAGCCCCGGCATCCGAGGTTGCGCCCGCGTCTACGCCGGCGCCCGAGGCGGGGCCATCCCCCGAGGACGGCCCTGCACCCAAGGCCCCGCAGCCTGCGCCCGCAAGCGAGTCCGATGCCGTGGCCGAGCCCGCCGCCCAGTCGCAAAGCACACCCGCGCCGTCGCACTTTGCGACGCCCGAGCCTATAGACGTCAGCCCGCAAGACGACGAGTCGATCGCCTGCGCGTCCGCAGAGCCCGGCTCCCCGGACACCGGCGATTCCGAATCAAACGCCGAGACCGACACCGTCTCTCCCGGTGACACAGCCGAGATCGACGTTGCCGCCGTTGAGGCCAAGCTCAAAGACCCCGGCTCGACCATGAGCTTTGAGCCCCTGACCGAGGAGCGCATCGAGACCGACTCGACCCATGATGCCGGCACCACCACGCAACTCATGTGGGGCGCCCGCTCTGACGTTGGCTGTGTGCGCCCGCACAATGAGGATTCCTACCTGGTGCAGTCGCCGCTCTTTTGCGTATGCGACGGCATGGGCGGTCACGCCGCCGGCGAGGTAGCCTCTTCCATCGCCGTCGAGACTATTGCCAAGACGGCCCCGCAGTCCGCCGACGCAGCACGCCTGGCCGCAGCCGTCGAGGCAGCCAACGCCGCCGTAATCGAGGCGGCCCTGAACGGCCTGGGCAAGCCCGGCATGGGCTGCACAGCCACTTGCGCCTATATCGAAAACGACACGCTCGCCATCGCCCACGTGGGTGACTCTCGCGCCTACCTGCTCCACGAGGGCACGCTCATCCGCGTGACCCGCGACCACTCCTACGTGGAGGAGCTCGTGGACGCCGGCGAGATTACGGCAGACGAGGCTCGCGTCCACCCCAACCGCTCGGTCATCACCCGTGCGCTGGGCTCGGACCCCGCCATGTATGCCGACCACTTCACTCTGCATATCGAGGAAGGCGACCGCCTGATCCTTTGCTCTGACGGCCTTTCGAGCATGATTCCTGATAGCGATATCGAGAACATCGCCACGCAGTCCTCAACCGCGCAAATCTGCGTCGACAACCTAGTGGACGCGGCGCTTGCCGCCGGCGGCCACGACAACGTGACCGTAGTAGTCGTTGACCTGGTTGACGATGGCGTTATGCGCGAGGCGCAACGCGTGCGTCGCCGCAACATTACTATCGCCGCCATCCTGGCCCTCGTCTTTGTGCTGGCAGCTGGCATCTGGGCCTACACGGGTGTCACCGGCTCGTACTACCTGGGTACCCACCAGGGCAATGTCGCCGTCTGGCGCGGCCTGCCCGGCAAGCCGCTCGGACTCAAGCTTCACTGGCTCGAAAGCGAAACCAGTATTAAGCTGTCCGACCTGCCCGAAGACACGCAAAACCGCCTCAAGGCGGGCATTCCGCAAACAAGTGTCGACGATGCGCAGGACACGATATCCAAGTACCGCCACCAGATCGACGAGGAGCAGACCCGCCAGGTGATCGACGCGCAAACGATTCGCGACAACACCAATCAGGGATCGACCTCCGAATCAGATTCCGAGAAAACCGCCGAACAGTCCGCCGAGGCCGAAGCCTCCGAAAAGAACTAGAAAGGGAGTGCCGCTTATGAGTCGCCGCAACACCGAGCTGCTCTTGCTCATCGCCTCGGCGTTCCCCGTCATCCTACTGTATGCGATGTACGTCCTCACCGCGGGCGCTGCCATCTCCTTTGAGACGCTCGCCGTACCGATCGGCCTCTTTGCCGCCTTTGCCGCGGCCCACATTGCCGTGCGCATCTTGGCGCCCGGTGCCGACCCCGCTATCCTGCCCATTGTCTTTGTGCTTTCGGGCATCGGCATCACGTTCGTGACGCGTCTCGCCCCCGCTCTCGCCATCTCACAGCTCATCATCCTGTTTGTCTCGGTGGCGCTCATGGTGGGAACGCTCGCGTTGGTTAAGAACCTCGACGTAGTCATGCGCTACAAGTACACCTTTGGCATTATCGGCATCATTCTGCTGATGCTGCCTATCTTTATCGGCACCACGATCTCGGGCTCCAAGCTGTGGATTCGCATCGCGGGCTTTACCATCCAGCCCGGCGAGTTCGCCAAGGTCTTTATCGTGCTGTTCCTGGCCGGGTACCTGGCCGAGAACCGCGAGCTGCTCTCCATCTCCAACCGCAAGATCCTAGGCTTTAAGATCCCTCGCCTGCGACTGCTGCTGCCGCTGTTTGCCGTGTGGGGCGTGTGCCTACTCGTTGTCGTCTTCGAACGCGACCTGGGTTCGGCCGTGCTGTTCTACACCATCTTCTTGCTGATGCTCTACGTTGCCACGGGTCGATTCTCGTATGTCGTTATCGGCCTTGCGCTCTTAGCCGTTGGAGCTGTGGGCGCCTACAAGTTCCTGTCTCACGTTCAGGTGCGTTTCCAGGTTTGGGTCGATCCGTTTAAGGACGCCCAGGGCCAGGGCTACCAGATCGTCCAGTCGCTCTTCTCGCTTGCCGATGGCGGTCTGGTCGGCGTTGGCATCGGCAACGGCATGGCCAACAACATCCCTGTCGTCGAGTCCGACTTTATCTTCTCGGCTATCGGCGAGGAGATGGGCCTCTTGGGCGGCGGCGCCGTGCTCATCCTGTTTATGCTCTTTGCCGTTCGCGGCCTGACCACAGCTGCCCGCGCTAAATCCGACCTCGCCGCCTTTAGCGCCACGGGCCTTACGGCCGCCATCAGCTTCCAGGCCTTCTTGATCGTGGGCGGCGTTACCCGCCTGATCCCGCTGACCGGCGTCACCCTGCCCTTTATGAGCCAGGGCGGTTCCTCGCTGCTGGCAAGCTTTATCATCGTCGCGCTCCTGCTGCGCGCCGGTGACGAAGCGACCGGACGCGAGGCCGAGCTTACCGGCACCGGCACCATGACCGCCATCACCGATGATCAGGTCGCATCCGCCGCCGCCCCGACGGGCACGCGCTTTGCCACCTCGTCTTCCTACGGCAGCGGCAGCCATTCCGTCGGCTTGCGCATGCGCCGTCGCCTGCTCGACACGCCTGAATCCGGTGTGCTCGGCCGCGTTGCGCTCGCCAACCGTCTAACCCGTGCGGTGCTCGCCTTTACGGCGCTGTTCGCCATCCTTATCGGCAACCTCACCTATGTCCAGGTCATTAAGGCCAAGGACTATCAGGACATGCCGACCAACAACCACACCATCGCCCGCTCCAAGTACATCCAGCGCGGCTCCATCATCACGTCCGACGGCGTGACGCTGGCCGAGTCGCTGCAGCAGGAGGACGGCACCTACATACGCTCCTACCCCAACGGTAACCTGGCAGCGCACGTGGTTGGCTACGTGAGCCAGCAGTATGGCACCACCGCCATCGAGAGCGTCATGAACGACACGCTCACCGGTTCTAAGGACTACTCCAGCTGGAACAACGCCATCGCGTCGCTCGCGGGCCAGACCCAGCCGGGCAACACCGCCAAGCTCACCATCGACTCGCGCATCCAGACGGCGGCCGAGCAGGCACTCAAGGGCTTTAAGGGCGCTGTAGTGGTCATCGACCCGCGTACCGGCGCGGTGCTCGCATGTGCCAGCTCGCCCACCTACGACAACACCAACATCGATGCCCTGCTGCAGACGGGCGGCGGCGAGGACGGCTCCATGTACAATCGCGCCATGGACGCGCTGTACACGCCGGGCTCAACGTTTAAGGTCGTTACGCTTTCCGCGGCACTCGAGACCGGTACCGCCAGCCTTACCAGCACCTACCAGGCGCCCGGCTCCATGGACATCGGCAACGCACCGGTCACCAACTATGCCAACGAGAGCTACGGCACCATCAGCCTGCAGCAGGCCTTTGCCGTGTCCTCCAACGTCGTCTTTGGCCAGGTGGCAAACGAAGTTGGCGCAAACACGCTCGTGCAGTTTGCCAACGCCTTTGGCTACGGCCAAAAGCTCGGCCAGGACCTGACCTCCGCGGCCTCCATCATGGCAGACCCGTCGCTCATGACCGAGTGGGAGACCGCTTGGGCCGGCGCCGGCCAGCCTGTCGGCATGGACCACACGCCCGGCCCGCAGACCACCGTCATGCAAAACGCCGTGATTGCCGCCGCCATCGCTAACAGTGGCGTGGTCATGGACCCGTACTTTGTAGCCCAGGTACTCGCCCCGGACGGAACTGTGGTCAAGACCACGCAGTCCCGCTCGCTGGGTCAGGCCGTCAGCTCCGCCACGGCCGACCAGGTCAAGCAGGCCATGCTCGCCGTCGTCCAGTCCGGTACCGGCACCGATGCCCAGGTCCCCGGCGTCAAGGTCGCCGGCAAGACCGGCTCGGCCGAGACCGGCGGCACCAACGTCAACTCGATGTTCGTTGGCTTTGCACCTTACGATTCACCCACGGTCGCCATCTCGGTGGCCTTGGAGGATTACGACAAACACGACGTCAAGGCGGCCAAGATTGCCGGCATCGTCCTGACCGCAGCGCTCGCCGCACAGGGAGCGTGATGCCCATGATCGAATCAGACACCCGAGGCGCGCCGCGACCGAAGAGTTAGCGGCAACGCGCCACACGGCCCCAGCGGCCACATCGTAGGTACTACACACATCGTTGAGCGAATAGTTATGTTAGGAGCAGGAATGGAACAGAGGGTCCTCGGGGGAAGATACCTCCTCAAGGATAAGGTGGGGACAGGCGGCATGGCGACCGTCTACCGTGCACAGGACCAGGTCCTCGACCGCACGGTTGCCGTCAAGATCATGCTGCCGCAGTATGCTGGCGACGCAACCTTCGCCGCACGCTTTAAGCAGGAGGCCCAGGCAGCAGCCGGTCTCTCCTCCCCCTATATCGTGGGCGTCTACGATTGGGGCAAGGACGGCGACACCTATTACATCGTCATGGAGTACCTGCGCGGTACCGACCTTAAGAGCGGCATCAAGAGCCACGGCGCCCTCGACCCCAAGAAGGTCGCCCAGATCGGCTCGCAGATCAGCTCCGCGCTTTCGGTCGCTCACAAGCATGAGATCATCCACCGCGACATTAAGCCGCAGAACATCATGGTGCTGCCCGACGGCAACATCAAGGTGATGGACTTTGGCATCGCGCGCGCCAAGAACAGCCACCTCACGCAAGACAACAACGTGCTGGGAACCGCCCACTACGTCAGCCCCGAGCAGACCCGTGGTCAGGACCTCGGCCCCACCTCGGATATCTACTCGCTGGGCGTCGTGATGTATGAGTGCGCCACCGGCCGCGTTCCCTTTGACGGTGACGACGCTATCTCGGTCGCACTCAAGCAGGTCAACGAGCTGCCTATTCCACCGAGCCAGATCAACTCCGGTGTCGACGCCGACCTTGAGCGCATCATCCTCAAATGCATGGAGAAGGACCCGGCAAACCGCTTCCAGACCGCCGACGAGCTTCGTCAGGTGCTCAACAGCTACCTGTCGGGCCGTGCCGTCAACATCTCGGAGCCCACGCGCATCATCGGTGCCCCCGGCGAGCTGGGCGCCACCAAGACTCGCGAGCTTTCCGATCAGACGCGCGCCATGGTGCGTCCCGTCTCGGGCGTGAGCGGCCAGAATACCGCCCGTAGCTCGGTTTCGGGTTCCACCGGCTCCTACGAGGTCGAAAAGCCCAAATCCAACAAGAACAAGATCATCGCCGCCGTGGTGGCAGCCGTTGCCGTCATCGGCATCGTGGTGGCCTTTGCCACAGGACTCTTTGGCGGCGAGCAGGTCACCGTTCCCGATGTACTGGGCAAGGACCAGCAGACTGCCGTCGAGCAGATCAAGGAAGCCGGCCTCGAGGTCGGCACCATCGACCAAAGCTACAACGACGATGTCGACGAAGGCAAGGTCGCCGAGCAAACGCCCAACGGCCACACCAAGAAGGCCAAGGGCACCAAGGTGAACCTGGTGATCTCCAAGGGCCCCAAGCCCTCCGAGAAGGTTGAGGTTCCCCAGCTTGTCGGCCTGACCAAGGACCAGGCAGAAGCCGCGCTGGCAAGCGTTGGCCTGAAGGGCAACGCCTCCGAGGAGGCCAACGAGGCCGATGAGGGCCAGGTCTTTGAGCAGGGCACCAAAGCCGGTAAGGAAGTCGAGAAGGGCACGACCATCTCGTATAAGGTCTCGAGCGGCCCGGATACCACGTCCGTCCCCGACCTGACCGACATGACCGAGGCCCAGGCGCGCAACGCCCTCGATATGGCAGGTTTTGGCGTCGACGTGAGCTACCAGGAGAACGACTCGGTTACCGAGGGCACCGTGATCAGCTGGAACCCCAGCGGCAAGCAGAAGCCCGGTGCCACGATTACCGTCGTCATTGCCAAGAAGTCCGGCAAGGCCTCCGTCCCGGGCAACCTATACGGCAAGAGCATTTCCGCCGCCGTTACCGCGCTCAACAACGCCGGTTTCTATAACATTGGCTTCTGTGACCAGAACGGCAATCCCGTGAGCGGCAACGAGGATGCCACCGTTACGGGCGTCTCCCCCACCGGCAAGCAGTCCACCGACAGCACGATTACGCTGACGGTTGCACTTTCTGGCTCGGGTTCGGGTTCAGGCACGAGCACGGGCGACGATTCTGGTACGACCAACTAGTCGCAACCCAACCGCTCATTACGGCTCTCGCCGCAAACATATTCGCTCACAGGCGCCCGCTTGCTCCCCCAGCAAGCGGGCGCTTCATTTTTGACATGGCATTGAACCAGAAGAGCCCGGCACCGTAGCGGTACCGGGCTCGATATTCCTCTGGTGCCCCCGGGCGGATTCGAAAACTCCCCCCGCGGGGAAATGAGTGACGCGGGTGTCGACGGTCCGAATCCGGCCTTTAGACCAGAAGAGCCCGGCACCGTGGTGGTACCGGGCTCGACAAATCTCTGGTGCCCCCGGGCGGATTCGAACCGTCGACACCCGCTTTAGGAGAGCGGTGCTCTATCCCCTGAGCTACGGAGGCATGTTGTATTAGTGTAGCAGATTTACGCCGCTGTAATGCAGCGTATACCCACTCTTCGAAGTTGCGGTGGAACAGCCCTCCGGAAAGTGCGTCCCACTATCCAGGCAAATTCTGGGTCAGACTTTCCCCATGGGACCTCGCTGGGAAACTGTGTCCCAGAATTTCGACTCGAAACGGGACACGGTTTCCCAAACGGGCCCGTTCCGGAAACTACATCCCGCAATCGGCACTCGAACCGGGATGCACTTTCCCGATCGAGCCTCATGGGAAACCGCGTCCCACTTTAGGGGGGGCGCTCTTTAATGGCTAGTTGCCTTTGTGGAAGAGGTTTTTGATAACGGAGGGGATGCTCTTGGCGCCCTTAGCCGTCACATCGATAAAGTCAGGCGAACGCACGAGCTTATCCTCGTCGACGTACTTGCGGACCGCGCGCAACGTCTCTTTGTCGTCGCGCGTCGAAAACGTAAAGTGACCGTTGTCCTTGGTGAAGATGGCAAAACGCGTAATCTTCTTGGTGCCGCGCAAAACCTCGGCGGCAATATAGTCGACCTCGTCCCACGGGATTTGGATATAATCCTCGGGATTACGCTCGTTATAGTACTCAAACGCCTTATTGCCCACCATCACGTTACCGTGACTGGTAAGCCCCATCAGGCAGGTTGCCGGCGTTGCCAGATCGACCGTGCTGTTCTGAGATTGCGCCATACGCGCCTCGCCCTCCAATAAAAACAATCGGACCGCATCCAGTGTACCCACCGGGTGCGGTCCGTTTCAATGGCTCAAAAGCCCTTGCCTAGCAACTCTCGGTCTTAAGCCGAAGCGTGCTTACATGAAGCCGCAGACGCGACCGATGATGCCGACGGCGAAGAGAGCCAGGATGATGACGATCGGGCTGACCTTCTTCTTGAGGAGCTTGCAGACCAGAAGGGTCAGGCACACGGCGGCAAGGCCGGGGATGAGCTGATCGAGGTTGGCCTGAAGCGTGGTGACCTTCACCGGGTCGAGTGCGTTGGCACCGACAGAGCTGTACATCGTCAATGCCTGCTTGATGCCCTCAGAACCGGCGGGCAGGTTGGCCCAGTCGATATAGGCGCCAGCGGACTGCGTGACCTTGGAGACGACCGGGGTGAAGGAGATGGACACCCAGCGCTCGACCAGGGCGCCGATGATGAACATACCCAGGATGGAAGCACCCTCGGTGACCTTGCCCATCAGACCGCCGGAGAGGTCCTTGGCGATGGAGGAGCCGACCTTGTAGCCAAACTCCTGCGTGTACCACAGGAAGGCGTAACGGATGATGTTCCACGCGAAGAAGAACAGCAGCGGACCGGCGATGCTGCCGGACAGGGCCAGGGAAGCGCCCAGTGCACCCAGAATCGGGCGAAGGGTGAACCAGAAGGCGGGGTCGCCGACGCCGGCGAGCGGGCCCATCATACCGACCTTGACGCCCTGAATGGCGACGTCGTCAATCGGAGCACCGTTGGCGCGCTCCTCCTCGAGGGCGAGGGTAACGCCAATGACGGGGGCGGAAACATAGGGGTGGGTGTTATAGAACTCCAGGTGGCGCTTAAGAGCGGCAATCTGGTCATCCTTGCTGGTGTAGAGCTTCTTGATCGCAGGGATCATTGCGAAGCACCAGCCGCCGTTCTGCATACGCTCGTAGTTCCACGAGCCCTGAAGGAACTGATGACGGAAGCAAACCTTCTTACGGTCAGCCTTGGTGAGCTGAATCTTGTTCTCTGCCATATGTATCACTCCCCTCCTACTCGTAATCGTTCAGAATGTCGCCGAGCGGGTCACCGGAGCCACCGCCCATGCCGCCACCCTGCTTGGCCAGATCCTTAAGGCCAAGGTAGATGAGGGCAAGGGAGATGCCGATGAGGCCAAGGGCGATCAGCGTGAGCTGAGGGATGGCAGCAAGGACAAAGCCGAGGATGAAGAACGGCCAGGTCTCCTTGGTGGCCATCATGTTGATGACCATGGCGTAACCGACGGAAGCGACCATGCCGCCGCCGACAGCCATGCCGCCGGACAGCCAATCGGGCATAGCGTTAAGCGCGTTGGTAACGGCCTCGGCCGGGATGATGCACAGAAGTACTGCCGGGATGGCGATACGAACACCCTGCATGAGGATGCCGGCGTACTGCCAACGCTCGATGCCGGCGAAGTCGCCCTTCTCGGCGCAGGCGTCCATGCCGTGAACCATAGCGGTAGCCAGGGTACGGCAGATCATGGTCAGGAACAGACCAGCGACCGACAGCGGGACGGCGACGGCGATGGCGGCGGTAACGGCCTTGGCCGAATCGGTGGCGCCACCGTTGAGGGCGAGCACCATGATGATCGAAGAAGCGACCGAGGCCAGAGCGGCGTCAGGCGCGACGGCGGCGCCGACGTTAGCCCAGCCAAGGGCCATCATCTGGAGCGAACCGCCCAGGAGGATGCCCTCCTGAAGGTGACCGGTTACGAGACCGATAAGCGTGCATGCCACGAGCGGCTGATGGAACTGGAACTCATCCAGAATGCCTTCCATACCGGCAAGCAACGCGACAATCGCAACAAGCAGAATAGTGATTGCAGACATGTATCGGACCCTCCTTTACTATGCTTGAGCGGCCAGTTCGGCCTTAGCTTTCTTCAACATGGCGTCGAGATCCTCGGAGGAATCCGAAGGAACCTTGCGGACCTCGAACTTGACGCCCTTGGCCTTGAGAGCCTCGATGGTCTTGACATCGTCATCGCCCATAGCGACAGCGTTAGTGACGACGACCTTGCCCTTGGAGTGGGCCATGGAACCGATGTTGGCTTCCTTGATGTCGACGCCGGCCTCGATGGCCCTGAGCAGATCCTGCGGGTTCTCGAACAGCAGCATCGCCTTGGTGTCGCCAAAGCGCGTGTCCTTGACGACCTCGGCCATCTTCTTGATAGGCACGACGTTGGCGTGGACTCCCGGAGGGGCAGCCTGCTCGATCATGGTCTTGCGGAGCTCGTCGTGAGCAACGCCGTCGGAGACCACGATGATGCGGTTGGGGTTGATCTGCTTGGTCCACGTGGTGGCCACCTGACCATGCAGCAGGCGCGTGTCGATACGGACGTGGGCGATCTTGATGTGCCCGTCGCCGATCACCGTTCCCGGAGGAATGGCACCCGCAGGAGCAGCGGCGGCCGCAGCCGGCTTCTTCTCCTCGGGCTCCAGAGACTCGGGCTTGACGCGCACGCCGGCCTTAGCCTCAGTCACGAGATGTTTTGCGATCGCATGTGCAGTGTTCTTTGCGTCAAAGCGCTGCGAATATGCCTCGATGAGCATAGGCAGGTTGACACCGGTGACGATAGCCCAGGAATCGTGGCCCTCGATGAGCCCGCTGATCTGGTTGAACGGCGTGCCGCCCCACAGATCAACGAGGAAGAGCACCTGCTCCTGGTCCTCGAAGGAAGCGATTGCCTCCTCGACCTTGGCACGGAAGTCGTCGGGGCCCATGCTCGGCTCGAGCGAGACCACGGCAACAGACGGCTGATCGCCAAAGACCATCGAGCCCGTCTGCTTGATTCCAGCCGCCAAGTCACCATGGCTAGCAAGAACAATACTTACCATCACATAACCTCCTTTTTGTCTACGTATTTCCTACACGACAGTTATGGAGTATAGCTGCAAATACAGCAGAATTGTTTGAAAAACTGCAAAAGGTAGCATTATTTGTTTAAACGTCTAGTTTTGTTACAAGCTGATTACATTCCAGTATTTTGGCTGATTTGCTGCTGAGGATTGATAGCTGATCTATTTACATGACCGAATTGAGCACGCTGTTCATTATTGCCGGTTTTAAACAGACACAAATGTGCTCGGGTTGAGGCTATTTCGTTTAAACAGATGGTGCTTGACTAATGGTAAGAAATATGCTCTAGCAAAGTAGTCGTTAGGGACGTTCTTTAATGACTAGTCGTTTAAGAACGTCCCCAACGACTTAGTTAGGCGATGTGGAGGGGGTTGGCGGCGTCGACGGCGTCGGGGGCATCGGATAGGCCGTCGGGGACAGCGTCTGTCGGGTCCTCGTCGGGGGTCTCGATCTGCTTGATCATGACCTCCTGGCCCTGCAGCAGATAGGTCTCGCCGCTACCGCAATGGGGGCAGGTCTTGCCGTGCTCGACCGTCGCGTAGTCGCAGCCGCACGCCTCGCAATGCGTCACGGCCTCGACAGGCTCCACGATAAGCTCCGCGCCCTGCGTGATAGGCTTTTTATCTGCCGCCCAGCGCCAAGCATCAAGCAGCAGATCGGGAACGACGCCCGAGACCTCGCCCAGGAGCAGCGTCACGCTCGAAACGCGACTCACGCCATTGGCGCGCGCCACATTCTCGACATCACGAATGATGTGGTAAACAATCCCGAGCTCGTGCACTTTATGTTCCTTCCGCCGTTCCCGTTATGGCCACTTACTTGCGACCGAATTTAATCTTGATCGCACGCTTCAAAGCGTACTTGCCCAGGCTTGGGAGCTTTTGCTCGTATTTGACCATCGTGGAGCACTCGGGGCGGTCGCGATCCAGATGGATGGCGTCAAACGCGCACTTGGTGGTGCACAAGCCGCAGCCGATGCACTTGTTGGGGTCGACGATCGAGGCGCCGCAGCCCAGGCAGCGGGCGGTCTCGGCGCGCACCTGTTCCTCGGTAAAGGTCTCGACGTACTCGCTAAACGGCGCGGCCTTCTCGCGCTCGCGGTCCACGTGGGCAACCTCGCGGCTCGCGTTGTCGTAGCTCTCGATCACGACGTCGTCACGGTCAAGCGCGGTGTAGCGGCGCTGGTTGCGGCCGATGGTGAGCGCGGAGCCCGGCTGCACAAAGCGGTGGATGGACACAGCAGCCTCGTGACCGGCGGCGATGGCGTCGATGGCAAAGCTGGGACCGGTGTAGACATCGCCTCCCACAAAGATGTCGGGCTCGGCGGTCTGGTACGTCTGCGGATCGGCAAGGGCACCCTGGCCGCGGCCGAGCTCCACCTTGGAGCCAGCCAGCAGGTCGCCCCACACAATGGACTGGCCAATCGACATGACGACACGGTCGGCATCGACACGGCGCAAGTCGTTCTCGTCATACTCGGGCGCAAAACGGCCCTCGTCGTCAAAGACACGCGTGCAGCGCTTGAAGGTGATACCGCACACACGACCGGCCTCGTCCAGGTGAATCTCCTTGGGGCCCCAGCCGCAGCTGATGTGAGCGCCATCCTCGATGGCCTCGCGACGCTCCTCCTCGCTGGCAGGCATCTGGGCCTCGCTCTCCAGGCAGAACATCTCAACGTGCTCGGAACCCAGACGGCAGGCGTTGCGCGCGACGTCGATGGCCACGTTGCCGCCGCCCACCACGATGGTGCGCCCGGGCAGCGCGTCGATCTTGCCGCTGTTGACCTCGCGCAAAAAGTCGACGGCCACGGTCACGTCCTCGGCATCCTCGCCCGGAATACCGGCAAGGCGGCCACCCTGGCAGCCAATGGCCACGTAAAAGGCCTTAAAGCCCTGCGCGCGAAGCTCGTCGAGCGTCACATCGCGACCGACCTCCACGCCATAGCGGAACTCGGCGCCCATCAGGCGAATGACCTCGACCTCGGCCTCGATAACGTCCTTCTGCAGCTTAAAGCTCGGAATGCCATAGGTGAGCATGCCGCCCGGGCGCTCGTTCTTCTCGAACACGACGGGCTTGTAGCCCTTCTCGGCCAGGTAGAAAGCGCAGGACAGGCCGGCCGGACCGGCGCCGATGATGGCGATCTTCTGGTCGAAGCCGCCGGCACGCGTCGGGGTCACCACAGGCGGGACATAGCGAGTCGCGGCATCCAGATCGCGCTGGGCGATAAACTTCTTGACCTCGTCGATAGCCACGGCCTCGTCCACGCGACCGCGGGTGCAGGCATCCTCGCAGCGGCGGTTGCACACACGGCCGCAGATAGCGGGCAGCGGGTTCTCGCGCTTGATGAGCGCCAGAGCCTCGTCGTAGCGGCCCTGCGCCGCAAGCTTTAAGTAGCCCTGAACGGCAACGTGAGCGGGGCAAGCCGTCTTGCAGGGCGCGGTGCCAGACTCGTGCGTCTCGATGCGGTTGTCGTTGCGGTAGTTGGGCGACCACTTGGTGTGATCCCACTTGGTGGCATCGGGCAGCTCCTGGCGCGGATACTCGGGCACGCGGCCGCCGGCCTTTTTGCTGCAGAGCTTCTGGCCCAGTTTGGCGGCGCCGGCCGGACACACCTCAACGCAGCGACCGCAGGCCACGCACTTGTCCTTCTCGACCTTGGCGACATAGGCTGAGCGCGACAGGTTGGGCGTGTTGAACAGCTGCGAAGTGCGCAGGGCGTAGCACACGTTGACGTTGCAGTTGCAGATGGCGAAGATTTTGTTCTCACCGTCGATGTTGGTGATCTGGTGCACAAAGCCGTTGTCCTCGGCCTGGCGCAGGATGTCGTAGACCTCCTCGCGCGTCACATAATGGCCGCGGTCGGTCTCGACCACGTAGTCGGCCATATCGCCCACGGCGATGCACCAATCGGCCGGGTCGTCGGCGCAGCCCTCTCCCATCACGCGACGGCTAGCGCGGCAGCTGCAGGTGCTGGCGGCATACTTACCCTCGTATTTGTCGAGCCAATGCTCGATATGCTCGATCGGCACCGAGGTGCTCGCGGCATCGATGGCCTTCTCGACCGGAATGACATGCATGCCGATGCCGGCACCGCCGGGCGGCACCATCGGCGTGGCCTTGGACAGCGGCCCCTTGGACGCCTGCTCAAAGAACTTGGCATAGACCGGATGCTCCTCGAGCTGGCTCACGCGCATGTTGAGGAACTCGGCGGAACCCGGCACCAGCATGGGCAGCACCCACTGCTTGGCGCGCTCGGGGTTTTCCCAGTTGTACTCGAGCAGACCCGTGTAGCTCATGTCGTCGAGCATTTTTTCGATCTGGGCCTCGGGCATGCCGGTGATCTTGACCATCTCGGGCAGCGTGTAGGGGCGGCGCATCTTCATCTTGCAGAGCACTTCGGCCTGCTCGTCGGTCGCGGCCTCGGCAAACGACCAGTACTCGTAGCCCAGCAGCTCATCGCGGTGCAGCAGGCGGTTGGTGCAGTGCTCGCATAGTTTGACGATGGCCTCGCGCGGATGCTCCGGTATCGGCGGCACGAACTCCGCGCCGATATCGGGCTCGGTATAGCTAATCCCCGGTCCGTTGAGAATCATGGTTGTCCCTTCTCTTGCCACAGCCCGGCGAGACCGCGGCGCCCCTCTTTGTACGGGTTCGACATGCCCCCCATGCCGTTCACCCGCTATTGTTGACATTGTGTCAAAAACAGTATTGACGAACCGTCAACAATATTCAAGACTGTTAGGCGAACGGTCGGGCCCAAACGGACGAAAGGCGGCAAACGCATGAGCGATGGCATAGCAAACATCTCTGTGGTCGACGCCGTCCCCGCGCCTGACAGCGCGGCAAAACGCCTGACGGGCGACGAGCGCCGTCGCGAGATCCTCGCCGCTGTGCGCGCCGTGAGCGCCGAGCTTGGTGTGTCCCATCTTTCGGTATCGGCCGTGACCAAGCGGGCTGGCTGCACGCGCTCGCTGTTCTACCACTACTTTGCCGATATGGACGCCGCCGTCACCGCCGTTATGGACGAGGCGATCGACGGCTTTATCGCCGAGCTCGAGCAGTGGAACGCCAGCCGCACGGTTGGCGACATCGAAGGCGCACTCGACACCGTCGCTCCGCTCTTTAAGCGCCTGGTCGTGAGCGGCCACGAGTTGCCGAGCACGCTCACCTCAAGCAGCGGCGCGCTCTACGGCGGCTTTTTGCACAACGTGGTCCAGCGCGTGGCGCAGTATATCTGCGACACCACCGTGGTGGATTTTGTCGCCCATCATGAGCTACGCATCGACCATGTCTACGAGACGTTCTACACCCTCATCATGGGGTTATTGATGTATATCCGCACGCACCCCGATGTACCCGACGAGACGGTCAAGGAAATCATCGCCTCGACACTCCACATCGAGGGCTATACCGCCAAGTATCCGGAGCGCAAGCCCCGGAACTGACGACATTTGGCCAAACTGCCCGCGATCGGAAGAGGGGCCGCGGGCGTGTGAAAGGAGAGCAGCATGCTGTTCGATGTTTGGGGTAGCGATACCCTTATCCACTGGGCCGGCTGGGCCATGGTCTTTATTGGCCTGATCGTGCTCAACGAGGTCGGCCGCCGCACTAAGTTGGGCGCGGCAATCATCTTTGGCGTGGCTCCGCTGGCCATGACCATCTACTGCGTCGCCATCGCCATCGGCGTTTCGCAGGGTGCCGAGTGGGCGCTCACCAACCCCACCCATGTGTACCAGAACAGCTGGTTCCACTACGCCAAGGTATACGCGGCACTGGCCGGTTGCTGGGGCTTCATTGCCATTAAGTACCAGTGGGGAAAGATCGGCAAGGCGCATTGGTTCCGCGCGTGGCCGTTTGTGATCGTCGCCATCAACATCATGATCGCCGTCGTGTCCGACTTCGAGAGCGCCTATCATTTCTTTGTCCTGGGCGAGTCCACCTGGGTCACCTCCGAAGGTGCTACGCAGCTGGCCGGCTGGAACAACGTGTTCAACGGCATCGCCGGTATCATCAACATCTTCTGCATGACCGGTTGGTGGAGCGTCTACGCCTCCGAGGACAAGACCGACATGCTGTGGCCCGACATGACCTGGGTCTACATCATCGCCTACGATATCTGGAACTTCTGCTACACCTACAACTGCCTGCCCACCCACTCCTGGTTCTGCGGCTTTGCGCTGCTGCTGGCGCCCACCGTCGCCGCCTTTATCTGGAACAAGGGCGGCTGGATCCAGAACCGTGCCTTTACGCTGGCTATTTGGTGCATGTTTGCCCAGGTATTCCCGTACTTCCAGGAGGAGTCCATCTTTGTGACCCACTCCACGCTCGACCCCGGCGCCGCTACCGCGGTCTCGATCGCCGCGCTGGTCGCCAACGTCGCCGCGATCATCTACATCGTCTACCGTGCCAAGAAGCTCGGCCGCAATCCCTACAAGCAGGACGTCTTTGAGGGCACCAGCGATTGGGAGAAGGCTACCGCTCGCCGCGCCAAGGTTGATTACGCGCACGCCGAGTAACATGCCCGGCGCAAACGCCGCTTGAATGTGAAGCAGCATAGCCGGCTCCGCGCAACTCAACGCATTGCAGAGCCCCCGGAATGTGATTCGTCCGCGTTCCGGGGGCCTTTTGCTGCCGCGAGGATGCGGCCGAACGATGCGCTCAGGTTAAATCGGATCTTATATTTCGTATGCGCTTTATATGGCTCCATTTTTGGGTACAGTGTTGAGCCGATATTGCATTGGGGGATATATGAGCGATGAGACGTATGGCCGCGAGGATGCGGCCCAGGATGCGGAAGCATGTGCCGAAGCCCTGGAGAGCCTTGACCGGATCGCGCTAGACGAGCTCTCGTTTAGCGATTCGGTCGTCGACGCGCAAGACGAGGTGCACGAAGACACTGAGGACGAAGGCGGCGACGCCAAAGACGCTCCTGACGAAGCCGAAGAGGACGATAGCGAGGCCGACGACCAGCCCGAATCCGACACGGGCGAGGAAACCGTCTTGCTCGACAGCTTACCGGCCGAAGATTCGCTGACTCGCGAGCTTCCTGGCCTGGGTTCCGCACCAGCCGTGGATGAGACCATCGCCATGGGCGATATTCCCCTGCCGTCCGTTCCCTCGGCACACGAAGCCGAGGTCCGCCATCGCAAGATGTCGCCCAAGCGCCGCAATCTGATGGTCGCCGGTGTCGTGGCCGTCGCGCTCGTCGCCGGCGGTGCAGGCTATGCTGCCTGGAACGGATATCAGCAAGAGCAGGCTGCCGCTGTCGCCGCCAATGCCCACACGATGATGTCGGTGCAGATTGGCGTGCATGCCGCGGGCCTCGACTGTTCCGCCGGCTCCAAGATTCCCGTACAAGTGAGTGGCCAGGATTCTGACGGATCCTCCGTGAGCGAAACACTCTATGTTGACGAGCACGGCCGTGGCATCAAACTGCTACCCGGTGACTACACGCTCTCCATCGCTGCCTCCCCCATCGCGTCCGACGGCACCGTCTATACCGTGCCGACCACCAAGGCGCAGGTCACGATCAAGAGCGACGGACAGGACCTAAGCAGCCAGGCCGCCTTTAAGCTCAAGGTGCCTTCGGCCGACACGGTAACCGACGACCAGATCGATGCCGCCGCCAAATATGCCGAGGAGGGAGGCGCGAGCTCCGCCGCCACCGCCAAGGTGCTCCAGCAGGCGGCAACCGCGCGGCGCGACGCCGCCGTCAATGCCGTGAGCGCGCAAAAGGCACAGGCAGCCCGCGATGCTGACGCTCGCCACAAGGCAACCGACCTCTACCAGCTCGATATCCCCGTCGAGTGGTACGGCAAGGTCGAGACTTGGCAAAATGGCAGCACGCTATGCATCTATCTTGCCGGCGACAGCGATACGCCGATTGTGACGCTCGTCGCGGTGCGCGAGGGCGAGAGCTTTACGCCCGATGAGGGCGATACGGTTTTGGGTGCGGCCAATCTAGGCAACGGTTATACCGTCTACGCCAGCGGCCCCGTCTATCCGTACGTGGTGCCCCAGACCATCAACGGACGGACGCAGAATCCCGTGTCAACCTACCCCATGGACACGGCCATTGAGCTTGTCGAGCTCACGACCGGTAACCGCTACACCTATAGCCAGATCAAGAACGTACTGGTCGGCAAAGACGGCAAGGCAGACGCCGCGACCAAACTCGAGACCGACTACCTCGCCCAGATTCTCCTGCCGAGCATCAAGGCCCAGGACTAGCGGACCATGACACCTGAGTCCTGGCCTCGCAAATCCA
This sequence comes from uncultured Collinsella sp., assembly GCA_905208535.1. Taxonomy (GTDB): domain Bacteria; phylum Actinomycetota; class Coriobacteriia; order Coriobacteriales; family Coriobacteriaceae; genus Collinsella. Next base: position 10,326 of record CAJLPI010000023.1, on the reverse strand, counting down.
TAGACGATTAGGAAAGGAGCCACTTCCATGCGGGCACAGCATGTACCACGCCGTGTTTGCATGGAATATCGGCCTGCTCATCCATGGTAACGATTACCGACTCGCCAAGATCAAACTGGGCCATCGCGGCATCGAGCGCGGCAATTTCGCGCTCGCGCGTTTTCTCGCTTGTCATATCCACACTTACCTGAATCAGGCCGTAAGCCTGCATGAGCAGTGCATCCCCAACCACAAAGTCCACCTCATGGCTTTTATTCTTATCTTTAATCAGCAGGCGGCAAACCGAACCGGGCCGCACGGCGGGGGTCCTTCTTCTGAGCGCATTGAACACCGCGGTCTCGAGCCTCTGACCATGATCCAATGCCGATGCGGGGGAGAACGCTCCGAACATCGCAGGATCGACGGCGTAGACCTTAGACGCAGACCGCGTATTATTTGCAAGCGAACGCGTGAACTCCGGCACCGAAAACAGCAGGTAGGCGTCCTCGTAATACTCAAGTAAGTCGCTGAGCGTATTTCGACTGACGGATATCTGTCTGCTCTTGAACTCGTTGTACACTTTGTTCACTGACAGCTCTCGTCCCGAAGATGCCATGCACCGCGCCAGAAACAGCGAGGCCAAACGGGGGTTCTTGACGTCGTAACGTTCAACGACGTCCATGGCGACCGTTCGCGACGCATATTCCTGTAGCAGCTGAATCGCGTCTGCGGGCGTCTGCTCAAGTGTCGCGATGAATCCCCCTCGCTCGAGATATCCGACCAGATGGTGTCGGAGCAACGCTGCAGCGCTTGAGGAGAAGGGCGCGTTCGACTCAGGAACGCCCCCCGTCTTATATCGGACGTATTCCGAAAAACTCAACGGAAAAAGCTCTCGCACAAGAGAACGGCCCCTGAACTCGCTCTTAAGTTCTGAGGACAGCATCTTAGAAGAAGATCCCGTCACGTAAACGGTCGCCTTCTCCGTATCGACCACGCGTCGCAGAAACGCACCCCATTCGGGTATTTCCTGGATCTCGTCAAAGAAAAGGTAGGCGCCCTCGCCTCGAGCAGCAGGATATAGTGCATAGAATGTATCGAGCACGTCCGCTAGTAGCGATGGCTCATACGGACGCAAGCGCTCATCCTCAAAATTGAAATATAGCATCCGGTCAAGCTCGACGCCTTGGCCCTGAAGCCGCCGTATCTCCTGATACAGGCGATACGTCTTTCCACAACGACGGGCGCCCACAATCACATATACGATGTTGTCGCGCTTTGGCTCCTGCGGGTTGCCCAGATCAAGGTCGCGCTCAAAGACCTGCGGAATCCCCTGTTGCTCAAAGTCCTTTATTTTTTGAGCCACCAAGTCGTTGAATGCCATAATTCTCCAATCTTGCTCTCCTGCTAATCAAGATTATAACGATTCTTGATTAGCAGGAGAGCAAGATTATGCGTATCTTGATTAATGGATAAGCAAGTTTTCTATTAGTGGCCCCTCCCGGAGGATATCGAGCGGCCGAGGGGGCAGGCATGAACGCCTCTAGCCGAAAACAAAGTAGCTAAAAAAGCCCCGTCCCAAATGAGCTACTTAACGCCAGGGGTCGGCTTCGAAGAGGGGCTCGCGCTCGGGGCGACGATCGCTATAAGGATCGTAGCCGTCGTCATCCTCGTTCTCGGCACGGATATAGGGGTCGCGCGGCTTGGGCGCCGGTTTAGGCGCAGGCTTAGGTGCGGCGGGTGCGGCATCGGTCGCCGGCGTGTTCGTCTTGTTCTTGTCTGTCATCTGCATAGCTCCTTGCCATGTACTCACGTTCAACACCATCGATTGTCGCACGAAAAAGGGCGGCGGACCCGATTGGATCCGCCGCCCTTGGCGTTTTGCGATGAGGGGCGGTTTTAAAGCCGGCCCAAAATCTACTCGGCGTCGGGGACTTCGTAGGTGGCCGCTGGCGTGTTGTCGCACACGACGGTAAAGCCGCCGTCCTTGTCGACATCGACCGTCACCTGATCGCCCTCGCGCACCGTACCGTCGATGATAGCGGCGGCAATGGCATCCACGACCTCGCGCTGCACGAGACGCTTGAGCGGACGGGCACCAAAGACCGGGTCCAGGCCGCCCACGGCGAGCATCTGCTTGGCCGCCGGGGTGATGGCCAGCGTCATGCGCTCCTTGGCCAGACGCGCGCGGACGTCGGCGAGCTGGATGTCGACGATCTTCTCGATCTGCGCCATGCCGAGCGGATGGAACACCACGATATCGTCGATACGGTTGAGGAACTCGGGGCGGAAGGTTTGAGCCATGGCCCCGTCAACCTGATGGCGCATCTCCTCCTCGTCCTTGCCGGACAGATCGGCGATAGCCTTGGAGCCCACGTTGGACGTCATGATGATAATCGTGTTCTTGAAGGACACTTGGCGACCCTGACCGTCGGTCAAACGGCCGTCGTCGAGCACCTGCAGCAGCACGTTAAAGACATCCGGATGAGCCTTCTCCATCTCGTCGAGCAAGATCACGGAGTAGGGACGACGGCGCACGGCCTCGGTGAGCTGGCCGCCCTCGTCATAGCCCACGTATCCCGGGGGCGCACCGATCAGACGCTGGACGCTGAACTTCTCCATATACTCGGACATGTCGATACGCACGAGCGCGCGCTCGTCATCGAACAGGCACTCGGCCAGCGCCTTGGCGAGCTCGGTCTTGCCTACGCCGGTGGGGCCCAGGAAGAAGAAGCTGCCGATGGGCTTGTCTGGGTCGGAGAGACCCGCACGGCTGCGACGCACGGCCGCGGCTACAGCGGAGACGGCCTCGTCCTGACCGATAACGCGCTTATGCAGCTCGCCCTCCAAGCCCTTCAACTTGTCGAGCTCGCCCTGCATCATCTTGGACACGGGCACACCGGTCCAGGCGCTCACGACCTCGGCGATCTCGTCGGAGGTCACCTGTTCGTTGAGGCCCTCGCCGTCCTGCTGCTTTTGCGCCTCGAGCGCAGCCTCGGAATCCTGAATCTGCTGCTGCAGACCCGGGATCACAGAATAGCGAAGCTCGGACGCACGGCCCAGATCGCCGTTGCGCGTCGCGCGCTCCTCTTCGCTCTTGGCCGCGTCAAGCTGGCCCTTAAGCTCCTGCACGTGGTCGATGGCGTTCTTTTGGTTGAGCCAGCCGGCCTTTTGCACGTTGAGCTTTTCCTGGACTTCGGCAATCTCTTGGCGCAGAGCCTCCAAACGCTCCTTAGAGGCGTCGTCGGTCTCTTTCATGAGCGCCTGTTCCTCGATCTGCAGCTGGGTGAGCTGACGCGTGGTGGCGTCGATCTCGACCGGCATGCTGTCGAGTTCCATGCGCAGGCGGCTCGCGGCCTCATCGACCAGGTCGATAGCCTTGTCGGGCAGGAAGCGGTCGGCGATGTAGCGGTCGGAGAGGTCGGCGGCAGCCACGAGCGCGCTATCGGTGATGTGTACGCCGTGGAAGATCTCGTACTTCTCCTTCAGGCCACGCAGGATTGAAATGGTGTCCTCGACGGTAGGCTCGCTGACCATCACGGTCTGGAAACGACGGGCGAGCGCCGCGTCCTTCTCGATGTACTTGCGGTACTCGTCGAGCGTGGTCGCGCCGATCGCGTGCAGGTCGCCACGAGCGAGCGCCGGTTTGAGGATGTTGCCGGCGTCCATGGAGCCCTCGGTGGCACCCGCGCCCACGATGGTATGGAGCTCATCGATGAACAGGATGACCTTGCCTTCGGATTTTTGCACTTCCTTGAGCACGGCCTTCAAGCGGTCCTCGAACTCGCCGCGATACTTGGCGCCGGCGACCAGCGCGCTCATGTCGAGCTCGATAAGGTCGCGGTCGCGCAGGGTGCTCGGCACGTCGCCGGCCACGATACGCTGGGCGATGCCCTCGACGATAGCAGTTTTACCGACGCCCGGCTCGCCGATGAGCACGGGGTTGTTCTTGGTACGACGGGACAGGACCTGAATAGTACGGCGAATCTCGTCGGTACGGCCGATGACCGGGTCGAGCTTGCCGGCGCGGGCGAGGTCGCAGATGTTGCGACCGTACTGCTCCAGCGCCTCAAACTGCGTCTTGTCCTCGGCAGACGTCACGCGGTCATCGCCGCGCAGTTCCTCGTAGACTTGCTCGATGCGCTCCTTGGTGACGCCGGCGTCGCGCAGCACGCGACCCGCCTCGCCCTTGTCCTCGGCAAGTGCCATCAGCAGATGCTCGGTCACCACAAAGCTGTCGCCCATCTTGGTGGCCTTCTTCTCGGCCTTTTCGATGACGCGGACGAGCTCGTTGGACAGGCCCATCTGCTGACCCTCGCCCGACACCTTGGGCGCATGGTCGATGGCATCTTGTGTGGAGCGTGCAAGCTGGGCCGGGTCGGCGCCGATGCGCTCGATGATCACGGAGATATTGCGCTCGCCGGCACCGAGCAGGGCAGACAGCAGGTGAATCGGCTCCACCGCGCCGGCCTGCGCGTCGGCGGCCGTGCTCATGGCGGTCTGCAACGCCTCGCGCGACGTCATTGCTAGCTTATCGATTCTCATGGAATCACCTCTCTTGGGGCGGCCGCCCTACGGGGCGGCTTCACGTTGTTCGAGAAGTATTGTTGCCAGCTTTGCGCGATTATATACATAAATCTAAGTCTCTATATATAAGATTTTCTGAGTGCTCTCATGACATGCGAATCACCACAAAGAGGGCAGGCACCTTTGTGGTGGTCGCGGTCTCTACTCCTTCGCCGAACCCGTACTTCCCGATTCGACGGTCCAGGGCATCTCATCCTCGAACAGCCATGTACGGGCAGACCCACTATCGCGTGCAGTCTGCGGGTCAGGCAAGCAGGTCTGTTTATAGGCATCTTGGATACACTGACCCATAAAATCGTTGAGCTCGGTCTGGTCGCCCTCCATGACATAGGCGACATCGCCGTCCATGATGTAGATGCCCGGCCCCTCATTGCCCTCGTAGCCCGGATCGTACGAGACATCACATAACTTTGCGCCGTTTGCAGTGTCCAGCTCGATGGAAGAGTGGCATCCGCCAACCATGTCGTTCGCTTTTGCCCGATAGGACGCATATCCGTACCAACGCTTAAATGTTTTGCCCTTGAGTAGCTCGGACGCCCTATCGATCAGGCTTGTATCCGTGGTATAGCGCATGGCCCCAAGCTGAATACGCGGATAATTACTAATGCCCAGCGCAGCCGGTTGCTCATCAAAATCAACGGTAATGGTCTCGGGCTTGTCGTCGCCGGTCAGAAGTTCGACAGATTGAGTCACAGGCTTGACCACCGGCTCCGTCACCGCAGCAGGTAGAAACGCCATGCCGACAGTGCCCATGCCAACCACGGCAATCGCAAGCGCCAAAACAATCAATCCAATACGGGCAGGACTTCTCACAGCAAAGCACCTCGCAACGCAAACCTTCGCTACCTGCACTAATGATATCGCCAGCCAGCACTATTACCAAAAGAAGCCGCGCGCTCCTCACCACCACAAAGGGGACAGGCACCTTTGTGGTGGTTTTCGACGCTAACGGTCGACCATCTCGCGCCATGAGATTAAACTTGAATTGTTCTCTGAACATATCCATTTCTCCTATCCTCAACAGATCTTTGTCTCGAGGAGCGCATATGAAGCCGCCTCATTCCACCGGTCGCAACGTCATCGCCATTCTCGCCATACCCATCGTGATGCTCTTCCTTATCGTCATCACGCCCTTTTCCCTTGGTATCACCTCGCCCTTCGATTTATGCGGAATGGTCGACGCCGGCTCGCGTGCCACCTCGCTCTCCTTTATCTGTCGCGGCGTGTTTTACGAAGATGGAATTCCCACCGGAAGTTGGCAGTCAAAGTTGCCACTGCTCGGTCAGATCGACGGATGCTCCCCCTATTTCTGCCTTGGACCTCAGGCGCTAAACTATCTAATCGACGACCAGCCACTCGACTCCATCACCCTCGCCTACGACTACGCACCAAACACCGATGAGCGCCACATGAACCAAGTCCTCGACAAGATGCTTGGACAGTGCGGGCTCACCGAGGAGGCCGGTCGAACCATCTATAGCAACCAGAAATTAAAGCGAACAGAACTCCGCCGTGTCGGAAAAATCAAAGGGCGAAACGGGGCCGCCTACTGGGATGCCTGGGCAACACGCGACAAGGGCGAATTCGGACACAGCACCTATATGGTCACTGTCTACACCAAAGACGGAATTAAGGACAATGTTGACGATTTCGCGTCCTCCAAACTCGGCATCCCCAAAACAACCAAACCCGTCAACCCAGATGAAATCCTGTAGAGCCGCTCATTAGAATGTCGCTCAACGTGCACACCGACATTGAGCTCACCCCCACCACCACAAAGGTGCCTGTCCCCTTTGTGGTGGTTTTCGACAAAAAGAAGCCGCCCCAATAAAAAGAGGCGGCTTCAAGCTCAGTCTTTTTTAGCGTCCCTCAAGACCCAACGAGAACGTCGCGGTAGCCCCGGCCACACCTTTCCCTCGGGCGACCCTCGCGAAGCGCGTGAGCACGAGGGAAAGGTGTGGCAGGGGCGTACAGCAGAGTTACTCGGCAGCGGCCTTGAACTTGTTGTAGTTGATCAGGCAGCCGGCCTTGACGATGGCACGCTCCTCGGCCGTCATATCGGCAATGTAGAGCTCAATCCGCTCGACCGCACCATCGGCGCGCACCACGTAGGCGGCGATGTCCTTTAGGTCGCCATCGAGCGCGGCACGGATACCCGGCACAAAGACGTAGTCGCCCACCTCAAAGCTGGGCTCGGCCTCCATCTGGAAGGGAACCATGCCCCAGTTCATGACGTTGGAGCGATAGCGCTTGGTGGCGTACTCGTGGACGATGTTGGCCAGGCCGCCGATCACGCGCTGGCAGCTCGCAGCCTGCTCGCGGGCAGAACCGTCGCCCGGCTTCTTGGCGTAGAGCATGGAGCCGTACTCGGTCGCCTTGGCATCGGCCGCGACGCCCACGCCGGCCAGTGCCTCAAACACGCCGGCAAGCTCGGCATCGAGCGCCGCTAGGTCGCCCGCGGCCTCGCCGGCCACACGACGCTTCTCCACGGCGTCGACCTCCTTGGAACGACCCACGTAGGCCGGGTCGCGGCGGCTGAGCGTAAACTCAGCCAGGCCCAGCGGATTGGAGCGGAAGGAGCTCGTCTCGCCCGAGGGAATGAGCTCGTCGGTCGTGGTGACCGGGTCCATGATCTTGGAGCACACCTTGAGCAGGATGTCGTCGCCGAGGGGCTCCATCGCGGGCCACGGCTTGATGTTGGGGCCCTCGACCAGCTCATCTGCGGGCTCGGCCTTGCCAAAGCCCCAGTACACGCGCTTTTTGTACGGCGCGTCGTCAAAGGTGTACTCGCAAGCCTCGTCCCAAGTGCCCTCGGGCAGGTCGGTCGCCGGCGTCAGGACGCCGCCGTTGGCAGCCGTCGCTGCAATGGAGCGGGCGTCCATCAGGGCCACGGCGCTCAGCTGGCCATTGCCCGGCTTGGAACCCTCGCGGTTGGGGAAGTTGCGCGTTGTGTGGCGGATGGACAGGCCGTTGTTGGCGGGCGTGTCGCCGGCGCCGAAGCACGGGCCGCAGAATGCCGTGCGCACGATCGCGCCGGCCTCCATAAGGTCGTAGATATAGCCGCGGCGCGTGAGCTCGAGCGCCACAGGCTGGCTTGTGGGATAGACCGACAGCGAGAACTCGCCGCAGCCGGTGTTGGCGCCCTTGAGCACGCGGGCAGCCTGGACCACGGAGTCGTAGTTGCCGCCCGAGCAGCCGGCGATGACGCCCTGCTGCACATGCAGCTTGCCGTCGACGATCTTGTCGAGCAGGCTAAAGTGCGTCTTGCCCTCGCCGATCTTGGCGGCCTCGAGCTCCACCTCGTGAAGGATGTCCTCGAGGTTCTCGTTGAGCTCGTCGATCTCAAAGCCGTTGGAAGGATGGAACGGCAGGGCGATCATGGGCTTGATGCTCGACAGGTCGACCTCGACGCAACCGTCGTAGTAGGCGACATCGGCGGGCTTGAGCTCGCGGTAGTCGTCGCCGCGACCGTGCATGGTCAGGAATGCGTGCGTGTCCTCGTCGGTGGCCCAGATGCTCGACAGGCAGGTAGTCTCGGTGGTCATGACGTCGACGCCGTTGCGGTAATCGGTCGTCATGCTCGCGATGCCCGGGCCCACAAACTCCATGACCTTATTCTTGACGTAGCCCTTGGCAAAGACGGCACGGATGATGGCAAGTGCCACATCGTGCGGGCCAACGCCGGGGCGCGGGGCGCCCGTGAGGTAGATGGCGACTACGCCGGGATAGGCAACGTCGTAAGTGTCGCGCAGCAGTTGCTTTGCCAGCTCGCCGCCGCCCTCGCCCACGGCCATGGTGCCCAGGGCGCCGTAGCGGGTGTGCGAGTCGGAGCCCAGGATCATCTTGCCGCAGCCGGCGAAGTTCTCACGCATGAAGGAGTGGATGACGGCGATGTGCGGCGGGACGAAGATGCCGCCGTACTTCTTGGCAGCCGAGAGGCCAAAGACGTGATCGTCCTCGTTGATGGTGCCGCCCACGGCGCACAGCGAGTTGTGGCAGTTGGTGAGCACGTAGGGCAGCGGGAACTGCTCCATGCCCGAGGCGCGTGCCGTCTGGATGATGCCGACAAAGGTGATGTCGTGGCTCGCCATGGCATCGAAGCGAATCTTGAGCGCCTCGGGGTCACCGGACGTATTGTGTGCCTGGAGGATCGAATACGCGATGGTGCCGCGCTTGGCATCCTCGGGCGTCTGCGTAATACCGCGCTCGGCAGCCTCGGCCGCAGGCACAACCTCGCTGCCTCCGCGCAGGTAGATGCCGTCCTCGTACAGCTTGACCATACTGTCTCCCACTCTGCCCAAAAGATTTGGGCGCATAGCATACATTCGTTCAATATCGTGCCATAGAACGGTTGCGAGTGGGTTACGAATCTACACGTTCACTTTATCTTAGTAAAGCACAGGACGAGCCCAGCGTGGGGCCGGCAGATCTGGCGCAAGAGTGTCCCTTTCGACTAGTCATTTAAGAACGTCCCCAATGACTACCCATAACAACGCCGATGTTTTGGCGCAGACAGCGAAAGCCCGCCAGAGCGAGCAAGGTGCCTTGAAACAAGGCGGCATTGACCTTCTGGTCATGCCGCCGAAGTTGAAAGGCAGATTGCCGCTCTGGCGGGCTTGCAGCGTCGAGCCGTTACGCGGTTTGGTAAAACCGCGTAACTACAAATCCCCGCCGGCACCCAGCAGCTTGCGCATGACCTGTTCGGGGTTGACCGAGCCGTCGCGCGGGGCCAGGGCGGTGATCTTCTTCTGCATCTTATACTCGTGCAACTCGTCCTCGAGCTGGCGCACGCGGGCGCGGAGCTTCTCGTTCTCGCGGTCGCGCTCCTCGGCACGCTCCTTCATATCGAGGATGCGCACCACGCCGGCAAGGTTGATGCCCTCGTCGGTCAGTTGGTTGATGAGTTCCAGACGCTCGATATCGGCACGCGAATACAGGCGCGTGTTACCGCCCGAGCGCTGAGGATTCACCAGGCCCTTGGACTCGTAGACGCGCAGAGTCTGCGGGTGCATGCCGGTCAGCTCGGCCGCCACGCTGATCATGTACAGCGGTTTGTTCCTATTGTCCTCGGCCATGCTACCTGACCCCTTTCCGTCTCGTTATCGTCCATCATAAGCCCGCGGGCGTGGGCGTGCGCCGCGACCGCCCTAGTACGTCGCCTTGTAACGGTTGACCTTCTCGCGATAATCGCGCGTGTCGGCCTCGCGCAGCTTGGTCATGGCATCGCGCTCATCGTCGGACAGGCTCGTGGGGACCTGCACCTTGATCTCGACGAGCAGCGCGCCCGTACGACCACGGTGCTTAACGTCGGGCGCGCCCATCTCTTTAAAGCGGAACTTCTTGCCCGTCTGGGTGCCAGCGGGCACCTTCAGACGAACCGTCGCGCCGCCGGGCGTGGGCACATCCACCGTGCAGCCGAGCGCCGCCTCGTAGACCGAGACCGGCACCTCCATGGTCACATCGGCACCCTTGCGCTTAAACAGCGGATGCTCCTCCACATGCGTGGTCACGACCAGGTCGCCGCGCTCGCCTCCGGCAACGCCGTACTCGCCGCGGCGCTTGTAACGCAATTTGCCGCCGTCGACCGCGCCCGCGGGCACCGAGACCGTAATGGTCTGCTGCTCGCCTGTCGAGGGAATGCGATAGGTGACCTTGTGCGTCACGCCGCGAAACGCGTCCTCGGCCGTTACGTCGACAGTCAGCGACAGGTCGCCGCCCTTGCGCGCGCGGTTGCGGCCCGCGCCCGCACCGGCAGCGCCCGCG
>CAJLPI010000022.1:0-31521 GCA_905208535.1 uncultured Collinsella sp. | reverse complement strand
GCGAGCGCGCAGACCGCAAGGCCCGCCAGCGTGAGCATGCCGTCCGCCATGAGCGCCCCGCCGAGCGCCATGTCCGCCGCGAGCGGCTCGCCGCTCGGCAGCACGGGGATGAAGCTCGTGGGGATGACCATGTTCGCCGACGGCGGAAAGAGCTGCGGCAGCGGCACCAACGACCAGGCGAACCCACCTACGAGTTGCGCGGCGAGCGGGCAGAAGATGCCCGCGAGCATGCCGAGCCGCGCCGTGAGGAAGAGCCCTGCGGGGATCATCCACGCCGCGGTCACCGTGTTGGCGAGCGCGCAGAGGAGCATCGTGAGCGTGCCCGCGGCCGTGAGACCCTGCGAGGAGAACGCCGATCCCGCGAGGTAGATGCCGAAGACCACGAGGTTCGAGAGCGTGCAAAGAGCGAGGCACCAGAGCGCCTTAGCCCACCAGGCTCGCCCGAGCGGGAAGCCCAGGCCCAGAAGCCCCCGCATCCGCGTGCGAGCGTCCGCCCGCGCGACGCACGCCACCACAAGCGATAGAGACACGGGCAGGAAGAGCGCGTACCAGTAGTTCCACGCGCTAAAGATCTGCACGCCCCGGTAGGGCATCGCGCCGAGCAGCGGCATCGGCAGCGCCATGAGCACGGCCAGGCGAACCGGTGCCGCGTGGCGCGACTTCAGGGCCTCGGCGCGCAGGCCCGCGAACAGGCCGCCTTTCTCGCCCGTCATGCCGCCACCTCCCCGCACGCTCGTCGCCCTTCCCGGCAGAAGCTCATGAAGAGTTCCTCGAGGTCCTGCCCGGGACGAAGCGCATCCTCGTAGGCGAGGCGCCCCCCGCAGATGATGCCGATGGTGTCCGCCATCTGCTGCACCTCGGAGAGGATGTGGCTCGAGACGATCACCGTCGTACCCGCCGCCGCGAAGCCGCGGATCTGGTCGCGCAGCTCCTCGATGCCGATGGGGTCGAGGCCGTTGGTGGGCTCGTCGAGCACGAGCAGGCGTGGCCGGGCGATCAGCGCCAGCGCGAGCCCCAGGCGCTGCCGCATGCCCATCGAGAAGCGCCCGGCGCGCTTCTTCCCGGTGTCCGCGAGGTCCACAGCGGCGAGCACCTCATCTATGCGGCTCTCGGGAAGGCCAAGCAGCGTGGTGCGCACGCGCAGGTTCTCGCGCGCGGTGAGGTTGGGGTAGAGCGGCGCCTCCTCGATGAGGCTGCCGATTGCGTAGAGGTCCTCGCGGCGCCAGGCGTGCCCGGCAAAGAGGATCTCCCCGGCCGTCGGCCGCAGCATCCCGCAGATCATCTTGAGCGTTGTCGACTTGCCGGCGCCGTTGGGACCGAGCAGCCCGTACACCTCGCCCTCGCGGATATGAAGGCTCACATCGGCCACGGCGTCCTGCGCCTGGTCGCCGCGGCCGAAGCGCTTGGTGAGCCCACGCGTCTCGAGCATGTAACCCATGGGTTTATCCTTTCTCTTCCGGGAGCGCGGGCCGAGTCACCGTGCCCGCGCGCCTTACCTTTCGGGTTCACCATCCATGGTGGGGCGCGTTTCTAACGAAGCCATAACGGCCGTTGGGTTCTTTTGGCGCCAACCCTTCTCGACCCGCACATCATGATTAATTTGCTTAAGGCAACAACTTTCCCGATCGATGTAATCACCGAATCAAAACGTGTACATCACCCTCCAAAACCGACATTTTTCGGCATGTTTGGAGGCTGATGTACACGAATGTGAAATCCACCGCCGCCCAAAAGCGCCTTCCTCATGTCTGGACTCTCTATGCTTACGCTGGATAGACATCGCCGGAACGGGTATAGTAGCGAAAGTTTTGTCGTTAACCAGCGGGGGAGTCCTGTGGGCATCAAAAAGAAGATCAAAAAGGAGCTTATCGGCACTTCCGATTACCCGTCGAATAAGATCTTTACGATCTCCAATTTCATCACCTTTACGCGCCTGATCCTCACCCTGGTATTTCTGTACCTGTTTGTGACGGATAACAACCGCGTCATCGCCATCGTTATCTACGCCGTTGCCGCCTCTACCGACTGGATGGACGGTCAGATCGCCCGCATGACCAAGACGGTCTCGTGGCTCGGCAAGGTCATGGATCCCATCTGCGACCGTGCGCTGCTGTTCACCGGCGTACTTGGGCTGGTGGTCCGCGGAGAGCTGCCCATCTGGGTCTGCGTGCTCATTATTGGCCGCGACATCTATCTGGGCATCGGCACGCTTATCGTGCGTCATTATCACCGTCGCCCCATCGATGTCGTCTTTCCCGGAAAGATTGCCACTGCACTGCTCATGACCGGCTTCTCGCTCATGCTGCTCGGGTTCCCCGTTATTGACGGCCTGCATCTTTTACCTTCAACCCTTACGGCCTTCCCGGGCCTCAACGGAAGCTCGGTGCCCCTCGGCATCTTCTTTGTGTACGGCGGCGTGATCTTCTCCATGCTCACGGCTGTCATCTATTCCATTAAGGGCGGAGTGGCCATTAAACAGGCTCTCGCGCATCCCGAGGACGAGGACATCGACTTTCTGAACCCTGAAATCGAAGACTGATTCGTTGGGGTATGATTTCGTACGGTTCATTATTTGCGGCACGTCCGCGATAAGTTAGGGGTTGTCATGGACAACATGGTTAACAATATGCCTCAGAATGATAAGACTGCTGACGCTACCTGCGTATTCCGCGTGCCTTCAAGCGACGTCACCGTTCCCGACCTCATGGCCAACGTGCGCATCACCGCACCCGTTCTGTCCATCGTCAAGGGTCCGCAGACTGGTGCCGCCTTTGAGCTCGAGGACGACGTGACCACCATCGGCCGCGATCCTGCGAACGGCATCTTCCTCAATGACATGACCGTTTCGCGTAGCCACGCGCGCATTATTCGCGAGGGCCTCGGCGCTCGCATTGAGGACCTGGGCTCGCTCAATGGCACCTGGGTCGACGGCGCCATTGTCAACGCGGCCCCGCTGCACGATGGTTCTTCCGTCCAGATCGGTACGTTTACGCTCATCTACCACGAGAGCACGCCGGAGCGCATCGAAACCGGTGAGTAGGGCATGGCCGAACGCAACTATCTGAGTATCGGCCAAGTCGTCAACCTTCTTCGAGGCGCATACCCCGATCTTTCGAACTCAAAAATTAGATTTCTAGAAGATGAGGGGCTCATTACCCCTCATCGTACGCCTAAGGGATACCGTCAGTACTCTAAGGAAGACGTTGATCGCCTGGAGGTCATCCTGCACTTGCAGAAGACCCGCTACATGCCGCTCAACGTGATTAAGCAGCGCTTGGAAAACGCCACGGACCTGTCAACGCTCGCCTACGAGGTGGGCTTGCTGTCCGATGTTCCGCTCAAGACGGAGCCCAAGGAGACCAAACAAAAGCTGCATCCCATCGAGACCATTCCCGATATGTTGGGCGTCGAGATTTCGTTTATCCGCTCGCTCGCCGAGAACGACCTCATTCGCATCATCAAGAGTCCGCAGAATCGTGAGCTCGTCGATGGTCGCGATTTTCCGATCATCCGTTACTGCTCCGAGCTGTCACGCTTCCATATCGAGCCGCGCAACCTGCGTCAGTACGTGTCTTCCGCCAACCGCGAGTCCTCGATGTTTGAGCAGGTGCTCGTGAGCATGCTCGGAATGGATACCTCCGATGACGAGCGCGACGCCAAGCTCGAGCGTGCGTTTAAGAAGCTTCACGACCTGACGGAGGGTGTGCACACTGCGCTGCTCAAGAACCGCGTTTTTGAGTCGCTCAACGCCGTGGTCGAGGACGCCGACATCGATGCACTCGATGAGGAAATCACTCGCTCCGAGTCCACCAAAGCCAAAAACGAAGAGATAGCCACGCCGGCTTCGCACGAGGATTCTCTCGTAAAGCCGCTCAAGGTCGTCGCCCCTTCGCACTCCGGCACCGCCACGGCGGGCAAATAACCGCTGCCGCTTATCCGGCAACCCATTGAAAGGTCATGCAATGTACGACTTCGAATCTCAAATCGTCGACATCCCCGACTATCCCGAGCCCGGAGTCGTCTTTAAAGACATCACGCCGCTCTTTGGCAATCCCGAGGCGCTCAAAGCCATGACCGATGCCCTCGCCGAGCACTTTGCCGGCATGGGGATCACCAAGGTCGTGGGTCCCGAGGCTCGCGGCTTTATGGTTGGCGTACCGGTGGCTGTAGCCCTTGGCGCCGGCTTTGTTCCCGCACGTAAACCGGGCAAGCTGCCGCGCGAGACCGTAAGCCAGAGCTACGAGCTCGAGTACGGCACCGATTCAATTGAGATCCATGCCGACGCTATCAGCTCTAAAGATACCGTGTTGATTCTGGACGACTTGGTCGCGACGGGCGGAACCGTCGAGGCAACAGGTAAACTGGTGCGAGATATGGGCGCAAAGCTTATCGGTTACGGTTGTATACTTGAGCTTGCGTTTCTCAACCCGCGCGAGAAGCTCACGCCGTCTGATGACGATGTGGAGCTCTTTAGCCTGGTGACGGTAGGCTAGCCGTTACCCTTAGTTACTGGAAAGGAAGCTACATGCGCACAGCAAACACGCACAAAAACATGGCACGCTGCGCTGCTACGGCAACCCTCGCTTGTGTTTTGGGCTTGGGCCTCGCGGCTCCTGCCTACGCCGATACCGCATCCGACCTTGCCGCTGCTCGTACGAAACTCGAGCAGATCGGCACCCAAACCCAGCAGATTTACGATGAGCTTGCCACGCAGACGCAGGCGCTCGATCAGACTGCCGGCGAGATCACGCAAAAGCAGCAGGAGATCGCCGATGGTCAGGCCAAGCTCTCGACCTATGTCGCCGGCGAGTACAAAACCGGCGGTCTGAGCCTGCTTCAGGTTTTGACGGGTGTCGATGATCTGAGCGATATGCTCAACCGTCTGTTCTACTACGGCAAAGTTTCCGATAAGCAAGCTCAGACCATTCAAGAGGTCAAGGAGCTTAAGCAGCAGCTCACCGATAAGCAGTCCGAGCAGAAAAAGAACGTCGCCGCCACGCAAAAGAAGGTCGACGAGCTTAACGCCCAGCAGGCTGAAGCCCAGAACGTCGTAAACTCCCTGGATTCGCTGCTGCAGGCCGAGCTTGCCGCAGAGGCCGAGGCCAACGCCGCGCTGCAGGCCGGCATCAACGCCAGTACTGCCGAGAAGGCCACGGTGAGCAACGAGACTGCCGGTACGACCGAGAACACCAACAACGGTGGTCAGACCAACAATAACAACAACCAGGGCGGCAACACTCCGGCTCCTACGCCGACACCTGCTCCGACGCCGCAGCCCTCCACGCCTCCTCCGGCTCCGACGCCTTCTGCTCCGAGCCAGTCCGTCGATGGCGGTTCTGTTGTCTCGCGTGCATACAGCAAGCTTGGCTGCGCCTATTCCTGGGGCGGAATTGGCCCGAACAGTTTCGACTGCTCTGGTTTTGTTAGCTATTGCCTCACTGGTCGCTATTGCCGCCTGGGCACCACGGGTACCTTTATGGGCTGGACGCGTGTGTCCGATCCGCAGCCCGGTGACGTTGTGGTCAATTCGTACCACACCGGCATTTACATCGGTGGTGGTCAGATGATTCATGCTTCCGACTACAACACGGGTGTTATCATCAGCTCCGTTGCCGCCGGCATGAACAACAACTATATCTTCGTTCGCTACTAAGTATTCAGATAAAGCAAACGGATATGGACCTCGTGACTTTGAGTCATGGGGTCCATTCTTTTGCCTTTAGTGCAGGCCGCTATCTAGTTTTGAATACTAGATAGCGGCCCAATCGGTCAGCAATAAGGCTATAATTGTATGGGAACAATTAGAAAGGACCCTCTATGAGCTGGGCACTTATCTCCGATTCAAGCTGTAACCTCCGCGATTGGCAACCGACCGCGCCCCATACCACCTTTGCATTTGCGCCCCTCAAAATTCGAGTGGGGGAGCGTGATTTCGTCGATGACCTTTCGCTCGATGTACATGAGCTCAACTGCGCTGTTCAGGCGGAGACGAACGCTTCTTCAAGCGCTTGTCCCAGCGTAGGGGAGTGGGCCGAGCTCTTCAAATTGGCAGACAAGACCATCTGCATGCCGATCTCTGAGGGCGTGTCGGGCAGTTACAACGCAGCAGCCACGGCTCGCGATATGGTTCTTGCCGAGGAACCGGACTGCAATATTCATCTTGTCAATTCACGCGCAGCTGGCGGCAAAATGGATCTCATTTTCTTGCTGTTCGACCGCTATCTTGCAAGCAACCCGGATGTCTCATTCGAGGATGCTTGCGCATACTTCGATAGCCTTGAACAGAACAGCAAAATCCTCTTCAGTTTGTGCAATTACGAAAACCTCGCCAAAGCCGGACGTATCCCTAAGGCAGCCGGCGTCATTGCCAACAAGCTCAATATCCGCATTTTGGGCACGGCGAGCGAGGCCGGTAAAATCGAACTCGTCGGGCACACGCGTGGCGAAAAGAAGATGCTCAACAAGATCATCGATACCATGGAAGCCGAGGGTTTTACGGGCGGCGAGGTCGTCATCGACCATGTGGAAAATGAGACAGGCGCCCAGGCACTTGCCAGCCGCATTGTGGAGCGCTGGCCAAGCTCCAAGACTATCATCATGCCCTGTAACGGGCTAGATTCATACTATGCCGAAATGCATGGGCTCATTATCGGCTACGGCATGGGCGTGGCTTCGGGCCAATAACGTCCAACCAGGCAAAAATACGGGCGGGACAAAGTGACAGATGGCCCTTTGTTCCGCCCGTTATATACGTTGGCTAGCTATTAAACCCATTAAACTTTAGATAGCTCATCAGGTACGCCTTCGAAACGAAGGATGAAACCGCACTGCGCACAAGCAGCGACTCACGCGTTACCTGATGCGCCGTATCGGGAACCGGCGTCTGCTCGACGGAAAACGCCGAACGAATCGATGCCTCGAGCTGATCGACCACATAATCGAAGGCCGTCGGGGCATCGTAGCTCAAACGCTGAATGTTAAAGAGTGCCTGCACCGCAGCAATAGGTAGCACCTGCTTAAAGATGCAGATAGCGATCAGACGGGCAATCTGCTCGCGGCCATATTGCTTTTTAACCGGAGCAGGCACCAGGCCGACCTTCACGTAGTTGTTGATCATCGATGGCGTAATGACGGGCTGCTCAACGCAAATGGACAGCGGCTCCATCCACAGCGCAACATACTCAATAACCTGGTCGCGATAGAGCGTCACATTGGGCAACTGGTCATAGCGCGACAGACTCAACGTATTGAGTTTGCACACGATTTCGGACTGAATAAATGCATCGGGCAGCACCGTGGGCTGAATATCCTCAGGCTTAATACTGACCGACGAATCGGACATCGGAATAACGTGTTTAACGTGGTTCATAAAGGTCCTCCGTTCATTTTCTATATTGTATTCTGGGTTATCTAGTTTTGCATACCACATAGCCGGCAAGTAAAAGTGGTTGGACAACACATTGATGCATCGTCCAACCACTTTGTTTAAAGATAGCAACCTTACATAAGATATATTATCGTACTTATCCACGGAGAAACGCGTATGCGCTCGTTGCCGCTATGGCTCCATCAGAAACGGCGGTCACAACCTGGCGTAAGCGCTTGGAACGAATGTCGCCAGCGGCAAATAGACCAGGTGTACAGGTGTCCATCGAATCGTCGGCGACAATGCCGCCGTCGGGAGCCAGGTCGACTAGATGCTCAACAAGCTCGGTATGTGGCTGCGTCCCCGTAAAGACAAAGATGCCAAACGAGCCGGGCTCAAATGACTCGGCATGAGTTTCCCCAGATGCATTGTCCTTAAAGGTAATCGTCGTTGGCATGGCTTCGCCCGAGAGCTCCACAATACTAGTTTGGTACCTAACTGTAATATTGTCCTTTGCGAGTACTTTCTGAACAACACCATCCGGCGCACGGAACTGGTCGCGGCGCAGCACGATGGTCACACTGCTGGCAATGTCGGACAGGAACAGCGCCTCTTCGCATGCCGAATTGCCACCACCGATTACAAAAACCTGCTTGCCGCGGAAAAACATGCCGTCACATGTTGCGCAATATGAAACGCCACGACCGCGATACGTATCCTCGCCTGCGAAACCTGCCGGACGCGGCGTGGCACCCATGCAAGCGATAACGCTCGAGGCCAGCGTATCGCCCATATCGTGATGCACCGTAAACAACGCTGCATCGGCATCGTAATCGATACCCGTAACCATGCTCCATGTAACCTGTGCTCCCAGGCCCTCTGCATGCTGCTGAAAACGCTCGCCGAGTTCGGCGCCACTCAGGAGCGGGAAACCCGGATAGTTCTCGACCTCATTGGTTGTGGCGATCTGCCCTCCCGACATGCCCTGCTCAATCACGGTCGTCGTCAGGTTGGCACGCGCAGCATAAATGGCGGCAGCATAGCCCGCGGGGCCGCCACCGATAATCGCAACATCGATCGGCTTATCGGTAGTCATGAAGCGTCCTTTCGTCGAAACGTTGTCGTTCTTTGCGCTCATACCCAAATTTACGTGAACGTGACACTCATGCACTACAATGATAAATCCGTATTACAAAGCTGAAGGGGAGTTATCGATGGACCAGGCGCAGACGAGTGACGACGCTCCCCTGCTCACGCACAGCACTCCCCAATCGGAGCAAACCACGCTCCTGGCTCAGCAAAAACCTCTCGTGACCATCGTGCACGCCTCCGTTGGCTCGGGCCACAAGGCCGCCGCAAATGCGATTGCGCAGGCATTCGACCTTATCCGCGGCACCAATGGCATCCCCGAGGATATTGAGATTGAAGTGCTCGATATCCTTGATTTTGGACGTATTAAATTCGACGGCAATAAGACCGCGGCTTCTTTTACGGGAGCCACGCGCCCCATTTACGACCTGACCTGGCGATATACGCTTACGGGGCATCTTCTCTGGGGTGGCGGAACGGCATGGTCGCGAATTATGTTCCCCGCCTTCAACGAATATATTCGTAGCCGCAGGCCCATAGCCGTGGTTGCGACGCACATCACAGCAGCCAATGTTGCCGTGGGCGCCCGCGTAATTACGGGTATCGATTATCCGGTCGTCTGCGTACCGACCGACTACGAAGTCGAGGGATGGTGGCCCCACAAGGACACCGATTTATTCTGTGTTGCCAACGAATTTATGGCCGAAACGCTGCGTCCGCGCAAGGTGCTCGAGACAAAGATTCGCATTACCGGCATTCCTATTCGCGCCGGATTCGACACGGATTACGATCGCGAGGAAGAGCTAGCTAAGTTCAACCTCCCCACCGACAAGACCGTCGTGCTGGTAATGGCCGGTGCCAGCTTGCCTCAACCGTACGTTCGCTTTCGCGCGGAGATGGACCGCACCCTCCCCTTCCTACGCAGCTTCGAAGACATGCACTTTGTCTTTTTGCCGGGCAAAGACACCGAATATGCCACCCGCCTCAAAACGCTCTTCGACGCCATGAAGCTCGAAAACGTCACGGTTCTGGACTATGTCGATGATATGGCAGCGCTTATGCACGGCTGCGACCTGGCAATTCTTAAATCGGGCGGACTCACCGTCACCGAATGCCTGTGCGCACACCTGCCGATGATCCTGCTGGGCAAGTCCTATGGCCAGGAAAAGGCCAACACCACCATGCTCACCGGCATGGGCGCCAGCATGCATGTCACCACCGCACGAGAGCTCATCGTGACGTTGCGTCATCTCCACAATCATCCTGAGTCGCTCAAGGCACTGCTCATCAACGGCGAAGTACTACGCCGCCCCCACGCAGCCGAAGACATCGCCATCGCAACCATGGAGCTTGCAGGCAAACCCCAAAAGCGCAAAAGAGCCTTCTGCCGCTTCTACTGGGGCGGAAAACCCGCGCATATCCGCTAGCGTCTTTATGTCCGCTTACCTGCGGGAGGCCCCTATATATCATCCCATGCTCAAACATTCTCGCTTCGCTGCGAAACTGCGCGTGGGACGATATATAGGGGCCTCCCGCAGGTAAGCTGCGTTTACGTACTAGCAGCTTTACCAGATTCCCCACCACTAGAACCTGCAAAGGCGAAACCGGAAAATCAAAATACAGTAAGCCAATGCGACAAAGGGATTGTTCCTTTGTCGCATTGGCTTACTAGAATGTAAATATTTTTTAAAGCGAGTAGCCGCCCGCCTGCCTCTCACACATATCGTTCCACGCGCAGTTTCGCAGCGAGCGAAGCGAAGCGAGAATGTTTGAGCATGGAATGATATGTGTGAGAGGCGGGCGGGAGGGATAAGAGCGTCCCTAGGCGACGCCGCTGGAGCCGAAGCCTCCTTTGCCTCGGTCGGTTTCGTCTAGTTCTTCTACTTCTATGAGATTGACCGTGGGGACTTCTTGGATGACGAGTTGGGCTATGCGGTCGCCTTTATTGATTTGAATGTTAATGGAGGGATCCAGGTTGATGAGGATAACCTTGAGTTCTCCTCGGTAGTGGGCGTCGATGAGGCCCGGCGTATTGACTATAGACAGGCCCTGCTTGATGGCCAAGCCGCTGCGGGGCTGGACGAAGCCGGCGTAGCCATCGGGCAGGGCGATGGCCAGCCCCGTAGAGACCAGACGGCGTTCGAAGGGCTTCAGGACGCAGTCTTCGTTGGAGCGTAGATCCAAGCCGGCATCGGTGGGATGGGCGTATTTGGGAAGCTCGACGGTGGGGTCGAGACGCTTTATGTTGACGGTAATGTTGGACATGGAATCACCTTAGCTTGTCGAGCTCTTGCAGAAACTCATCGACGTCTTTGAAATCACGGTAGACCGAGGCAAAACGGATGTACGCAACCTTGTCGATCTTGGCCAAGCGCTTGAGCACCATGTCACCCAACTCATGGGACGTGACGGCCGTCAGCGTGCGAGAGCGAAGCTCGACCTCGATGTCATCGATAATCTCATTGAGCTTCTTAGTGTCGATATCGCGCTTGATGGTGGCGCGCATCAAGCCGACAAGAAGCTTATTGCGATCGAACCGCTGCTTAGTTCCATCTGACTTAATGACCTCGATAGGGTCCTCGCATCGCTCAAACGTTGTAAAGCGGTAGTTACACGAGCAACATTCGCGACGGCGCTTAATGGTGTTATTTGACTCCTGCATACGGGAATCAACGACGCGGGTATGTGCCTTGCCGCATTTGGGACAGCGCATGGTACCTCCTCTTAAACGATAACAAGGGTACCATGCGCAGCGCGATAATGATTACGAACGAGCAGGAACCTTAAGATGCGCACCGGCGGCGAGCGAACCATGCTCCAGATGATTGACGCTACGGATCATGTCGGAAGTCTCTTGCGTGGAAAGGCCTTCGATTGGATATTCTTCGGCAATCGACCAAAGAGAATCGCCAGGCTGAACGCGAATGGTCTCGTAGGTAATGTTGGAAACGGACTCGGCATACGCGGCGTGACGAGTGCTAAAGACCGACATAGCGAGGACAAAGAAGAGCGTAAGCGCAACGGCGACGGCGACAATCGTCGGAACCTTCAGGGCAACGCGGGCCGGCGCGACTACAGCCTGCTGATTGCGCGCAGGCTTTACGGTCAAAGGCTGAAAGCCGGAGCGGCCACCCTGAACAACCGTAAAAGTGGGTTCTGCAGGCGTCTCGAGCTTAAGGGCGAGGTTTCCCTGGACCATATTCGTTACGTTCATCATGTTCTCCTCTCGCGTGTTTTGCTGAGAACAGTTTTATCAAGCCGCGCGGACAAAAATGTCTAGCGCGAGAACGAATGTTCGGTTATTATTATCTTCGAACAGTTGTTCCTGTCAAGCAGAATTCGAACATTTGTTTGACATGGGTAGAGAGGATGCCCTGATGGCTCGCAAAATTACCAAGCGTCAGCAGCAAATTTACGACTTCATCAAGGAATATCAGCAGGAGAAGGGTTATCCGCCCAGCGTGCGCGAGATGGCTTCTGCCGTGGGCCTTTCCTCCCCCAGCACCGTGCACGCCCATCTCTCTGCCCTTGAAGCGCGCGGGCTACTCAAGCGCGATGCCACCAAACCGCGCGCCCTGGAACTCTTTAACGAGGATGGTTCCTCTGTCTCAATTTCCAAATCTGACGAGCCCACCGCACCTCGCGGAACGGTCTCGCTGCCGCTCGTTGGTCGCGTCGCGGCTGGGATTCCCATTCTGGCCGAGCAGAATATCGAAGACACGTTTACTATCCCGACCGAAATCGCCACTGATCAGGGTTCCTTTATCCTTGAGGTGCATGGGAGCTCAATGATCAATGTCGGCATCTTCAATGGCGATTACATCATCGTCCGTGAACAAAAAAGTGCCATGAACGGCGAAATTGTCGTGGCCATGATTGATGGTTCGGCGACCGTCAAGACGTTCTACAAGGAGCAGGGACATGTGCGCTTGCAGCCCGAGAACGACGCTATGGAGCCCATCTATGCGACGAACCCCGTTATTTTGGGTAAAGTTGTCGGTTTAATGCGCCGGTTCTCGTAATGCAAAAACGCATCACCATCTTTGATACCGTCCGCGGGTTTACGATGATTTCTATGGCAGGATTTCACGCTTGCTATGATCTCGCCTACCTGTACGGCTGGGATATGCCCTGGTTTACCCAGTCAGTCTTTCAAGACATCTGGCGCGCCAGCATCAGCTGGGTATTTTTGTTTATCGCGGGTTGGATGTGCACGCTCTCACGCAACAATGCCAAACGAGCGGCTAAGTACGCTGCCGCAGCTTTGGTCGTCTGGATCGCAACAACTCTCGTATCGGTCGACGATTCAGTGAACTTTGGCATCATTTATTGCATGGCGGTGTGCACCGCGGTGGTTGCGTTCACCCGTCCGTTACTCCAAAAATTACCGGGCTCATGGGGCATCGCAGCGTGCCTTGTTCTTTTTGCCCTAACCTGGGGCATTCCAAAGGCGGTCTACCAACTCCCCTACCTGGCATGGCTCGGATTCCCAGGCCCGGGTTTTGTTTCGGGAGATTACTATCCGCTCATACCGTTTGTCTTTATGTACCTTACCGGCTTTTTTGCTGCCCAGGCAGCACAAGCATCAAGTCTCGAAGCGCCAGCATGGGCATACGCCAATCCTATCCCGGCGCTCGCAGTCCTGGGTCGGCATGCCTTACCGTTCTACCTGCTCCATCAGCCAGTCATTCTAGGCGTGCTAGAAATCGTTTATTCCGTACGATAGCGCTCGAGCCGCGGTGCAATACGAGCCGGCAACTTCGCCACAATGCGAACGCCGTCCTCGAGATATTCCTCATGCAGAAGGGTTCCCTGCTCATGCACCAGCGTGATGAGAGCGCCCTCGCGATACGGGATATCAGCGGAGAGCAACACATCGGTGGCAGCTGCCTCGCGAGCAGTCCGGTCGACGAGATCGTCGAGCCCCTCGCCCGTTTGGGCCGAGAACAGAACGGCCTCCGGATAGCGACGACGGAAACTCAATCGATCGACGCTATCGAGAAGATCGATTTTATTGAATACGGTCAGCGTTAAACGCTCTCCGGCGCCGATCTCATCAAGCACGCGGTCGACAGCCTCCAGCTGCCGCTCATAGTCCTCGTCAGACGCATCTACGACTTTGAGAATTAGATCGGCACCCAAAACCTCGGACAGCGTCGATTTAAAGGCATCGACCAGACCATGGGGCAGCTTTTGAATAAAGCCGACGGTATCGGTAATCGTCATGCCGCGACCGCCGGGCAGACGATACGAACGCGTCGTCGGGTCGAGCGTAGCAAACAGCTTGTCCTGCGAAAGTACCGTAGAGCCGGTCAGACGATTGAGTAACGTCGATTTACCGGCATTGGTATAACCGGCTAACGCGACGCGAAACGCCGGGGACTCAATGCGACTCTTGGATTGAACATCGCGACGCTGTTCAACCTGCTTGAGCTCACGACGAAGCGCAGCGATCTTATTACGAATGAGGCGACGGTCGACCTCGAGCTGACTTTCGCCCTGACCAAAACGTGAGCCGATGCCGCCGCGCGTCTGCTCCTTAGCGAGATGGCTCCACATGCCACGCAGGCGAGGCAACAAATATTGAAGCTGTGCCAGCTGTACCTGCAGGCGTCCCTCACGCGTCTGAGCATGCAGGCCAAAGATATCCAGGATCAGTGCAGTACGATCGATAATCTTTACCGGCTCGCCCACGGCTTTCTCCAAATAGGATTGCTGCGAGGGGGTCAGGTCGTCGTCAAAAATAACGACATCGGCATCCATGCGATGCACCAGGCCGCAAAGCTCCTCAACCTTACCGGAACCGATAAACGATTTAGGATACGGCTTTACCAAACGCTGCGACAAGCGTGCCACGCACTGGGCACCAGCTGTGTGGGCAAGACGCTCCAGCTCATCAAGCGAGCGATCGAGCGGCCATGCATTGTCGCGCCACTCAACACCAACTAAAATGGCACGCTCGGGCTCGGGTGCCGTGGGAACAAGGGGGAAACGGGGCATTAGGCAGCCTCAATACGATGCAGGATATCCTCAACGACCTCATCGATCGTACATTCATCCATATCAAACCACACGATACGGTCATCGCGCTTAAACCACGAAAGCTGACGCTTGGCATAACGACGCGAACGCATCTTAATGAGTTCGCGAGCCTCATCCATGCTCATCACGCCATTGAAAGCATCAATGATCTCTTTATAGCCAATTGCCTGCATCGACGTCAGGGCATCTCCCAGCCCCTGGCCCATAAGACCGCGGACCTCATCGACAAGACCCTGCTCAAACATCAGATCGACGCGCTGGTTAATGCGCTCGTAGAGCACCTCGCGATTACGCGTCAGACCAAACCATAGGGCATGATAATGCTCGTGCGGAACACTAAACTGCGACTTTTGCTGCGCATAGGAGACGCCATCATCATGCATCTCGAGCGCACGAATCACACGGCGCACGTTATGGGGATGAATAACAGCAGCCGATTCTGGATCGCGCTCGGCAAGCAGGGCATGCAGTTCTTCCTCGCCAATACGCTCGGCAAGCTCCTGATAGCCCGCACGACGATCGTCCTCAAGTTCACCCGAGGGAAAGTCCATCTCATCGAGGGCGGCCTTGAGATACAGCCCCGTACCTCCGCAAAAAACCGGCAGGCAACCCGAACCAAGGAGACGTTCAACATGCGCGCGAGCGTCGGCCTGATAAAGCGCAGCAGAATATGCCACACCCGGCTCTACAATGTCGACGAGACGCAGCGGCGCCGTGCACTCATCGGGCACCATCTTTGCGGTACCGATGTCCATGCCGCGATAGATTTGCATCGCATCGCACGACAGCACTTCGGACGAAAGACGGGCTGCCAAACGGTCGGCAACATCACTCTTACCAACCGCCGTCGGACCGACGATCGCAACGGCGGAAAGACCTGCCCCGGGAGAAACCATTAGCGCGGCTCGCCCACAACGGAGCCGGACAAATACCAGGTCTTGGCAACGTCAACGTCAACATCAACGATCTTACCAACAAGCTGATCGATGCTGTAACCCTCGGGGATAGGCGCATGCACGGTCTGATTCTTGGGACTCTTGCCCAGCAGGACCGCGTCGTTCTTTTTACTCGTTCCCTCAATGAGCGCCGGAACCACAGTATGAAGCTCACCCTGGTTATACTCGTGTGCCGTGGTCTCGATAACCTTAACCAGACGGTTGAAACGCTCGAGAATAACCTCATGCGGCGTAGGATCGTCAATCTCGGCGGCCGGGGTACCGGCGCGCTTGGAATAGATGAAGGTATAGGCCTGAGCATAGCGGACCGTCTCGGCAAGTGAGAGCGTCTGCTCAAAGTCTTCTTCAGTCTCACCCGGGAAGCCAACGATAATGTCGGTCGAGAGCGCGATATCGGGCATGCGGTTGCGAATGCGATCGACAAGGCCCAGATAGTCCTCGCGTGTATAACGGCGATTCATCTCTTTGAGGATCCGCGTCGAACCTGACTGGACGGCCAAGTGCAGCTGCGGCATAACGGCAGGCGTCTCGGCCATGGCGTCTATGGTCTCGGGCAACAGGTCCTTGGGATGCGAAGACGTAAAGAAGATGCGCTCCACGCCCGTATCGCCCACGGCACGCAGCAGATCGGCAAAACGCGGCTTGCCAAACAGATCGCGACCATATGAGTTAACGTTTTGGCCCAGCAGCGTAATCTCACGCACGCCCTGGCGCACCAAACCGGTCACCTCGTCGACAATCTCCTCGAAGGGGCGGCTCTTTTCGCGACCGCGCACGTACGGCACGATGCAATAGGTGCAGAAATTATTGCAGCCCGTCATGATGGGCACCCAGGCGTGATACTGAGTCTCGCGATGCCACGGCATGCTCATGGCATCCGTATCCTCATGCTCATTGGTGCGGATATGACGCTTACCATCAAGGAACGCCTCGGCAATGAGCTCGGCCACATGTGCAATGGAATGCGTGCCAAAGATGACATTGACGTTATCGACGTTGGTGAGCAGGCCCTCGCCATCGCGCTGCGCGATGCAACCGCCAACAGCAACCACGCGCTTGCCCGAAGGCGAAGGCGGCAGGCTTTTGCAGGAATTGCACTGACCGTACAGGCGAGTATCGGCGGCCTCGCGCACGCAGCACGTCATGAAGACAACGACATCGGCATGCGCGGGATCGAGCGCCATGAGGCAGCCATACGAATCAAGCAGACCGCTCACACGCTCGGAGTCGTGCTGATTCATCTGGCAGCCAAAGGTGCGGATAAAGTAGGTTTTACCGGCAAGAATATCGCGTACGGAACGCTGGTCCATGTGCATAAGTCCTAACGATGGGGAGCGAAACAAGGCAAGCAGAAGCTATGCCACAGGCTTAACATCATCCATGACGACGTTATCCATAGCAGCTCGATTGATCTGGTGAACGTAGATAGAAAGGCGGATGGCCGTGCGCGACTCCCCGTTAATGAGGATGTCGGAGAACACGGGCGCGCAGGAAATATCAAAACCGGTTGGAATCAAAAAACCGCGCGCGATAGCAACGGCCTTAATGGCCTGGTTGACGGCACCGGCGCCGACACACTGGATGTTGACGGGTACACCATCCTTGACCATGCCGGCGATGGCGCCGGCAACGGACGCGGGCGATGATTTGCTTGATACCTTCAGGCAATCCATGAAGAAACTCCTGCATTTAAAAGTACGTTTTAACTGCAACAACTGTATCGTACCGAGTGGACTCGGTAAAGGCACTATTCCTCTTTGGCAAGATCAAAGGTCACGGTGATTCGATCACGCGAAACACGGATCTTTGGGTCGCCGCAAAGGTTGAGATAGTACCGGGCGGCAAGGTCATTAAAGTCGCGTTCCACAGCGCGCGAAAACTGTGCCATGTCATCCTTGGCAATACGTAGCCCGCGACGATCCTTCGCGAGATCGACAGGAGCCGGCGCATGCGAGGACGAATCACGCTCACGCAGCAGACGCGCGGCCACACCGCGAACGGGCTTAATCTGCCCTGCCAAAATGCGATGGGCCGTGCGCTCGGACATCTCAAGACCCAAACCCGAACAAATACGGATAAAGTCCTCGGCATCAGAAGCAAGGCCTAAACGATCGACAACCGGAAGCTCGCTCTCGTCATCAATGAACAGGAGACGAGACGTATCGAGCCGACTTGACGCTTGAGCATAAAGTGTCGCGGCAATCTCAGACGGAGAACCAAGATAGACATCGCAACCACGCAACTCCTCGAGCGCAAACTCACAAGCAGCGCGAATAATATTATGCGGACCGCGAGCGCAGACATAACGTCCGTCCTCATCCTTGACGGCCTGGGGCCAGCTGGACTGATCGGCACGCTCACTGAGGCGGTCGGCCGCAACGCTCACCTTGAAGGCTGAACCAAGATCGACGCCGGACGTGACCACACGGGCCTCATCGGTGTTCTGCTTGATCGAAAACAATGCCATGCCACGACCGTGAACGCCCCAACGGTCCATCTTCATGCTCTCGAGCTTGGAGGTAACGCGGGCATCAAAGATTCGCTCTTGCATATCCTGCGGAACGCCAGAACCGTTATCCAGAAAGACAAGCGTGCGGACGCCGTCTTCCTTGGTCGTGGCGAGATAGACCTTGTCGGCGCCGGCATCGCGAGCATTACGGAGCATTTCGATGACGATGTCCTCGACATGCTGAATGTCGTGCTTAGCCTGGCGCCGCTCGGCCTCCGAAACGCGGAGGCGGACATACCCCTCGCCAAGGTTCTCCTCGACGCGAAGGTTGCCCTCCCCCGACATCGACGCGATAAATGAGATGAGCTCGTTCGCGTCGCTCATGTTATTTAGCGATATCGACAGCGCGGCTCTCGCGAATCACGACGACGCGCACCTGACCGGGATACTCCATCTCTTCCTCGATCTGATGGGCGATATCGTGAGCCAGAACCGTGGACTGGGCATCGGAAATCTTGTCCGGCTGGACCATGACGTGGACCTCGCGACCGGCCTGCATGGCATAGGTACGTTCGACGCCGTCATGGGAGTTGGCGATCTCCTCGAGCTTCTCAAGACGCTTGATGTAGTTCTCGGCAGACTCGCGACGGGCACCGGGGCGAGAGGCAGAGACAGCATCGGCGGCCTGCACCAGGACATCGAGCACCGTGTTGGGGTCGACATCGGCATGGTGAGCCTCGATAGCGTGGACGATAACGGGCTTCTCGCCATAACGGCGGGCCAGCTCGGCGCCGATGACGGCATGCGGGCCCTCGACGTCATGGTCGATTGCCTTGCCCAGGTCGTGCAGCAGGCCGGCGCGCTTGGCAGTCACAACGTCCAGGCCAAGCTCGGAAGCCATCACGCCACACAGATCAGAGACCTCGAGGGAGTGCTGAAGCACGTTCTGACCAAACGAGGTACGGTAGCGCAGGGCACCAAGGGTCTTGACGATCTCGGGGTGCAGATCGTGGATGCCGGTATCGAAGGCAGCCTGCTCGCCAGCCTCGCGCACGCGCTGCTGAACCAGGTCGGCGGCCTTGTGATACATCTCCTCGATACGGGCAGGGTGAATGCGGCCGTCGGCGATGAGGTTCTCGAGGGCGACACGGGCGGTCTCACGACGGACCGGGTCGAAGCTCGAAAGAACGACGGTCTCGGGCGTGTCGTCGATCACGAGGTTGACGCCGGAAACCTGCTCGAAGGTCCGGATGTTGCGACCCTCGCGACCGATGATACGGCCCTTGAGGTCATCAGAGGGAATGTGCACGGAGGTAACGGTGACCTCGGCAGTGTGATCGGCAGCGCAGCGCTGAATCGCCAGAGACAGAATCTCCTGGGCGGTCTTGTGGCACTCGGCGCGAACCTGCTGCTCGGACTCGCGAATGATCGTGGCGGCCTCGTGGGTGACCTCGCCGCGAACCTTATCGAGGAGCTCCTTGTGGGCGTCCTCGCGGGTAAGGTCGGCGATACGCTCGAGCTCGGAGGTCTGCTTTGCGCAGAGCTCCTCGAGCTCACGGGAGCGCTTCTCGACCTGACCGGCCTGGCTGGACAGCTGATGCTCGCGCTTGTCGAGAGCGTCGTTGCGGCGATCGAGGGATTCCTCGCGCTGCATCACGCGGTTCTCGAGCGTACGAATCTCGTTCTTACGCTGCTTGTCCTCGGCCTCAGCGGCCTGCTTGTTCTTGATGATCTCCTCTTTAGCCTCGAGCAGAGCCTCTTTTTTGAGGGTCTCGGCCTGACGCTTAGCATCACCGATCAGGGACTCAGCCTGTGCGTGTGCCGACTGGATTTTTTCGTCGGCCTCGTGAAGACTACCCTGCTTGGCGGTGCGCATGTAGGCAATGGCGGCGATGGCACCCAAAATGATGCCAACGAGCGCTGCGATGATAGGCATGCTCACTCCTTTTTATGGATTCGTTACACAACAAAGCGAACCGTCCTTACGAACGGCTCGCGACATTTGAGTAATATGGGCGCAGCTTATGCGGGTCGGATACAGATAAACATATAAACAAACTCATCACAGATGAGCACATATCACAAAGCAAATGACAGTGTTTATCGTACGTTGAACCACAACAACTGTCAAATAAATGGCCCCAGCACGGCGGCTAAAACGCGGTGAACGGCAGGGCCACAAAACGCATACGCCTAAACCGCACATTCCTCACGTTCGGCATCGAGACGTGCCTTAACGGCATCGGCGGCGATGTGATACGAGAAGCCCTTGCCCATCAAAAACCGAACCAGTTTTTCGAATCCGCGCGTCTCTGGAACACGCCGCTTGGCGAGCAGGGCTGACGCACGCGCCAAATCGTCTTCGACGGCAAAATAATCCTCGGGATAACCGGGAATGTCATCGAGCACGACATGACGGCGCTTGAGCTCGGTCTCGATTTTACGCTGTCCCCAACCGCGCCGCTTGCGTTCCTCGATAAAGTACGAGCAAAAGCGGTTCTCGTCTAAAAAGCGATACTCGGTGGCGCGCTCGACGGCGAAATCGATCGCAGGCTGGCGAAAGCCGTAGCGTGCCAACTTGTCACGGACCTCACCCGTCGCATGGTCGCGTCGCGATAGCATCTCGGTCACCATGGTAAGTGCACATTTACGCTCGATGAGCTGCACCGCTTCACGAAAGTTATCCCAATCACAGGGAAGATCGGGGCGATTTTTGACATACAGGCGCGCGACCCGCACGGGAATCCAAATGGACCGCTCAAAACCGCCCTCAAGCTCACAATCGATATGTGCGCAAGGCTTTTTGGACGCATACCCGCTCGAGAACGAGGAGGCCGCCTTCTTATCGGGAAGGACAACCGTGGCCTCGGTCACCGTATACGACATGAGCGTAACCGCTACTCGTCGTCATCATCGAGCATGGCGGAACCATCGATGGCGTAAAGCTCGTCAAACTCCTCAGGCGCAGGCTGATCGGTCAGCTCGACCTCGGACGGAGCATCGTCATCAAACTCAAGCCCGCAGGCAAGGCGGACCTTATGCTCAATCTCGTCGGCGCAATCGGGGTGTTCGCGCAGGAACGCCTTGGCGGCCTCGCGACCGTTGCCGAGCTTGTCCTCGCCATAGGCAAACCAGGAGCCCATCTTCTTGCAAATGCCGCACTCGACGGCCATATCCAGAATCGAACCCTCTTTGGAGATGCCAGTGCCATACATGATGTCAAACTCGGCCGAGCGAAACGGTGCCGCCACCTTGTTCTTAACGACCTTGGCACGCACGCGATTGCCGATAACCTCGTCCTTGAGCTTGATGGTATCGATTTTGCGAATATCGATGCGCACGGAAGAGAAGAACTTGAGCGCGCGTCCGCCCGTCGTGGTCTCAGGGTTGCCGAACATGACGCCGATCTTCTCACGCAGCTGGTTAATGAAGATGCACGTCGTGTTGGACTTGGACAGCGAGCCGGCGAGCTTGCGGAGCGCCTGGCTCATCAGGCGAGCCTGAAGACCGACCGTAGTGTCGCCGATTTCTCCCTCGATCTCGGCACGCGGGGTCAGCGCGGCGACGGAGTCGACAACGATGGCATCGATGGCACCAGAACGCACAAGCATGTCAACGATTTCGAGCGCCTGCTCACCCGTATCGGGCTGGGAAATGAGCACCTCGTCGATATCCACGCCGATGCGCGCGGCATACGTGGGATCGAGCGCGTGCTCGGCATCGATAAATGCCACAACGCCACCCATTGCCTGGGCCTCGGCCAAGATCTCGAGCGAAAGCGTCGTCTTACCGGAGGACTCGGGACCGTAGATCTCGACGATTCGGCCGCGCGGCACACCGCCGATACCCAGAGCGGCATCGAGTGCCAGAGCGCCCGTAGGGATGGCCTCGACCTCGAGCTCGGGGCCACCGTCGCCGTACCTCATGATGGAACCCTGGCCGAATTTCTTCTCTATCTCGGCCTTGGTGGTGGCGATCATCTCATCGCGCTCTTTACCCGTCGTGCGAGCATGAACGGTACGTACGGGACCTGAATTCTTGGCCATGAATAGCCCTCCTCTTAACAACCTGCATCGATAATAAACGAACGGCTGTTCGTGGTCAACCGTTCAGATAAATCATATGCAGGCGGTCTTTCCAAAACCCAACCAAACGCCGACCAAACACTGACCAAATGCTTGACCACAAAGGACCAAATATGAACAAGGCAGGCAAAAATTACGTCTACAACCAGCACAAACGCCAAATGAGCCTAAGGTCCCTATCTCCACAATTAAGGGGCCCGGAGGCCCCTTAAAACACGTCTATTCCATAGAGTTAAGCACAAGGGCAATGCGTCCCAAAGCCTCCGCGACCGCATGGGCACGAACGCACGACCGATCGCCCTCGTAATGACAGCGCGCAGACTCGACAACCGGCGCTCCCCCATCGGCCGCGCGATACGCCCAGCCAATATAGAACGTGCCGGCGGGGTCTTGCTCGGTGCCACCACCGGGCCCAGCGTAGCCCGTTGCGCTCACGGCCACATCGCTCTGATAGAGGTCCAGCGAGCCCGCGGCCATCTCGCGCGCCGTCTGGTGCGACACGGCGCTAAACCGATCGAGCGTCTCCTGCTCAACATCCAGAACACGATGCTTGATCTCATCGCAATAGGTCACCGCACCGCCGCGCAGCACCGCCGAGGCGCCCGGGATATCGGCAATCGTCGAGGCGATCATACCCGCCGTCAGCGACTCAGCCGTAGAAACCGTCACGCCCCGAGCGCTCGCGCGCTCGACAATATCGCGCGCCAGCTCCTCGTTATGTGCGGAAATCTGCTCAAAAGAGTCCGCCATACCCACCAGGACCTAGACCGAAAAGACGATCTTGCGGCAGTTCCAGAAGTACTGGGCGCCCGAGATAACGGTCAGGACAACGGCAACAGCGTACAGGAAGCGTGAAACGCCATAGACACCGAGCAACAGCTCCGCAGGCCCCAACTGGAGGCCGGTCATCGCAAAGACGCACAGGTAGCCGCAGATGGAGACCATCGTGGTCGCCGTCTTGTACTTGCCGAGCTTATCGGCGGCAATGACCACACCGGCCGCACTCGCGACCATGCGAAGGGCGCTCACCAACAGCTCGCGGAACAAGATAATGAACACGGACCACACGGTCACCGCGCCAAAATCGAGGAACAGCAGCAGGGCCGAGAACACGAGTAGCTTGTCGGCGATGGGGTCCAAGAACTTACCGAAGTCGGTGATCTCGTTGCGCGAGCGCGCCAGATAGCCGTCGACCTTATCGGTGCACGACAGGATAACGTACAGAATAAAGGCGGCGGCGGCGAGCGGGCCGTCGAAGGTGCTCCAGTCCGTACCGGCAACGCTCGTGTGAGACAGCGCCGACACGATCATGAACACCGGGATAAAGACGATGCGAACGCACGTCACGATGTTGGCGGGCGTCCAAACACTCGTCAGTTCCTTATTGCTCTCGTTTGCCACGACGCTCTCCTACTCCACAACATGTCCGATAAGCTCATAGCAGAAGCTATCGGTAAACTCGACGGTCAGAATATCACCCACGGACGCCTCGCTGGCGTCCAGATGCACCGCGCCATCGGAATCGGGCGCCTGGAACCAGGCATGGCCGATCAGCTCGGCGCCGTCCTCGGTTTCTTCGATACCGTCGACGATCACCTGGGCGCGCTCGCCCACATGTGCGGCGGTGGCGGCAAAACCGAGCGACTCAGCCAGGTCCATGGCCTCCTGGGCGCGCTCGAGCTTGACCTCTTCGTCGACCTGACCCTCCATCTTAGCGGCCAGGCTGCCCTCCTCCTGCGAGTAGGCAAAGACGCTCGTGTAGTCAAAGCCGACGGTGTCCATAAAGTCGATAAGGTCGCGGAACTCGTCGTCGGTCTCGGTCGGGAAGCCGACCATGGCCGTGGAACGGATCACGATGCCGGGGATACGCTCACGCAGATCGCGGAACAGGTCCTCGAGCTCCTGGCGCGAACCAGAACGGCGCATAGCCTTGAGAATGCGCGCGTCGCAGTGCTGCACGGGGATATCGATATAGGGAAGCACCTCGGGCGTATCGCGAATCGTCTCAATGAGCTCGTCGGTCATGCCCTCGGGCTGCAGATAGAGCACGCGGACCCAGACGTTGTGCGGCCGCACAGCCTCGGCGACGGCATGCAGCAGCTGCGCCAGATTGCGCGGCGAGCCATCGGTGACGTCTTCGTCGGCAAAGTCGGTGCCCCAAATACCCGTGTCCTGGCCGATCAGCACGATCTCGCGCACACCGCCGGCAACCAGGTCGCGCACCTCGGAAATAATGCTCTCGGCATTGCGCGAGTGATAACGACCGCGGATATACGGGATCATGCAGAAGCTGCAGAAACGGTTGCAGCCATCGGAAATCTTGACGTAGGCGACAGCGCCCTCGACAGTGCGCTTGACCTGTGGAATATAGGCAGCGATCTCACGCTCGACACCCAGCACGCCATCGATGACCGCAACGATACCGTCCTCCTCGTCGGCCTTCACAAAGGCAGCGACCTCGGGCAGCTCGTCAGGCAGGTCGTCGCCATAGCGCGACGGCACGCAACCGCACATGACGATGGGACAGGAGCGAACGCCGTCCTGAACCTCGTTGGCGAGCTCGAGCGTGGTCTCGATGCTCTCGGACGTTGCGGAGGCGAGGAACGAGCATGTGTTGACGATGGCGATATCGGCATCCTGTGGGTCGAATGCCTCCTCGTAGCCCGCGGCGGTCAAAAGAGAACGCATGCGGTCGGTGTCAACCTCGTTCTTAGCGCACCCGAGGGTGATGTAGAGCACGGAGCCCAACGGTGTATCCATGTTGGAGAGCAGTCCTTTCGAATGATATTAGCGGTAGTTGGTGAACTGCAGCGGCTGGCCGTAGTCCTGGTCGCGCAGGAACTGAATCACGGTCTGCAACGCGTCCTTCGAAGCAGAGGAAACACGCAGCTTCTCGGCCTCGATGGTCACCTTGACCTTGAGCTTTTGGTCCTTGATGTCCTTATTGATCTTCTTGGCGGTTGCCTGGTCGATACCCTCGACGATATGGCCGAGCACGCGCACGGTGCCGCCCGATGCCGCCTGCGGAGCATCCCACGAGACAGCCTTGAGGTCGATGCCGCGCTTGATGAGCTTGGAGCTCAGCACGTCGATAATCTGCTTGGAGACAAAGTCGGCCGGGGCGTTGATCGTAAAGAGCTTGTCGCCCTTCGAAAGCTCGATCGTGGCGCCGGAATCCTTCAGGTCATAGCGCTGGGAAATCTCGCGCGTGGTTTGCTGGAAGGCGTTGTCGACCTCTTGCATGTTGACCTCGGACACGACGTCGAAGCTGGAATCTTTAGCCATGATGTTTCCTTTCGCGTACGAGCGGCTTAGTAGCTATCGTACGAATAGTCGGTAGAATCGGTGGGCGTCTGGCCGTCAGTTGCGGTATCGGCGCCATCCGTGGACTGGGCATCGGTGCCGTCGGTGGTGTCGGTACCATCAGAACTTTCACCATTCTCGGAACCAGTCGTCTCCTTCTTGGGAACGGTGATCGTCACACGCGCCACGCCCGAGGTCTTGGTATCGTAACGGACCTTTTCGCCGTTCTTGGTAACGGTGACATCGGAAGGCTTGGACGTGGTGATCTCGATCGAGGACTCGGGCGTGTACTCCTGCTCAAAGGGGCCAGTCGCCTGGGCGCCATAGACCGACTTTCCGTCGACCTTGACCTCAATCCACGCGGTCTTTCCCTTGGCAACGGAGACCTTAACCTTTGTGACCTCGTTCTCTTCCTTCTTGGCCGTCGTCTTGGCGGCGTCCGAATCAGTCGACTCGTCAGTCGGCTCATCGGTGTCTTCGTTCTCGTCGACCGTTTCGGTCTTCTTAGAAGACTTCTTGGTCGTCGTCTTGGTAACAGTGGGCGTCTCGGGCGTGGTCTCGGGCGTCGAAGATGCGCAGCCACGCAGAAGTACCACGATGAGCACGATCAGCAGCAACGCCACGGCACCGATACCTGCGTAGACGATACGCGGATCGAGCACGTTGTTTTGAGGAGCACGGGAACCGCCGCGTCCACGACTGGAACTGCTGCGGCCGCCTCCCTGAGGCATACGACCACGATTGCTATCGGAACGGCCGCGATAGCCACCCTGGCCCTGAAGGCTGCGCTGACCCGAGCGGGGCGCAAGTTCACCGCGGCCTTGATAGCCACGCTGGCCCGCACGCGGAGCCGAAGAGCGCTGGCCATACGGCTGTGGTTGAGAGCGAAGACGCGGCGTCACCTGCGTGGTATCGGCGTCCGCATGGCCACTGCGAGAGCGTCCGGTGGAGATACCACGGTGACCGCGATCGGAATAGCCGCCGTCGCCGTAGCCGGCACGAGGGTCACGCGCCACGCCGCGGGCAGCGGGAAGTGCACGGTCCTCGGGCATCGGCGTACTGCGGAACCGGTCACGCTGCGAGCGAATATCCTCGCCCGAACCCGTCTCGGTAATATAACCGGCCTGCTGAGGACGCTGTCCATAGCGGGTCGAACGACCGCCCTGAACCATCAGGAAGCGCCCGTTATCGACTGAGGAACGCGAATTGACGTAGCCGGCGGCGTCCTGAAAACGACCGCCCTGCTGCGACGTCTCGCGCTCGTATGCCATCAGCTCGTCAAAGTAGGCATTGACGACCTCGCGCGGATTGAGGCCCAAAAAGCGAGCATAGCTCGAAATCATGCCCTGCGCATAGCCGCGCGGCGGCATCGAAGCAAAGTTACCGGTCTCGAAAAACTCGATGATCTGCGGCCTGATTTTGATGGTGTTGGCGACCTGCTGAATGGAAAGGCCCATTCGGCGACGCTGCTCGAGCAGCATGTCACCAAAGCGTGCAGCCATCAGAATCCTCCAAACTCACGATCTTCACGTGCCATCTCGGCGTCGACAGATTCCAGCGCGGCAAGCCCCTCCTCGTCCAACAGGACCTCGCGCGGCTTGGAACCGTCGGGCGGGCCGACGACACCCTTTTCTTCCAGCATGTCCATAATACGCCCGGCACGCGCATAGCCAACCTTCAGACGACGTTGCAGGCCAGATGTGGAGCCAAGCTGCGATTCCACCACAATATGGGCGGCTTCCCAAATGAGCGGATCATCGTCTTGCGGCTCGGCGACTCCGGTGCGGACAATGCCGCCGCCACCAGCCATGGACATGGAAGCGGGCGCCACGGCGGACAGAATCTCCTCGTGGTAGTCGGGCTCGCTCTGCGACTTGACGAACTCGACAATCTCGTTGATTTCGTCGTCCGAGACAAAGCAGCCCTGGATACGGCGGGGCTTGCCCCAGTCGACCTTGGAGAACAGCATGTCGCCCAAACCGGTGAGCTTCTCGGCACCCATCTGGTCGATGATGACGCGCGAGTCGATGCCCGTGGCGACGTTAAAGGCGATGCGGTTGGTGATGTTGGCCTTGATAAGGCCCGTCACCACGTTGGAGCTGGGGCGCTGCGTGGCAACGATAAGGTGAATACCGGCGGCACGGCCCAGCTGTGCAATACGAACGATCGAGGCCTCGACATCCTTACCGGCGACCATCATCAGGTCAGAGAGCTCGTCAATGATAATGACCAGGTAGGGCATCTTTTGCGGCGGGTTGTCGTAATGCTCAAACTCGCCAGCAGCCTGCTTTTCGTTGTAGGTCGAGATCTTACGCACGTTGAGACGCTCGAAGACCTTCAGGCGACGCTCCATTTCGGACACGGCCCACTGCAGGGCGCTCGCGGCCTGCTTGGGCTCGGTCACCACGGGCACATAGAGATGCGGCAGACCGTTATAGCCCGCAAGCTCGACGCGCTTGGGGTCGACCATGATCAGGCGAACGTCCTCGGGAAGGGCGCGCATGAGCAAGGTCGTGATGATGGAATTGATCATCACCGACTTACCAGAACCGGTCGTACCGGCGATCAACAGGTGAGGCATCTTGGCGAGGTCGGCGACAACCGGCGTGCCCTCGGCGTCGCGGCCGATGGCGAGCTCGAGCGGACCGCCCTTCACATAGGGCAGCACGTCGCCCAGATTGACGTTCTGGCGCTTGCGGTTGGGAATCTCGATGCCCACGAGCGAGGTGCCGGGGATCGGGGCAAAGATACGCACCGACTGGGCAGCGAGCGAAAGCGCGATATCGTCCTCGAGGCTCGAGATTTTGCTCACACGCTCGCCCTCACCGGGCTGCAGCTTAAAGGTCGTCACCGTGGGGCCGGCGATCCAGCCGACCACGCGGGCACTGCGGCCAAACTCAAGCAAGGTGGATTGCAGTGACTCAGCGGTCTGCTCCAGCTCCTTGTCCGAAGACGCAGCGGAAGCCGACTGCGGGTTGGCATGCAGGATTTCGAGCGGCGGAAGCTTGAGGCCGTCCTCTTCTTCGCCCTCGTTATCTGCGGCGCCGTCGTCCACTCCCCCATCACGAGGCGCAGCCGATTCGATAGCACTCGTGGCAGGCGCATCGGCAACCTTGGGATGCTTCAGGAAGTCGGGAATCTGAGGTGCGGCCGAGACGGGATTCACGGCAAACGGCGGCTCGGACTCGTCAATCTTATCGGGGTCGTCTTCCATCGAAAGCTGGCCGGTTACCTGGCCGCGCTTTGCATGGCGACGCGGCAGCAAAGTTGTCTTTGCGG
The DNA here is from genome assembly GCA_905208535.1 of uncultured Collinsella sp. Taxonomy (GTDB): domain Bacteria; phylum Actinomycetota; class Coriobacteriia; order Coriobacteriales; family Coriobacteriaceae; genus Collinsella. The sequence goes on along the minus strand of CAJLPI010000022.1, from coordinate 2,952 downwards.
TCTCAATCGGAGCCTCGTCGTCCTCGTCATCGCCCTCGGTAAGCTCAATCTCGCTATCGGACCAAGACGGGTCGGGCTCACTCGTATTGAGCTTAGGCGCAGCCTTGCCCTTCTTGACATGGCGACGCGGCAGCAGCGTGGTCTTGGCCCGCTCGGCTTCAACCGACTCGGATACGTCGACAAACGGGTCATCGTCCTCGTTGTCATCCAAAACCGGGTCGACATCGCCACCCATGACCGTGGTCACCGCGGCGTCAGTCCCCTTCTGGCGCAGAATGCTCAGGTGCGGACGAGCGACGCCGGGAACAGACAGGGCCTCTTCATCGCCCCACGGGCTGGCGTTGACATCGGCACGACGGCGTTCGGCAAAATCTGCCGCACGATCGCGTGCGGAGCGCAAAACGCCACCCACCGAAAAGCCGATAATGACCAAACCAACGACGACAAGCCCCAGCAAGACAACCATGGCGATAGGTTTACCCAGGGCGTTTTGCAAGGCACTTGCGATAAAGGCGCCAATGTAGCCGCCCGACACGGAAAGGTTCTGCGGCGTAAACATAAGGTCGCACGAATCGCTCGTGCCCGGCACCATCAGCGAAAGAATGGAGACGACGGCGATAAAGACCACGGCGCCGCCCGCGACAGAGCGCACGTTGAGCGGCGAGTCCTCACCCAAAAAGAGCGTGGCGGCAAACAGCAAGATGACGATCGGCAGCACGTAGGCGCCCAGGCCAAAGCCCAGGTGGTAGAAACCGGCAACCGCAGCCGTCACGGGCGCTGTTGCCGGAGAGATCACGGCAATGAAGGACGCGATCGCCAAAACGGCGATGACCACACCGGCGATATCGCGATTGGCCGAAGGCTCGACCAAGGGCTCAAACTCATCGAACTCGGACTCGTGGCCCTTATTGGCACGCAGATGGGAACCGGCACCCTTAGCAGATGCCGGTTGGTTATTGGCCTTATTGCCTTTGGCGTTTTGTGCAGATCCGCGCGCCAAACTAAACCTCCATGACGACCGGGATGATCATCGGACGGGTGCGCGTACGGCTCCAGATAAAGTTAGAGAGCGAATCGCGCACGGCCTTGCGAATGGCATCGGAACCGCTGCTGGTAAAGCTAAACTTACCCTTCTCGATCGTCTTCATAATGGACGCGGAGGCATCCTCGGAGAACTGGTCGTCGATGGCAAACGAGACGCCGCGGCCCGAGAACTCGATGGCCTCGATCTTCTTGTGTTTGAGGGAGACGATGGCAACGGCCGTGACCATACCGTCGTTGGCGAGCTTCTGGCGATCGCGCAGGACGATGGGGTCGGTATCGCCGATACGCAGGCCGTCGACGTAAACGACACCGGACTCGACGGGCGTACCGCGCTTGACGATACCACCGCGCATCTCGAGCGTGTCGCCGTTATCGAGGATAAAGATATGATCGTCCTTGATGCCCATCTTGCGCGCCAGCTGGGCATGGGCGCGCAGATGCACGGCCTCACCGTGAACCGGCATAAAATACGTGGGCTTGGCCATGGCCATCAGGAGCTTGAGCTCCTCCTGGCTACCGTGACCCGAGACGTGGACGAGAGCGCGGTTCTTATCCCACACGTCGCAGCCGAGCTTGGCCAGGCTGTTGACGACCTGCTGGACGGCCTTCTCGTTGCCAGGAACGGGAGTTGCCGAGAGGATAACGGTATCGCCCTCGTGGATGGAGAGCGTCTTGTGCTCGCCATTGGCCATGCGGGACAGGGCCGACAGCGGCTCGCCCTGCGAACCAGTGCACATGACGACGATCTTGTCGTCAGGCAGGTTATCAATATCGAAGGCATCGATGATATCGGCATCATCGATGTTGAGATAACCGAGCTCGCGCGCCACGCGGGTGTTCGTGAGCATGGAGCGACCGGTCACAACGACCTTACGGCCGCACTTGCGGGCGGCATCGCAGATCTGCTGCAAACGATGGATGTGGCTCGAGAACGATGCGACGAACACGCGACCCGGGGCGTTCTTGATGGCGTGCAGCAGGTTGGGACCAACCTCGGCCTCGGACTTGGTAAAGCCGGGAACCGTGGCATTGGTGGAGTCGGAAAGCAGCAGGTCGATGCCCTGCTTGGCAAAGCGGCTGATAGCGGCATAGTCGGGCGTGACTCCATCGATGGGCGTCTGGTCGAGCTTAAAGTCGCCGGTGTGCATAACGGTGCCCTGATTGGTGCGGATGAACACGCCCAGAGCGCCGGGGATGGAGTGCGTCATCGAGAAGAAGTCGAGCGAGATGCCGCCCAGATTGACATGGCTGCCGCCCTTGACCTCACGGAACTTGGGTGCGCGGATGCGGAACTCGGAGAGCTTGCCCTCGATAAAACCAAGCGTCAGCTTGCTCGAGAAGATGGGCACCTTGTTGTTGAGGTCCTGCAGCAGGTACGGAAGCGAACCGGTGTGGTCCTCGTGGCCGTGGGTGACGATGATACCGCGGAGCTTCTCCTCGTTCTCCAGAACATAGGTGTAATCGGGAAGCACCAGGTCGATACCGGGCTGAGAGTCGTCGGGGAACATGAGACCGGCGTCGACGAGCACCATGTCGTCGCCGCACTCGAAGACCGTCATGTTCTTGCCGATGCCGTCAAGGCCGCCGAGCGGGATGATCTTCAAGGGAGATGATTTTTTAGCTGCCATAGGTTAGTGTGGTTTCCTTTCTTCGAAACGGGTCTGGAACAACCGACGGGGCGCTTCTGGCAAACCGACCGCCGGGAACGTACAAACATGCATCGCAGAGTCGATGCAATAACCACAGTATGATACCCATTTGCACAACAACAGACCACCCATGCATGAAAGCCCCATCCAAACCGGTCTATCCCGCCGGTCTGGTCTCAGCGGGCCCGGCACGGGCTAAGTTTCCTGCTCTACAGTCCTGCGCAAGACGGAAAGCACATTAAGTGCTTTCCTTTGCGTG
>CAJLPI010000021.1:0-34250 GCA_905208535.1 uncultured Collinsella sp. | reverse complement strand
CATAGCGGGTGGTTTCTGATGCGGCGCGCTGCGCGCCCCGCACAGGCTAAAGCCTGTAAATAAAAATACCCCCGATTCCAAGTGGAAATCGGGGGTATCTCATCGGGTGGCTTTCAAGCAGTTTGCAAAACTGCAGGTCGCAGACCTTCATTGCTAGTAGGAGAAATGAGTAGTCTCGGGTGGCTTGCCCATGAGTTGACGAATAAGTTGGAGCTTGCCATTGGCTCAATCGCTTCGCGCGCTCGATAAACTTGTTTAGTAAAAGGCGGATCGGTCACCGATGGACGCACGACGAGAAACACGTACCTCCAGTGGTTCAAGCACGGCGCGCGTGAGGATCTCTGCAAGCAACCGCCTGGTACGCTACTGTTGCCAGCGTGGCTTAGCGGACTGGCGAATCCCGCCCCGTGCGCGTCATCATCCAATCAAATGCCCTGGCAAGCAGCAGCACCGCCAATCACACTACGTTCTTACGGTGCCCTCTGCGATAATATTAGCGAATTGTGTTTTCACCTCGCAGCTACGGAGACATTAGATGATTACGCTGGACAATCTTCGCGACGCACTTAGGGCTCTGCGCTACGAGCCGTCGGGCGACGGCACCGTTTATCAGAAATCCTGGGAAGAGACCAGCGCACAAATCACGGTCGATTTTTCCAAGAAACGCATCGGCTACCCGAAAGACCTGGGGTTCAAGGTCAACAAAGACACAACTTGTAACTTCTCCGATAACGAGAACTTCGTCGTACTCGCCTGCGTAACCATGCTCCTCGACAAAGGATATCGCCCCGAATCACTCGAGCTGGAGCGCGAATGGGCCCTTGGGCACGAACAAAAGAGCGGCCGCGCTGATATCTGCATTAATGACGAGAGGGGCGACACACTCGCAATCGTCGAATGCAAGACCCCTGGAACCGAGTTCAAAAACGAATTCAAGAACATGCAGTCAGACGGAGGGCAACTCCTCTCCTATTGGCAACAAGAGCGCGCGACTCGCTGGTTGGTACTCTTTGCATGCGATTTCATCAACAACGAAATCGTGCCAGACCAGGTTTCAATTAACTGCAGCGATGACGAGAACTTCATCGCGCTCGCCAAACGCGATGACACCATTGCGCTCTACCGCGACGCCCATACAGTGGAACAGCTCCATCAAGTTTGGACGGAAACGTACAACCAACAAGTCGAGGGAAACATCCTCTTTGGCGATAGGTCGACGGCATACCACCCGATGGTTCCTCCCCTTCTCAAGAAGGACCTTGTCGACTTCAGGGCCGAAGACAGCATCGTCAACCGCTTCGAGGAAATCCTCCGCCACAACAACGTCTCCGATAAAGAGAACGCCTTCAATCGCCTTATCGCGCTCTTTATCGCGAAGCTCCAAGACGAGCTCTCGAAAATGCCAACCCAGGAGATTGAGTTCCAATACCGCCAAGGACGCGACACCTACGAAACGCTCCAGGACAGGCTCCAGAGACTCCACTCAGACGGCATGAGAAAGCTCATGCGGGAAGAGGTCCTGTACGTTCCCAACGACTACGCCGAAAACCTCATAAGCAACTATACGGGCCAGCACCGCAAGAAGCTCATCGAGGAGCTGAACGGCACGCTGCGCAAGCTCAAGTTCTATACCAACAATGACTTTGCGTTCAAAGACGTCCACAACGAGGAACTCTTTCTTCAGAACGGCAAGGTACTCGTAGAGACGGTGCAACTTCTACAGCCGTATCGCATCGTAGGAACTCAAGACATTCAATTCTTGGGCGACCTCTTCGAACAGCTCCTTAATCAGGGCTTTAAGCAAAACGAGGGCCAATTCTTCACACCTGTGCCCATCACCCGTTTTATTTGGAAGTCACTCCCACTCGACAGCATCGTGCAGGACGAGGCTGGTGCCGTGCACTATCCACGCGTTATCGATTACGCCTGTGGCGCGGGGCACTTTCTCACAGAAGGATTCGAAGAAATCTCCGACGCCGCATGCCAATATGATCCGACCATAGAGGATGACCTCGGAGACGCCGACTGGGTCAGAGACAATCTCGTCGGCATCGAGAAGGACTATCGACTCGCTCGCGTTTCCAAGGTCTCGTTCTACATGCATGGCGCAGGGCAGAGCAACGTGGTCTTCGGCGACGGACTTGAAAATTATCCCGACAAGGGAATCGACAGCCGAACCGACAGGGGACGCTTCGACATTCTTGTCGCCAATCCCCCGTACTCTGTAGCGGCCTTCAAACCGCATCTCAAGCTTCACAACAACGAACTCAAAGTGCTGGAAACCATCAGCGATAGCGGCTCGGAAATCGAGACCCTCTTTGTCGAGCGTGCGGCACAGCTTGTTCGGCCCGGAGGCTACGCCGCCATCGTCCTCCCCACCTCGATCCTCGACAAGAGCACGAGCTCGAGTTTCATGGCCGCACGCGATGTGCTTTTGAGCTCCTTCGAGATCGTCTCCATCGCCAGGTTTGGATCAGGCACATTCGCGGCCACAGGAACAAACGTCGCAATTATGTTCCTACGTCGCTTTGACGAGATCCCGCCCCGCAATGCGAACGCACTTGATTTCGTTGACGCTGTTTTTGAGCGCAGGAAGCTCACTGGCTGGAGAGACGAAAGCGCTTTCAACGCTTATCTCGGCACAATTAATGTAGACGGAGATACTTACCGGGCTTTTCTCGCAGGAGAGGCTAACTGGAACGAATGGGCAAACACTCGCCACTTCAGCGTTTATTGCCATCTTTTCGAATCATCGAAGGAGCTCAAGACCCTTCGGAAGAGCAAGACTTGGAAGGCGGCCGACAAGAACTCACGGCTCAAAGCAGAGAACGAGCTGTTCTATCGCCATGCGCACAAGGAAGAGCGCAAACGCCTGCGCGTTTGGGGTCTCGTCTGCGGCGAACAGACGCTCATCATCAACTCACCTAACACGACCAAGGAAATCGCCTCTTTCCTTGGCTACAAATGGAGCAATCGCAAAGGCAACGAGGGGATACAGCCCATCGATGGTGAGGGCGTGCTCTATTCGGACGACGAATCGGACGACACGAACTCGCTAAGCGGCATCATCAGAGCATGGTTCTCCGGCGAGCAGGTTGAGCCCGGCGACCTTGCCCAGTACTACTACTATGCCAAGACCGCCGATTTCATTGACTTTGATGCCGATAAGTTCGACGAGACTCTTACGATTCCCCGCTCTTTCTACAAGCCCCGCTCGTTCGCCCAGGGCACCGTAGTCAAGACGCTTAGAGACATCACATCCTACGTTACCAACAGCGTGGCCCAGAGTTCCATCACCACCGACACTTACGTAACAACGGAAAACATGGTCAAGGACCGTGGCGGCATAACCGCCTATGGCGGAGAGCTTCCGGCAAGTGATGGCACCGCATACAAGAAGGGAGACACGCTCGTCTCCAATATTCGCCCCTATCTGCAGAAGATTTGGCTCGCAGACCGCGATGGGGCGTGCTCCAAGGATGTTTTGGTATTCCGAAGCATAAATACCGACAGCCTATTGCCCGAGTTTCTCCATCTGCTCCTGTGGCAGAAGGACTTCTTCGACTACGATATGTCCACCTTCACGGGAACCGGCAGGCCTCGCGGAGACAAGGATGAGCTGCTCAAATACCCCATCCCAGTCCCGACGCTCTCCGAGCAGAGAGCCCTCATCGACGATTTCAATCGCTTAACAGATGAAATCAATAGCAAACGACAGCAAATCGCCGCTCTCAAGGAGAGCGTCAAATCACGGTTTGTAGAGGTATTTGGCGATCCGGTCGATGGTAAAAATTGGCCTTTCGTTAGGCTTGAAGACCTCTGTACCAAGTTGGGTTCCGGAGCAACGCCACGAGGTGGCAAAACGGCATACAAGGCCGAAGGTGTTCCGCTGGTCAGAAGTATGAATGTTCACAACGGTCGTTTCGTGTGGAAGGACCTTGCTTGTATTGATGATGAACAAGCCGCAAAACTAGAAGGCGTCACGCTGATGAAGGGTGACGTGCTTCTGAATATTACTGGCGCTTCGGTTGCTCGTTCATGTCTTTTGCCAGATGAATTGGCCGGTGGACGTGTTAATCAGCATGTCTCAATTGTCAGAGTCGACCAAAAACGGATGCTACCGGTGCTATTGAACACGGTGCTGATCAGTGATTCGTATCAGAGACTCCTGCTAAACGGCTCAAGAGCGGCTGGAGCAACAAGGGAGGCAATTACCAAAGAAGATCTAAAGAGAATGACGGTTCCCTTGCCTCCCCTTGAGCTTCAGCAAGAGTTCGCCGACTTCGTCGCCCAGGTCGACAAATCGCAATTTGCACTCGAGCAAGAGGTCGACGCCCTTTCCGCAGAGCGCGACGCCCTTCTAGACCGATTCCTCGCGTGATACGTTCCTCCCATCCATATCGGGATGGGAGGAACTGATGCACACGACGATCGAAATAGCAAACGCGGTTCTCACAAAAATGCAGGCACTCGTTAGCGGCGAAGTGCTTTCGTATCTCGAGAGCGTCCTTATGAGCGAACTCAGGGGCATCGAACTTGAAGTGAACGCGCTCAGCAATGTCGAAGACGAGGCCTCAAAGTACATGGAGCGATTCCTCGCAGCCAAAACCATCGAGGGATGCTCGCCTAAGACCATCAGGTACTACAAGGCCACACTTACAAGGGCGCTCGAAGCAATCAAAAAACCAATTGTCCGGATTAGTTCAGATGACTTACGAACATACCTGAGCGAATATCCCATGGGTAATAACGCAGGGAGCATCACCGTCGACAACGTCAGGCGCATCCTGTCGTCATTCTTCTCTTGGCTTGAAGACGAGAACCATATACTCAAAAGCCCTGCACGACGCATTAAAAAGATTCGCTCAAAGAGAACGGTCAAGTCCGTATATTCTGATGAAGAACTTATAGCCCTCACAGACGCCTGTTCTTGCAAGAGGGATCTGGCAATCATCAACCTTCTTAGTTCAACAGGGATGAGAATAGGCGAACTCGTCTCGCTCAATCGAGAAGACGTTGATCTAAATCGGCGAGAGTGCATTGTACTCGGAAAGGGCAACAAAGAGAGAGTCGTCTATTTTGATGCGACTACAAAGCTGCACCTAAACAACTACCTGCAAGAACGCAGCGATAACGTCGCCGCGCTATTCTGTAGTCTCACAAAGCCGAGTTCTAGGCTGCAAGTAAGCGGAGTCGAGCTCCGCCTTCGCTCCTTGGGAACAAAAGCAGGCGTCAAACACGTCCACCCACATAAGTTCAGGAGAACGCTGGCCACCAAAGCAATTGGAAAAGGAATGCCCATCGAGCAGGTGCAGAAGCTGCTTGGGCATCAAAAGATTGATACAACGTTGATGTACGCAATGGTCGATCAGGACAACGTAAGGGACTCTCATAGAAGGTATATCTGTTAAGTCAAATCACGGTTTGTAGAGATATTCGCATCCTTTGATGGCTGTGAAAAACTCCCGCTATGCAACTGCGTTGATTGTGTCGAGTCCGGAAAGAGCCCAAAGTGTCTGACGACTCCGCGAGCTGGATCGGAGCCAGCTGTCCTTAAGCTCAGTGCCATTTCTACTGGTACATACTGCGAGGATCAGAACAAGGCGCTTCCGCTCGACAGCGAGCCTGTTATTAGCAAGTTTGTGCGGGATGGCGACATCCTTCTCGCTCGCAAGAACACTCCCGAGCTTGTTGGGCGCTCTGTTCTCGTTAGGCATACTGATGGCGGTATCATGTTTCCAGACATAGTGTTTCGTATGCATCCGTTGCCTATCGTCGACGGGGCATATCTCTCTCATCTGCTTTCCGAAACGATGCTTAATTCGATTCGTTCGCTTGCGCATGGCTCTGCTAAATCAATGAGTAATATTCCAAAGACCGAACTTGAAAAGCTGTTGATTCCGATACCACCCGCAAGCCTTCAGCGCCAGTTCGCCGACTTCGTCACCCAGGTCGACAAATCGCAATTTATCATCCACCAAGATCTTCACGGCTTTTGAAAAGACAGATAGTTACATGTCCAACGCTACAGAAGCCCGAGGACCGTCGCCTTTGATAGCATCTCGTAGGCTCGCGGATATGTCTCTTTGTCGCGCTCGGCCATAAATGCCCAGTTCGCCGTCACGTCAGCCGCTCTCACCATAGCCACCTTGGAGGAGTCGACATAGGAGACTGGAATCTTGGGCAGCCAGTCGCTAAATACAGGAGGGTAGGAGGTCTGCCACGTTGGATTGAACATGCCGCAGCTCAGCTCCTCATCAATCGATTCTGCCAGGTTGTACTTTCCGTCGATCGAAGTCGAATGCTCGTCAACCACAACAGAAACCGCGTCAACCTCACTCGCGGCAATTCCCTGAAGCCCCAGCGCGTCAACGATGCCGGACTTCACGCCACGCTTTAGAGCGTAGTCAAGATACCTTTGCTTGCGCCTTTTCGAGCTTGAATTCTCAGAGCAAGTGCAACACCTCTGAGTAGTGGACCTCGTAGGGCGTCCTGAACCCCAGGCGTTTGTGGGGCCTGCGGTTGATGGCATCGTACACCCGCTCGACCTCCTCGTCCGAGACCGCAGAGAAGCCGGTCCCCTTCGGGAAGTACTCGCGCAACAGACCGTCTGTGTTTAGTCAAGCCTGATTTTCGGTTTGGGGCTGCGGTGGAAATCCTGGTCCTCTTTTGATCCAGGATTTCCACCGCAGCCCCAACCCGTAAATTGAACGCTATCAAACACAGATGCCGTCGCGAAGTCGATGTCGCGCGTGACGCGGCCGTCGGGGATGCGCGCGAGCAGCCCGCTTCCGCCCTTGAGGATGAACCGGCCGTCGGGGTTGCTGAACACCCTGCACAGGAACCGGTCGCGCAAAGCCCGACGACAGCCGTCCCCAGGGTCACCGCCCCTGTCGCGAACGGCCCTCTTCAGGGCCCTGTCGAGCTGACCGCCGTTCTCGTACGTCATTCTTCCCGCCTCCTAGCTAACGAATCGTACAGGCTGGCCCCCGCCGGCATCCCGGCTTTTGCCCCCCGGCGTCGATTTTCTCCCTCAGCGCGCCCTCGTCTTCGACGAGGCCCCTTTCGAGCGCGTCCGCGAGCACGTTCGCGACCAGGCTCAGTTCCTCCCCGGAGTCTATCAGGTCCACCACCGTGAGCCAGGGCCTCGTCGCCGGGATGTCCGAGACGATCGCCACGTCCTTCGGGTCGAGGCGGCGCTTCCTGATGAATCAGGTTCGGGCGCTTAGTCTGCTTTCTCTCGGGCGTGCAGAACTCGTAGGGCGAGGGGCTGACCTCGCCGATGCCGTAGAGCCATGCAGCCGTCGCCCCCATGGCGACGGGGCGCCTCCCCGGGTCGATCGACAGTCAGGCCGCGAGGACGTCCTCCTCCCGCGTGCTCGGCGAGCCGCCCATGCGGTAGACGCCCTTCGCGAGCCTCTCTATGTTGCCGAGCCCTTCCAGCCTCGAGAGCGCGTACCGCTCGACGCCGAGCACCTTCGCCTGCACAGATGTGAAGAGCCCCTTTGGGAAGAGGCGATGTCGTTGGTGGCTCGTATGACTTCGATTTATTCCATGCTTGCATTGTGGAAAATAATGCAACAATGCAAGCAATACGCTCAGAATACACGGCGTTATTCGGCGGCATTCGGGGTCACTGAAACTGCGGAAACCGATTTTCGCATTTCTTTATTCCCATTTGTTGACCTGGGCGAATGCAATTGAAGAGGGCTTGAATCCGCCTCGCAGTTTCAAGTCAGTTTCATCCGCTCGAAATCGGCCTTCGGGGGACCCGAATTGTGAATTATTCCCGCAGGGCCTAATTATTCCCGTACCGCCGAGTACTCCGTTGTACCGCCCAGTAGGGACACACGGGAATAATTGGGTCGTTTTCCCAGGTAGAGATGCAAAAAGAAAGCCCTCGAACCAAAGGGTTCGAGGGCCGTTATTCCCACTATTTCGCTGGTGGCTTTGGTTCTGTCGTCCCGTCATTCCAGTTGCACCCAGTTCTCGGCATCGACACGGAACGCGTGCCGCCGAATGACGCGATGTCGCGTCTCGTCGGCTTCGGGGACAAAAGCTGGGACAACTTCAAAAACTTTTTTCAAACTCAGGGCTTTGAGTTTTTGTTTTTGTCCCAAAGGAGCTTCCGGCCGTGATTCGGATGCCCGATTGGGCGGAATCGCCCGTTTCTGGAACTCAACCGCAGCATCACGCACAAGCCACTCGCAACAACTGCAAATGATTGGTCGAGGGCGGCTTCCAACGCGATTCCAAAGCCGCAGGTCAGGCGACTGCGCTGCTGGCAGGGAAAGGGAGTCGTATCAGGCGGCTTGCCCATGTGTCGACGATGAGGCCTTCACCGAATGTCGAGAACATGCTGGTAAAATAGGCAATACTTTTTATGACAGGAGAACGAGCATGGCCGAACCCCACGATAGGAAGCCGATCCTCACGATCGAGCAGCAGATAGAGCACCTCAAGCAGAAGGGCGTAGCCTTCGAGCTGTGTTCCGAGGAAGAGGCCGAGGACTACCTGCGCGACAAGTGCAACTTCTTCAAGCTCGCATCCTATCGCAAACTCTTCTCGAAATACGAGGGAGGCCCGCGCGACGGCCGCTACGTAGACCTCGACTTCGGCCAGCTACGCCTGCTCGCGGCGCTCGACCAGGAGCTACGCCACGCCCTGCTCGGCATGACGCTCGACATCGAGCACTTCCAGAAGGTGACACTGCTTCGCGAGATGGAGGACCGTGGAGAGGACGGCTACGCCATCGTGGCCGACTACATGGCATCGCTTACCACTGCAAACAGGGAGTACCGCCTGCGCGAGCTCAAGATGAGCGGCCGCAGCCCCTACAGCTCGAGCCTCTACGCGAAGTACTCCGGTGACATGCCTGCCTGGGCCTTCCTTGAGCTCACCTCGTTCGGCACCCTCATCGACTTCGTGCGCTTCTGCGCCAGGCGATGGGGCGACAGGCGCTTCGAGGCCTCCCACTACGACCTCAAGCGCGTGAAGTCCGTCCGCAACTGCGCCGCGCACGGCTCGTGCCTGATCAACTGCTTCGCCGAGAGGGGCGCCGCCCGGGGCTCGGCGTCCAGTGGCGTCTCCCGAAGGGTCGCCGCCGTGGGAATCCCCAAGGCGACCAGGAGGAAGTGGATGGGGAATACGGCCATGCAGGAGGTCGCGACCGTGCTCGTGGCGCACTCCGGCTTGGTACCCGAGGGCTCCTCGCGCTCGCGCGCCGCATCCGAGCTCGCCGAGATGTTCGCCAGGGCCGACGGAGAAACCGAGGCGCTGCCCGACAAGGGGCCCGACGCCGCAGCTCGCTCCGCGCTCGAGTTCCTTCGCAGGTTGACAGAATCGCTCGGGTTGGTAGAATAGCCTGCAGATAGCAAAACCTTCACGGTTTTAGGGGCGGACTTGCGCAAGCGACTCTGCCCTATTTTTATATTCACTCGCTATAGGAGACGGGTGATACCTGGGTCAATGACAGAACTGAGAAGCCCGGAATAATGGAGCCAGTTAGAAACCCTCGGGTTTGCGGGGCGGGATCGTGAGAGCGATTCTGCCCTATTTTTTACGCTTCAGGCATGCGCAGCGGGGCTAGAAGAACCACTTGCAGCAGAGACCGCCCTGGAATATCGCATGGCAGACCGTCAGCACGAGCAGGCCCACTCCGAGCCATTTGGGGAAGGGATCCTCTTCTCGGTTTGTGGAGCCCCGATTGGGCCAGTCTGGAGAATACACGTCGCCGTACTCGTCGCCCCCGCCGGCCTCGTCGGCCAGGAGGGCGAGCGCCTCGTCTAATTCCCCCACGAGCGCCTCCCCGTCGAACCCGACCTGGAAGATGTGCGTCTCGTCATGCTGCTTAAGCGCCGATTCATCCTGCAGCAGGTAGAACCCCTCGCCGTTCACCCCGTTCGCCAGAGCGGTCCTCTCGCTCGAGAACGATCGGATCTCCCTCTTGAGCCTCGAGAAGGCCCCCTTGCCCTCGATTCCGAACTTCTGCGCAAGCGACTCAAGCTGCCAAGCAGGTCGTACAGCCCCACCGCGGGCAGGAGCTCGGCCCCGTACGCCTTTTCGAGCATCGTCCGCTCGAAGCGGTCGTATGCTTTAATTGCCTCGCCGTAAGTCAGCGTGGTCCCGATCGGGGGCATCTCATTCATCTGCATCGATTCTCCTGTCCGCCGATTAGAGGCTGCTCGCCTCGCCGAGCGCTGCCGTATTCGCCGCAAAGCGCACCCCTCCAGAGGTGAGCTCGACGGGGTGTCCGGATTTAACCAGGTCGCAAAGGGCGTATATTCCATATCCCGCCACCCCGGCAATGGAAACGACGAGGCATCCAAGGAGGCCAGCCTGAGGCCCGGTGATGCCGTTCGTCGCATCGACAAGGGATTTAAGCATGCCCCGACAATCGCTTGCTTTGTTGTCCACCGCATCAATCACCGCGTAGCTTGTAGCGGTGCGTTCCATAACGTCGTTCATCTGCTTATCTCCATTTTCCCGTTGATCCGAGCACGTATCCGCCCGCAAGGCCTAAAAGAAGAGCCACTGCACCTGAGATGAGCGCAGGAGACGGCCTCCGCGCTTGAGATACCGAGCAGGTCTCGCTCTCGGGAGCGGACACGCGAGCGAAATCCTCGTCCTCTTTCTCCTCCGCAACCGATCGGGCGATCAGCGAGAGGGCCTCATGCAAGGTTGCTGATACATACTCGAAATCGATCTCTGGCTCGATCTCAATGGGATGGTGGGCAGCCTCAAGCGCCGCCTTGATGGCGGAGACGTCTTCGGACCCTAGGACCTCGTCGCCTCTCAGCAGCTCCTCGACTCGACGCGCGATGCTGCCCGTGCTCTGAACCTCGACTCGATCAGAATCGTTCCGAATAAAGGTCTTCTCGTTGGCGTTGACGACAAGGGAGACGATCCTTTCATCAGGGAGCTCGCGCCCAATTGCGTTGGACACTACCTCGCGCAAGACGTAACGTTTGGAGGCCATCTTCTCCCCGACGTTGCGCATGCGCCCGCTTCCGTCCTCAAACCTCAGGATCCCGTCGCTCCCGATCGCGGCCGAGGAGGAGTAGTTCTTCACTTCGACTATCACAAGACCCTGCCGGCTGACGAGGATCTGGTCGAACTCATCGTGCTCGCCCTCGTAGTCCAGCTCGGCATTGACCAGCTGCTCGAAGCCGGACCCGACATGCTTGATCGCGTAGAAGACCCGTCGCTCGCCGGCAAAACCCCTGATTAGGCCAGCGTGATAGGAGCTGAACCTCTTCAGCGCCTCTATCGCCGCGAGATAGCTTGGGACGTCCATGAGTCCGAGCTCTTCGCCTCGAGAAATAAGATGATCGATGACGTGGTAGGTCTTCACGCTGGAGCTGTACTTGTCCTGAAACACCGTTCTGCACACCTCTTGCTCGAAAGCGTTATGCCGTTCGAGAAGGGCTGGCACCTCGAATGAGCGCTTGGTCAGTTCTCCGATCATTTCGGTTCCTTTCCCGTACTCCATCTGTTTTTGACGCACTGTCCCACGACCCCATAAAGGGCCTGCTTCGTTTAGGGCTGTTTGTTCGTTGCCGGGGTTAAAGTGGCTTATTGTTCTCGATGCGGATTGATGTCTTGCATCCGTCTTCTTCATAATTGCCTCCTTGATTTGTTTTTGATAAACTGCTGGTCAAGGGGTGCGGGATAATCCCTCGGTACCTTTAATTGAAATTCTACTTGTACTAACGGGGATTGCACAGTGGAATGTTTTGGCTTAATCCCCTCACTTGGAGGTATCGATGGCAAACCGGATAAAGCGCAAGCAGCCGATAAACAGGGACTGGTTCAGATGGGTATGCAGTCAGCGCGGCGTGAGCATGAACGGACTCGCAAAGAAAACCGAATGGAGCAGCCGCCAGATCAGAGACGGGGTAAACGACGGAGAGATGACCCCGGAGCTTCTCGATGCTTGCGCCAAGGCGCTGGATGTGCATCCCGATTACCTTGCGGGGAAGTACTGTCGAACGCTCGACTACGGCATCATGCGGGACGAAGAGATCAGGCAACATTGGCTTGAAACGGCAATGGCACCCGCAGCCCATCCATACAAGTACTTCAAACGGCAGGGCATCAACACTCGCGCGCATTTCTATGACACCCTGCTTCTGCATGGCGTTGAGAGAGACGCATTCGACTCCCTAAGTCGTAACGAACAAGAAGATATCGAGAGGGCGCTCGACTGGGCCGAGACAAGGACTTTGAGAAAGTTCTTCGAAGGGGCAAAGGAAGGCGATTGGGCTTCGTATGCGTTCGACGACGTGTTCCAGGACGAGAGGGACATCATCGAGTACATGTTCGAATGGCTTGAAGAGCACGGAAAAATCCGCGTACAGGACTAGTTTTGCGATCTTTTCGCCTCTTTTAACCAGATGAGAGTCCGACAACAGCAGAGCCCCTCGGGTGCGTGTGTGGATTCCGAGCGCAGCTAATCTCTACAACGTCATCGCCTGAGCAAGAGTTCAACGGCTCCACTTTCAAATGCATGGGGAAATGCGAATGACCTCAATGTGCTCCCGAACTCCGCGCTGACGGAAACGCCGCTCCGTCGAGCGAAGACTTGCTAATATGAGTCACAACACCGTCTCCAAGGCCGATATGCCCAAGATGGCTTCCAACTGGGGGCGGAGTTTGCCAATAGCAACAGCATGAAGAAATGCAGTGCCCTCGGAGTCCTGCTCAGTAATTCCGTCAGCGTTCTTCTCAAGGCAATCCAGAAGAGCAATCGGATCGCCCATCACGTCAGGTGGCGGAGTTGGCATGGAGGGCAGGTTCTTGTTGGTATCCGCCCATTGTACGCTCGTCGTCGTGCACGACCAATCGGACAGCTTCCCAGATTCGATAGTTGCATGCGAGGGGGTTCTTCGAGCTAAGTGCTCTTGAGCATAGCGTTTCACGTGCCGGTGTTCATGAGCGGCAAGGATTGCTGTTTCGGGCTCGATCCGAGGATGCGTGACTACGGCCTCTCTTGCTGTTCAGCTCGCCTAGTCTGCATCTTGGTTCCTCGACTGCGCAGCTTGGTTAAACGCCGAAGGTTCAGCTATCTTCGTCAGCTAGCATGAGAGCAACCCGAAGGGAGGACGCATGAAGATCACAATCGAAGAGCGAGAAGCAGCTCAAGATATAGAAGTCACGATCGTCTGCGTAAGGGTCGATCGCCGCGTGCTTGATATAACGGCTCGGCTGCGCATGCTTGACAGGAAGGTGACGGGCACGGCCGACGGCTGCACGCGCGTGCTGAGCGCAGAAGACGTCCTGTTCATCGAGTCGGTCGACAAGCACACGTTCATTTATACGGCCGACACGGTTCTCGAAACGGGCCTGCGCCTTTACGAGATGGAGGAGCGCCTGTCGGACTGCGACTTCCTGCGCATCGCGAAAGGTTGCATCGTCAACTTCCGCGCGATCACCGCCCTCAAGCCCGACGTCAACGGCAGGATCATCGCCACCTTGGAAAACGGTGAGCAGGTCGTTATCTCGCGCCAGTATGCGCCCGACGTCAAATCGAAGCTCGGTCTGAAGCAGTCGAAACGAAGGAAGGGAGACCGAAATGATTAACAGGGACATTATCGACACCGATAAAAAGACGCCCGCGGAAAACCTCGGACAACTCGTGAAAAGCACCTGTATCGGCTTCACTGTTGCCATGATAGCCTTCTTGGCATTAGGGACTTGTTTCGCTGATGACACCGCCAAGCAGGGCATTAACTATTGCTGGTCGATTCTCGCCGCGTGCGTCACCGTCCCCGCGCTGCAGTTCGTGTTCTTCACGCCCGCGGTGATCAGACAGATGGCGTATCCCGCGCGCCTGGCGCTGTTCGACGTTTGCCTCTACGCAGCCCTCTGTGCATTGGCGTTTGTCTTTGCTTGGGTTCCCGTGAACAACCCCGGGGCGTGGGTTACCTTCACGGTTGTCTTTCTCGCCATCCTGGCGGTCCTCACTCTTGCTTTCAACGCCAAGCTGAGCCGCGAGACCCGCGAATTGAACGACAGGCTCGCGGAATACCGCAAGAGCAAGGAGACGGAATAAGGGTATAGCTGAGCATTATCGATGCTGGGCAAACCCTTACTCCCGATCCTCGGATTACCGCCCAGCGCGAGGACCTGATGCCAAGGCCGGCGCAGGGCGATGCTCGGCCCCGTTCGCTACCCCAAGCGCTTCCTGCGCGGTCACGCCCTTGTAGCCCCCGTTCGCGCGCATAAGTGGGTTCATGTGCAGGGGAATGTCGATCCAGGTGCCGCTTGCTCGGTCAGCCTGATCGGATTGGAGGAAGACGACCTCGTGTTCAGCATAGGCGATGGCGAAACTTCCTACGTATTGCGGTCTACCCAAGCCATCATTCGGTCCTCCTCGGTTTCGAAACTCGAATTTTTTTAAAGTTTCGAAACCGGGGAGGCAATATGCACAGGGATGCATCGAGGAGCAATTCCCAGTCGCGCCATGTCAGCAGCGATGCCGGGCGCATTCACGCGTGCTACAATGCGGGCATCAGAGATGAAAACACAGTCCCCGTCGGGTAGTCGTGGGCGTGCGGGAGTCCGCATCAGTAACCTGCCTCCTTGGTTGTCCCTTCTCTGCATGGTCATCTACATAAAGGAGGAACCAACCATGCAGATCAGCGTGTCATCCACCCTGACCGTATATCATGACGGCCAATTCTGGGTCGGGCTGGCGGAGCATGTCGAGGACGGCAGATACGGCGTCGTCCGCATCGTCTTCGGTGCAGAACCGTCCGATGAGGAAATCCTGCAATTCGTTACAAGCAAATGGGCGAAGCTCTCGTTCTTCGGTGACGAGGCCACGGAAACAAGCAAGCCCGCGAAGAATCCCAAGCGACGCGCTCGCGAGGCAGCGAAAGCCCTTAAGCGGCCCGCGGTGAGCACCAAGGCACAACAGGCGCTCGCAGCACAGCGGGAAGCGATGAAGCGGGAGTCGGCTCAAGCAAGAAGCCAGCGTCGCGCGGATGAGGCGGAGGCGCGCTTCGAGCAGCGAAAGCTGAAGCGCAAGCAGAAGCATCGTGGGCATTGATCGCCATGTGCAGCAAGGCAAACCATATACAGCAGTGGGGCCAGTTCCACTTGAAGCCGACGCCGCGTAGACGCTAATGGTGACGGCTATGCACGGGCACGGGCGAGCCACTGCACTTCACAGCTTGTTTCTCAAGTATTTGGGACGCACACGCGGCGTTCAAAAATACGGAGCGACTCCACATGGCTCGAGACTGAGCCGAGGTGCCCTACTTCTCGCCCTCCAGCAGCCCCACGATACGGTCGATGTCGACGGCGAAGCGGGGCCTTCCCTCGCGCTCGCAGCGGTCGAGGTACGCCTGGCACTCGGAGACAATGCGCTTGGTGTTGCCGTCGATGATGCGCTGGAGCGTCTCGTAGTAGGCCGAGCCCTCGGTCCTGAAGCGGCGCTGGTAGGACTTGGTTATGGGGAACATCTTGATGTAGTGGATGCCGTGGCGACAGCCGGGGCTCGTCGTGGGGCGGGGTGGCAACGCAAAGTACTGGTCTTTGGGCACGTTGGGGGCGATGTTGGAATGCAGCGGCACGGCGAAGTCCCTGTGCTTCCCGCGGAAACGCAGCCTCACCACCACGATGCAGGGGAGATTGTGCTTAAGCATGAGCTCGCGGTCGCCCTCGACGAGGTCGAAGAAGTCCTGGGAGATGGATACGATCTTCATCGGTTGCGCCTCTTCATACGAAGTGGGGCCCGCATCGCTGCAGGCCCCTACAGGTGGGCGATATTCTACGCCTTGCGGCACCCCGTCGCCCACGGAGGTTAAACGTACACGTAAGCCGTACTCTGAAAGCCGCGGCTTCCGGCAAGTAGTTTATACCACGAAAGGTCGCTTTCAACGCGCATAGCTCGCAAAATAACACTCGCTGGGCCGTCACCCCTGGCCGTTACCCTCCAATCTTCATTGGAGTCAGCAGGTCAATTCATATAGTTATGGGGGGTGTATCCTAAAGGAAATCAAATTAATACCCCCATAACTAAGGAATTTTCTATTCCCACTCAATGACTAGGGCCCTGGTGTAATTGGCTTGATCACCGTTCCGGGAACCGGTATCGACCTACCTGTCCGCCGAGCTCTTTCTTCAGCTCCAGCCTAGTATCTGATTCGCGCCGTTATAAGCGAAAACCGAAGAGATGCGTCTTAGCCAAGAAAAGAAGGTTAGCCTCATCTTACTGCATGATTCGTGTGTTATAGTTAGATGGCTCTAACTGTTTGGGGGCGACAGCCATGCACGAACGCGAGGGTTTTTGGGACAAGAACGCCGGTCGGTATGACCGTTTCATGCGAAACGACCGGGCGGCGTATGAGAAGATGTATGGGCTGATCCGGCCGGTGGTGAAAGCAAAGACCGTGCTGGAGGTTGCCACCGGCACGGGGCTCATCGCAAAGAGCGTCGTGGATGCGGCGGCGCGCATCGAGGCTACGGACGCCTCTGCAAAGATGATCCTTGAAGCAAAGCGGGACAATCAATCCGCAAAGCTGCACTTTTCCGTACAAGATATGTTCCGCCTGCCCTATGCACAGAAGTCCTTCGAAGTGGTGATCGTGTCCAACGCACTTCACATAGTGCCGCATCCGGAAAAGGCCCTGCAAGAAATCAGGCGGGTGCTGAAGGACGACGGCGTGCTCATCGCGCCAACCTTCACCCACGCGGGGAACTCGGTTTCCGGCAAGGCAAAAGCCTTTTTCATGAGTATGGCGGGATTCCCCCTCCACAGCGGGTGGACAAGCGAGGAATACCTACGTTTCCTGCGTCAAAACGGCTGGGCGGTGCAGAAAAGCGCGGTGCTGAAGGCCTCGTTCCCGTTGACCTATGCGGAATGCACGAAATCGGAGGGGCCAGATGTCGTTCTTTGAAAACACCCGCAAGCCCGTGGGCCTCGGCGGAAAACTTATGGTTGCCATGATGAACCTGGGCCACAGCCCTGTGGCGCGGTGGGGACTTCGATTTCTACGACTTGCGCCAAACGCCAAGGTGCTAGATTGCGGCTGCGGCGGCGGGGCAAACATAAAACGGCTGCTGAAAAAATGCCCGTATGGCGTCGTCAAGGGCATCGACTATTCGCCCGTCAGCGTGGAGAAGGCTAGAAAGCTCAACCGAACTGCAATTCAGGAGGGGCGTTGCGCCGTCTTGCAAGGCAGTGTGGCGGATATGGCGTTTGATGATAGCTACTTCGATGCTGCCACGGCCTTTGAGACCGTCTATTTTTGGCCTGATTTGCCCCGATGCTTCCGCGAGGTCTGGCGGACGCTGAAGCCAGGCGGGACAATTCTTATCTGCAACGAGAGCAATGGCGATACGGACAAGGACGAGAGGTGGACGCAGATCATCGGCGGCATGACCATCTACAAGGACATTGAATTAAAGGCATGTCTGGAGCGGGCGGGTTTTCACGAGGTGCAGATACACAAAAAGAAAAAGTGGCTCTGCGTCACGGCGCGGAAGTAGGGGCATCAAGCACGGGTATTTTTGCATCCATCCTGCACATGGCGATAGGCATGACGGTCATAGCGGCTATGCTGGCGGCAATTATGACAGTTTTTATTCACTGAGGAAGAAACCTATGAAATGTAAAATTGAGAAAAACACCGTGCAGGAGACGCTGATCCTCCCGCTGTATTCCCGGAAGCTGTGTACGGAGTTGTACCCGAACCTTTACAGGGATGAAACAGCGGTTCGTCTGCTCGACCAGATCGACTACGACTTTTCAGAGGCAGAGAAAAACTCCCGCAGCCTGATGCAGCGCTTTGGTGCGCTGGAGGTGGCCACACGGCAGAGTGATCTTGCTTTCGAGGTGCGGGATTACCTGAAAGACCACCCCAATGCGGCGGTGGTCAATCTGGGCTGCGGGCTGGACAACACCGGCAGAACCTGCGACAACGGTAGATGCAAGATCTACAATCTGGACTTCCCGGATGTGATTGCCTTGCGGCAGCAGCTGCTGCCCGCCGGGGATCGAGAACAAAATATCCCCTGCGACCTGAAAGACACCGCATGGTTTAGCAAAATCGATGCCTCCCGCGGGGCGGTGTTCTTTGCCTCCGGGGTGTTCTATTACTTTCTGACCCAGCAGGTCCGGGAACTGGTGCGGGGGATGGCGGACGCTTTCCCCGGCAGTGTGCTGGTCTTTGATGCTGCCAATCGGACGGCGGTAAAGATGATCGCAAAAACATGGCTTAAGACTGCAAAAATCAAGGATGTGGGGGCATATTTTGCGGTTTCGGATGCCGCCAAGGAAATCGGCACGTGGGACAGCCGTCTGCAGGTCACAAGTCGCGGCTATATGCTGGGCTACAACGATTTGAGAGACCCTTCTGTCAGCGGCTTTTTCCGGCTTCTCGCAAGGGTCGGTGACAACGGGATGAAAATGCAAATCGTGAAAATTGGATTTTAAAAGGCAAAAATGAAGCCCATTCACTTTGACGTTGAAGAAGACGGCTTTTACGGCACATATTGGGCGTGCAAGGACACACATACAGCAGCGGACACGGATTCGATTGAAACCGTGCCCGCTATCTAATACTATATTATTTTATCGAACGTCTGTTCTATTCCCACTCGATGGTCGCGGGCGGCTTGGACGTAATGTCGTAGCAGACGCGGTTGGCTCCAGGGACCTCGGCAACGATGCGGCCGGAGATGCGGGCCAGGACGTCGTAGGGCAGCTTGGCCCAGTCGGCGGTCATGGCGTCGCTGGACTCCACGGCGCGCAAGATGATCGGGCGCTGATAGGTGCGCTCGTCGCCCATAACGCCAACGGACTTGATGTCGGGCAGGACCGCAAAATACTGCCAGCAGCTGTGCTCGGAGTTGCGCTCACCGGTCTGCTCAAACAGACGCTGATTGTAGGCATCGAGCTCCTCGCGCACGATGGCGTCGGCGTTCTTGAGGATTTCGAGCTTCTCCTTGTCGACCGCGCCGATGATGCGGATGGCCAGACCCGGGCCCGGGAAGGGCTGACGGAACACGATGTGACCCGGCAGGCCCAGCGCCAAGCCAAGCGCGCGGACCTCGTCCTTAAAGAAGTGATCGAGCGGCTCGATAAGGTCGAAGTGCACGCCCTCGGGGAACGGAATCAGGTTGTGGTGGCTCTTGATGGTGGCCGTCTTGCCGCCCGTCTTGCGAGCGCCGGACTCGATGATGTCGGGGTAGATGGTGCCCTGAGCCAGGTACTTGACCGGCTTGCCATCGCACTCGAGCTGCTGAGCAACCGCGAAGAACTCTTTCCAGAACTGCGTACCGATGATGCGGCGCTTCTCCTCGGGCTCGGTCACGCCGGCCAGAAGCTCGGCATAACGGTCCTCGGCGTGGACGTGGATAAAGTCGACGTCAAACTGTTTGGTGAAGACCTCCTCCACCTGCTCGGGCTCGCCCTTGCGCAGCAGGCCGTGGTTGATGAACACGCAGGTCATCTGCTTGCCCACGGCGCGGGCGCCCAGGGCAGCCACGACGGAGGAGTCAACGCCACCGGACAGGGCCAGAATCACGCGGTCGTCGCCGACCTTCTCGCGGAACTCGGCCGTCATGGTCTCGACCAGGTTGTCCATGCTCCAGTTGGGCTCCAGGCCGCAAATCTCAAACAGGAAGTTGCTCAGCAGCTGCTGACCGTACTCGGAGTGCTTGACCTCGGGGTGGAACTGCGTGGTGAAAATCTTGCGCTCGACGCACTCCATGGCGGCAACCGGGCACACGTCGGTGCTGGCGGTAACGGTAAAGCCTTCGGGCACCTCGGACACGGCATCGCGATGGCTCATCCACACGGTCTGCTCCATGGGCGTGGAGTTAAAGAGCTTGGCGCCGGCCGTGCGCGTGATGGTGGCGCGGCCGTACTCGCCCACCTCGGAGTGGCCGACCTTGCCGCCGAGCGTCACGGCCGTGATCTGATGGCCGTAGCAAAAGCCCAAGACGGGAAGGCCCAGGTCAAAGATGGCAGGATCGATGGATGGAGCGTCCTCAGCATACACGGAGGCCGGGCCGCCAGAAAGGATGAGCGCAGAGGCGTTCATCTCGCGAATCTCGTCGGCCGAGATGTCGCAGGGAACGATCTCGGAATACACGTTGAGGTCGCGGACGCGACGGGCAATGAGCTGACCGTACTGCGCACCAAAGTCGAGTACGAGGACCTTTGCGGAAGCCTTTTGATCCATGGTTTCCCCCTCTTGTTGGCGGGGAGCCGGTGCCCACCCGCGTGAATGAACGAAAATAACTTTCATAGTGTACACGTTATATGGGGTTTCTCGTCCCTCGCAGCCATCAGCGCACGGCAAACGCACGACCGGGGCCCTATTTGATGGCGATTGAAGTGTTACCAAACGTTACAGATGATGTAATACGTTTGAACATTGGACGCCCTGTGCCACAATACTGCCGAACGACTCCGCCTCTGCGGCGGCAAATACGATAGGAATACCAGCATGAAGCGCATCCTTCTCATCGCCACGGGCGGCACCATCGCATCGACCGAGGACGGCAATGGCCTCTCCCCCGCCCTGACCGGTGAGGAGCTCGCCCAGAGCGTCCCCGAGATCTCGGGCCTCTGCGAGCTCGACGTCGTGCAGCCCATGAACATCGACAGCACCAATATGCGCCCCAGTGACTGGATGCGTATCCGCGACGTCATCGTCGAGGGTTATGCCGACCACGACGGCTTCGTGATTCTGCACGGTACCGACACCATGAGCTACACCGCGGCAGCGCTTTCCTACCTGATTCAGGACAGCCCCAAGCCCATCGTGCTCACCGGCTCGCAAAAGCCCATGGGCAATCCCTTTACCGACGCCAAGCTCAACCTGTACCAGAGCCTGCTCTATGCGCTCGACGAGCACTCGCACGATGTCTCGATTGTGTTTGGCGGCGTCGCCATTGCCGGCACGCGCGCCCGCAAGCAGCGTACCATGAGCTTTAACGCGTTCATTAGCGTCAACTATCCGCCCATTGCCTATATCCGCAACGACCGCATCGTTCGCAACGGACTCCATGGCACTCACCAGAACGAGAACCCGGTTCGTTTCTACGACAGCATCGACCCGCGCGTATTTGTACTCAAGCTTACGCCCGGCGTAAACCCGGGCATCCTCGACGCCCTTGCCGATAGCTACGACGCCGTGATTCTGGAGACCTTTGGCATTGGCGGTATTCCCGAGTTTGGCGAGTCCGGCGAGTCATTCCAGGAGACAATTTTCCGCTGGGTCGATTCGGGCCGCACCGTCGTTATGACCACGCAGGTCCCCGAAGAGGGCCTCGATCTGGGCGTTTATGAGGTCGGCCGTGCTTACGCCGATCATCCGGGCATTCTGCGCGGCGACGATATGACAACCGAGACGCTCGTGGCCAAAACCATGTGGGCACTCGGCCAGTCACGCGATGCCGCCGAGATCCAGCGCCTGTTCTACAGCCAAGTCAACCACGACCGCATCCCGATGGCGTAATTCAGTTGTCGACGGGTATCCCCTATTCGATACCCTCGAGAAGCTCTGACACCGTCATGCCAAGGGCGGGCGCGATCTTAAATAGAACCTTGAGCGTGAAATTTGCCGTCCCATCTTCGATTCGGTCGAGGTAGGGTCGGCTGATTCCTGTCGCCACACAAAAATCAACCTTGGAGATACCAAGGTCCCTGCGTGTCTCTTCGACCCGCCTGCCAAGAATCTGTTTAGCACGTTCGTCCATGCAGACGAGTTTGAAATGGAGCCGAACATAAACGTAAACTATAGTTTACGTTTTGCCGAATACACAGGAGTTTTCTATGTCGGGTTCTTCGGTCCGCACGTACCGAGCCACGCTTCGCACAAACAGCGCGCCGCCCAAGCTCGTCGTCGTTGAAGCAGAATGTCTTTCGCCCGATGAGCGCACAGCATTTGCATTGCTATCAAGTCGCGTCGCCGCCGTTCTGGTCCCTTGCCCGGCGCAAGGCGAACTTGCCATCCAATGCCAAGCGCACAGCTGCTCGCTCAATCAGGCTGCCGTAATCGCAACCAGCCAACGCGGTCTGCCCCTTCTCCTGGAAGCCGGTACCGCGCTCACCCTTCGCGGCGCCGGATACGAAAACGAGGCCGCCGCCGACATGGTCTTTAAACCACGATCGAGCGGCGGCCTCGCAGCAGCCATTGAATATGCGTGCAGGCTCGTTGCCTAGAAGAACAAGTTAGAAACCAAAGCCAAAGCCCGTTCCGGTAATAGCCGAGTACATAAAGTAAACGTTGATCACGTTGAGGAACACACCCGTGATGCAACCGTTGCGCAGGTAGCGCTCGCACACGATGCGCGCCATGGCGGCGGAGTCATCATTGTTTTTAGCCTGGCGTCCCGCCGTAAAGTACGTCGCCACGCTCAGCAGCAGGTTGAGCACCGGCAGTGCCAGCAGCTCGTAGCTCTTGCCCCAGCGCGTCACCTCGCCGGCGGCATTAAACTTTGTTGCCACCTCGGGACCAATGTTGGGGATAACACACGCTGCGACCGCCAGCGGAATCACCGCAAGTACGAGCAGCGCAATACCCATGTAGCCGGCTTTTTTGCCATATTTAAACATATGCGTCGTCCTTACACGTTAAAGCGGAAGTGCACGACATCGCCATCGGCCATGACATAGTCCTTGCCCTCAATACGCAGCTTGCCGGCAGCCTTGGCGCCCTGCTCGCCACCAAGCTCGATGTAGTCGTCGTAGCCAATGACCTCGGCCTTAATAAAGCCACGCTCAAAGTCGGTGTGGATGACACCGGCGGCCTGCGGAGCGGTCGCGCCCTGACGAACCGTCCAGGCCTTGACCTCCATCTCGCCAGCCGTAAAGAACGACTGCAGGCCGAGCAGCTTGTAGGCTGCCTGGGCGAGCACGTCCAGGCCGGGCTGCTCCAGGCCCAAGCTCTCCAGGTAGTCGGCCGCATCC
Source organism: uncultured Collinsella sp. (assembly GCA_905208535.1). Classification (GTDB taxonomy): domain Bacteria; phylum Actinomycetota; class Coriobacteriia; order Coriobacteriales; family Coriobacteriaceae; genus Collinsella. The sequence continues at coordinate 11,320 of CAJLPI010000021.1, read as the reverse complement.
TCGGGATCGAGCTCGGAAAGCTCGGCCTCGATCTTGGCGCAGATCGGCAGCGGCTTGACGCCATCGATGGGCGCCAGGTCCTCGTTGAGCATGTCCTCGTCTACGTTGGCCACATACAGGATGGGCTTCATAGTGAGCAGGAACAGGCCCTTGGCAGCGGCACGCTCCTCGTCAGTCATCTCCATGGATGCGGCGCGCTTGCCCTCGTTGAGCCAAGCGAGCAGACGCTTGGCGACCTCAAACTTGGGCATGAGCTCCTTGTCGCGCTTGGCCTCCTTCTCGAGCTTGGGCAGCTGCTTCTCGAGCGTGCCCATGTCGGCCAGGATGAGCTCGGTCATGATGGTGTCGGCGTCACCGGCGGGGTCGACGAACTCGCCGGTGCGGCCCACCTCACGCATGACGTTGGGGTCCTTAAAGTAGCGAACGACCTCGCAGATGGCGTCGGTCTCGCGGATGTTTGCCAAGAACTGGTTGCCCAGACCCTCGCCCTCGTTAGCGCCCTTCACCAGACCTGCGATGTCGACGAACTCGACCGTCGCCGGCACAATGCGACCCGGGTTAACGATGTCGGCGAGCTTTTGCAGGCGGCTATCGGGCACGTCGACGATACCCACGTTGGGGTCGATCGTGGCGAACGGATAGTTGGCGGCAAGGCCGGTCTTTTTGGTAAGCGCGGTGAACAGCGTCGACTTGCCCACGTTGGGCAGGCCCACGATACCGATGGAAAGGGACACGACAGCTCCTTTTGGTACAGGTACTTCAAACTGCATAAGTATAGCGCCGCCGCAGCATCTGGGCGAACCCGGACGCCACGGCGGCACGAATGAAGCAGAGATAGGGGTCGCTGACTAGTCCGCGAGCTTTTCCACCTGGTCGAGCATCTTGTCAAGCTTGGCCTTTGCCTCAGCCTTGACCTTCTCAGCTTCTTCGTGAGCCTTCGCCTTCTGGGCGGCCTTTTCCTCGGCTTCGGGATCGACGACGACCAGACTGGACGCGTCATGCTTAACTAACTTGAGCGCATGCTCGGGGCACACCTTGACGCAGGCACCGCAGCCTAGGCAATACGTGGACTCCAGTGCAAAGCGGCCGCTTCCCACCAAATCGCAGGCAAACGTGGGGCACACGTTGACGCACTCGCCACACGACGTGCACTTGTCAAAATCACACTCAGGCGTGCACACCTGCATGTTCTGGGCAAGCTCGGGATGGTTTTGCAATGTCGAGAGCACCAACTGGCGACCGTGCGTGAGCGAACGGCGACGCTTGGTCGTCGTAGTGCCGCACATGGTGTTGAGCGTGCGCTCGAGCTGGGTAATCTGGTGGCGGTGAGCTTTGAGCTTCTGCGTCACCGAAGCCAGCGCCGCCGTTGCCGGGTTGAGCTTGGTCACGGTAAGGCCCGTGGTGCGGGCGATCTTTTCCATGTACTCTTTGCGCTCGTACTCGCGGCGTTTATGGCACTTGAGGCTCTTGGGATCGACCTCCAGACCCATGCCCGTGCCCGCCCACTCCTCGGCGGTAGCAATGGCCTCGCCCAGGATGTCCTCGCCACCGGTGTTACGGCACTTATCGCACACGCCCAGCGGCAGGTACACGCTTACGTTGGGATAGTCGGCCAGTACCGAAAACCAGGTCTCGGCCGTAATATCGCCCACACAGGCGACAACAACCTCGTTCTCGCGCGGCATGCGTTTAAGGGCACGCGTGCAGGTAACGTAGGCAGTCTCGTGGCTCGTAGCCGCCGAGACAATGTCGTCGTAAACGTTTTTGGGTGCAAGGCGCGGAGAGATGATCGCCTCCGTCGGGCAAGCAGCGGCGCACAGACCGCACTTACGGCAACTGTCGAGAATCTCGATAGCATCTTCCTCGATCTCGATGGCGTTGACCGGACACACGTCCATGCACGCGGTGCAGCCGCTCTTTTCGTTTTTACAGGTCAGGCACGGTATGGTGTTACCGCGCGGACGCTCCTTGTAGTCAGCAGGATTCCACTGTGGAGCCGACGGATCGAGTGCGTCGGTCACACCGCCAAGCGGGTTTTTAAGAAAGTCGAAACCCTTGCTGATCTCGATAATGTCATCAAACAGATCGTGTTCCTGCGCCATGCGCGGCCCCTCCCTGAGCAGTGCAAACAAGCAAGAGACAATGATACGCTATCGGCCCACGCCTCGGGCAAATTACACGCGGAGCATCTTTGCGGCAAATAGCCCATGGCCTATCGCTGCCTCGATTGCACAAGATCAATCAAGCGCCAAACTATGCCTCGCACATGAGCTGCACGAGCTTTTGTTTGGTCACCTTGGCCTGCTCGTTGGCCATATTGCGTTCGTTTCTAAAGGCCGCATCCGCAACGCTCATCAGGTCGGCATCGGAAATCTCGCCAAGGTCCAGCTCCTCGAGCGTCGTCGGCAGACCGACGCGCTGACAAAACTCGAGCACCTGTTCAAGCTCGGGCGCACGCTCCAGACGAAGCTGGACCACCAGACCAAACGCCACGGCCTCGCCGTGCATAGCCTTGCACTCGGGCAAAATCGTCAGGCCGTTGGCGATGGCATGCGCCAACGCCAAGCCACCGCTCTCAAAGCCAACGCCCGAAAGCAGGATGTTGCACTCGATCAGACGCTCAACCGCCGGCGATATACGCCCCTTCTTGAGATCGCGCTTGGCAGCGACGCCGCACTCCATAAGCGTGTCATAGCAGGCACGAGCCGCAACCAAGGCCAAGTGTCCCGGCGCGCCACCATGCTCGTTGGCGCCATGCGCCGCGGCGCACGAACGTGCCTCGAAGTACGTTGCCAGCGCGTCGCCCATGCCGGCGACCGTCATACGCAGCGGGGCTGCCGCGAGCACGTTGGTGTCGACCACAACTAGGTCTGGATTCTTCTCAAGCATCAGGTAGCGGTCGAACGATCCATCCTCGTGATACAGCACCGAAATCGCGCTGCACGGACCGTCCATCGAAGCCGCCGTGGGGCATACGCACAACGGCAACTCGGCATAAAACGCAACGGCCTTGGCGATATCGAGCATCTTGCCGCCGCCAATACCCACCACCATGTCGCAATACTCAGCCTGGGCTTCCTTAGCCATTTTTACAACGGCCTCTTCCGTACACGGACCGTCATAAATCTTAAAGAACGGCTCACTCAGATCGTCGTCCAGAAATCCATCGACGATCTGCCCGCACAGCCGATCCTCGGTGCCCTGGTCAAACAAGACATAGGCAGCGCAGCCCAACCATGACAAATACTTGCCCTGGCGCGAAAGCTCCCCCGGCCCCTGAACATACCGGCCGGGACCGCCGTAAACCATAGGAAGCGCCATACGAGAATCCACCCTTCATCAAACAACGATTGGTGCAAAGTAACCTGACCCCTTTGCACCTTAGCAAAAAGGGGCAAAGCCATCTGCTGGCTTTGCCCCTTCCTTAGCTTGATTTACTCATCCATAAGGTAGTAGTGGCCCAGTGCGTCTGCACCCAGAATGGCGTTTGCGACCATCTCGGGCGTCACCTCAAACGGCATGTTGCACATGGTGTCATCGGGCGCGCAGGCGGCCTCGGCAACAATCATGGCCTGCTCACGCGTAAGCTCGGCAACGCCAAGTTCCTTCATCGTGACCGGCAGGCCCAGCTCAATGCAGAAGCCCAAGACTTCCTCGAGCTTCTCAGTCGGGGCATCCTCGAGTACCAGCTGGACGATAGTGCCAAAGGCGACCTTCTCGCCGTGATACATGCCGTGGCACTCGGGCAGCATCGTCAGGCCATTGTGGATGGCATGAGCAGCAGCAAGGCCCGAGCTCTCAAAGCCAATGCCCGAAAGCAGCGTATTGGCCTCGATGATATGCTCGACGGCAGGCGTGAGCGCACCCTTCTCCAGCGCAACCTTGGCCTTGACGCCATCGGCCATGAGCGTCTCATAGCAGAGCTTGGCGAGCGCCAGGCCGGCCATTCCGCCCTTACCGCCAGCGCAGGTGCCGCCGTCGGCATCGTGCGTCGCCTGAGCCTCAAAGTAGGTTGCGAGCGCATCGCCCATTCCGGAAACCGTCAGGCGCACCGGGCTCGCCGCGATAACCGTCGTATCCATCAGGACGATATTGGGGTTTGCCTTAAGGAAGAGGTACTTGTCGAACTGGCCGTCATCGGTATAAAGCACCGAAAGTGCCGAGCACGGTGCATCGGTCGAGGCGATGGTGGGGCAAATGATAACCGGGGACTCCAGGTAATAGGCGACGGCCTTCGCGGTGTCGAGGATCTTGCCGCCACCGACGCCGACGATGATGTCGCAACCGTTGTCGCGAGCGAGCGCAACCAGGCGATCGACCTCGCCCTTGGAGCACTCGCCGTTAAAGTCCTCAAACAGCAGCTCGGCCTTAGCCTCGGCAAAGCCGCCCTCGATCTTGGCACCGACGCGCTTCTTGCCCGAAGGCGTCACGATGACGAGGGCCTTAGCACCGAGCGGCTCGACATAGGAGCCGAGCTTGGCGAGCTCGTCCGGACCCTGGATGTACTTGCTGGGGCTATTGAAAATTGCAGCCATAACTATCCCATTCTCTAATAATAAAAAAGGGGCTCCGTACGAATACGTGCGGAGCCCCTCGTTACGACAACAAGAGTCGATTAGAAATCGATGTCGGTGTCGTAGTAGCAGGCCTTGAGGATCTTCTCGAAGTCGGCAGCCTTGGTCTCACGCGGGTTCTCCGGCGTGCAGGCGTCGGTCTCGGCGTTCGCGGCGATCTCGGGCAGCTTGGCGAGGAACTCCTCCTCGGAAACCATCTGCGGGTTCTCGGCGTCGACCTTCACGCCGCCATTCGCGTAATCCTTGATGGACTGCGGTATGTTGAGCTGGTCGTTGAGGTCGCGGATCTTCTGGACGAGCGCAGCGATGAGCTCCTCGTTGGTCTCGCCGGGAAGGTGCAGAATCTCCTTGGCCACGTAAGCGTAACGCTCGGCAGCACGGGGATCCTTGGAGTTCCACTGGATGACCTTGCCCAGGTACATGGCGTTAGCAGCACCGTGGATGATGTGACCGTTCTCAAAGGCTGCACCGGTCTTGTGAGCCATGGAGTGAACGATGCCGAGCAGACCCGAGGAGAAGGCGATACCGGCGATGCACTGAGCCTCGTGCATGTGCTGACGGGCCTCATGGTCGCCAGCATAGGACTTGGGCAGCCACTCGACGATCTCGCGGATGCCGTGCAGAGCGTTGGCATCGGTGAACATAGAAGCGCAGGTGGAAACGTAGGCCTCCATGCAGTGGGTCAGAGCGTCCATGCCGGTGTGAGCGCAAAGCTTAGCAGGCATGGTGTAGGTGAGCTCGGGGTCGACGATGGCGACATCCGGGGTGATGTTGAAGTCGGCCAGCGGGTACTTGATGCCCTTGGCGTAGTCGGTGATGACGGAGAAGGCAGTGACCTCGGTAGCGGTACCGGAGGTAGAGGAGATGGCGCAGAAATGAGCCTTCTGACGCAGCTCGGGGAAGCTGAACGGCTGGATGATGTTATCGAAGGACTCCTCGGGATACTCGTAGAAGACCCACATGGCCTTAGCGGCATCGATGGGCGAGCCGCCGCCGATGGCGATAATCCAGTCAGGCTCGAACTCGCGCATGGCCTCGGCGCCCTTCATGACCGTCTCGATGGACGGATCGGACTCGACGCCCTCGAACAGCTTGACCTCGAAGCCGCCTTCCTTAAGGTCGGCCTCAACGTCCTGCAAGAACCCGCCGCGGCGCATAGAGCTGCCGCCAGAAACGATGATGGCCTTCTTGCCCTTGAGGTTCTTCACCTCGTGGCGAGCGCCCTCACCAAAGTACAGATCGCGAGGATTGGTAAAACGTCCCATACTGTGCCTCCTAAACAAGCCCCTCTTAGACTTGCGTATATAACGGAGCACCCGATTGGCTCCGTTAGGACCGTTTTGCGCGTTGCCGGCGATGACAATGCGCGATGTCTAAACGTCTCAACGCTCAGACAAACACTATTCTACCGTTCTGGTTGGTCAGTTATTCACCTAAAGCCGACAATGATGAAACGTTTTTTCTATCCCTGAAGACCCTTGTGGGGCATTCATACTCCCAAGCTGGGCAAACGTTTTATCAAGGTTGACCACATATCCCGGGCAGGACTGTGCCCCTCCAAAATGCGCCCCGTTCGCCGCCAAAAATCGACCGTTTGCGGCACCGTGATACCACTCAGTCGTCCAAGGTGCCGACATTTGTGCGACATCCGTCTTCGTGGTGCAAAGGTGCATGTCCAAGTGCGGCACCCCCGGTGTGCCACATGCGGGTAAACTAGAACCTTATATAGAGACATTTGAACCCTAACCGCAGCAAAGGAGGCCCCATGGCATTCGATCCCATTCAAGAGGATTGCCATCGCCTCGTTCTTGAGGCCTTGCGCCGCGACAATATCCCGCTCACCGACGCTGCCGCCGTAGAGCGTCTGATGGAACAATTCACCCGCAACCCCGCACCGCTCATCGTGCACGACCGCGACCGCGCCGGGCACCTCATTGCCAAGGTGGTCGAGGCCGTCGATTACCGCATTCCCTTTATCCCTGACGATACCCAGGCAGAGCAGGAAGAGGCAGCTGCCGAGAACATGCTCCGCGAGGCAGCCGCACTCGATCCGGCCAACTGGGATGCCCAGCGCATGCTGACGGCGCTCACCGCCGAATCCAACGAGGAATACGTGCAGTATCTGGTGTCCAAGTGCGACGAGGTGGAGCACGACCTGGCACTCAAGATCGCCTCGGCGCAGGACCCCTACGAGCGCGAGGCCGCTGGCGACCTTATGCGCCGCCCCTACCTGCGCTGGCTTGCCGCCCTTGCGTCGCGCGCCCTCATTAGCGGCCGCTATCGCATGTCGCTCGAAGCCGCGAATCGCAGCCTGGACTTTGCGCCCAACGACCCCGCCGGCGTCCGCCATACTGCGATGCTCGCCATGGCAAAGCTCGAATACCCCGCCGAGGAGCTCAAGCGCTTTCGCTCCGCTCACTCCGTGCCGTACCTCGCGAATACCCCGCTGCGCCGCCGTCCCAAGGATGCAGAGCGCGACTTGGACCCGTGGACGCTCATCGCACTGATGAGCGCAGCCTGGCGCGAGCTGGACTACGAGGGTGCCGAACACTACCTGCGTATCCTTGTGCGTTCGTGCCCCCACGCCGCCGAGGCGCTCTACTTCCAAACCGAGTTTCCCGATGGCGTCTATGCCCGCGTCAACGTGGGTGCAGGCTCCACCGACGAGCTTGTCCTTGCGCTGTCCGAGGCGACGCCGGTACTGCAGGAGGGCCTGGGCGCCCCCGACAACGCCAGCTTTGCCGCCTGGATCGCCACCAACGACATCGTGCGTTCCCAGATCGACGAGCGCATCCTGCGCGCGGCCGAGCAGGGGCTTCCATTTAAGGGAGGGGACCTCTAATGGATCCGAGCGTCTACATCCCCGCCTACCTGGAGCGCACCTATCTGGCGTCGCACCCCGAGCTCACCGATGCAGCACGCGAGCTTGTCCATAACGACATTAGCGCGAATCCTCAAAAGTACGCGCAGGCCGAGCATGCCCAGGCACTGCTGTCCTATGCCGGCGTTCATCGCCACCTGCTCGACGAGCTCCATCGCATCGAGGACATGGGCAGCGACGAGGAGTTTGAGCAGACGCGCAACCGCCTGTTCGACGACATGCGCGACGAGCTGCTCAAGATCGTCCGCGTCGATGCGCTGGCCGTCGACGCGCAGCTGCTCGCCATCATCCTGGCCGACACGCCCGTTGACGCCTGCCTGGGCGACCTGATGAAGCTCGAGGCGACCACGGCCGATTACCTGCAGCAAAGCGTGCCCGGGTTCGACATGGAAGCCCCGCACTACTGGGCCAATAATGTTTTGGCCGACGGTGTCACCGCAGCAGACCTTACCGTGAGCGAGCCGGCTCTTATCGGGTGGCTTCACACACTCGAGGCCATCTCGCAGCTGTGCATGGCGAGCGCCCGCTACCGCGCTGCTGTCAACTACGCCCGCCGCGTCCTTAAGGCAGAAGGCTATCCCACCCGAGCTGCCGGCACCGTGTTGCTCGCCCTCGCTCGCCTGGAAGACCAGGACGGCTTTTTCGCCCTAGCGCACCAGCTCGAGGAACAGGCGGGAGCCGATGCACTCGAGAACTCTCCTTGGTACCTGCTCGCCCGCACAATCCTATTGTTCAAAACGAACAAGATGCGTCCGGCGGTGCGTGCGCTGCGTGAGTTCGCTAACCGCTGCGAGGGCGGCGCGTTCTTCTTGCTGAATCCCATGTACCAGACACCGTACCTTCCCTGCCGGCCCGAGCCACGCGATCCCTGGGATCTTTCGCACCAGGCCGTTTGGGAAGCGGACGGCATTATCTCGGACACTCCCGACTTTGCCCCCTGGGCCAATGCCTGCGAAGACGTGTCGCAGCTTGCCCAGGAATTTGCGCGCCGCTACGGTTTTTAGTGACGCACTCGACCCGACCATATCGTTTACGTTAGGAACGGTTTCATGAATCTCCGCTCATCTCTTGCCTGCACCTCGAGCGATATCGCCCGCTGGGGGCTGCGCTCCGTCCTTAAGCGCCAGGGCGGCGTACTTCCCGGCCGCATCGCCATGAAGATCGACCCCGAGCTGCTAAGCGACCTCGCGAGCCTGGTCGACCGCAGCGTGGTGATCACCGGTACTAATGGCAAGACCACCACCTCCAACCTCATCGCCGACGCCGTTGCCGCCAGCGGCGCCACCGTGGTGTGCAACCGCGCTGGCAACAACATGGAGCCGGGCGTGGTGGGCGCGTTGCTCGAGGCGCGCGGCAACCTTAAGCGAACGGCCAGCAGCAAGCGCGTAGGCGTCTTTGAGTGCGACGAGCTCTACACGGTGCGCGTCCTGCCCAAGCTCAAGCCGACCTACTTTGTGCTGCTCAACCTGTTCCGCGACCAGCTGGACCGCTACGGCGAGATCGACCATACCCAGGACGTCATCGCCCATGCGTTGGAGCTCTCTCCGACGACAACGCTCATCTACAACGCCGACGATCCGCTGTGCGCCTCGATCGCCGCGCGCGTCCCCAACACGAGCATCGCCTTTGGCATCGACGGCGCCACGGGCACCGAGTCCGACCGCATTAGCGACTCGCGTTTTTGCTCGCAGTGCAACGCCCCGCTGGAATACGACTATGTGCAGTACGGACAGCTGGGCGCCTATCATTGCCCTTCGTGCGGCTGGGGTCGCCCCGCGCTGCTCCGCCGCGTGACGGGCGTTGAGCTCGGCTGCGACGGCTACGGCTTTGACCTGGCCTTTGGACCTGAGGCCAACGCGCCCGCCGTGCACATCGCCACGCGCTACAACGGCCTGTACATGGTCTATAACGTCGCCGCCGCCTTCTTTGCGGCGCACGAGCTGGGCGTGGACGCGGCGCACCTGCAGCCCACGCTTAATGCCTACGTGCCCGCCGGCGGACGCATGGGCCGCTGGGATATTGCCGGCCGCACCGTCGAGGCCAACCTGGCCAAGAATCCCGTGGGCTTCGATCGCCAGATCCAGTCCATTAAAACGGCAGGTGGCAGGCTCTGCGCCTTCTTCCTAAACGATAACGATGCCGACGGCCACGATGTCTCGTGGATCTACGATGTCGACTTCGAGCGCATCGCCGACACGCCGGGTCTTGTCGCCTTTGCCGGAGGCACGCGTGCGCACGACATGCAGGTACGCCTCAAGTACGCCGGCATCGATGCCGCGATTATCTCGGACATCGCGCAGGCGATCGGTGCCGTGGCAGACGAGGCCGCCGATGACACCTTCTACGCCGTCGCCAACTACACGGCCTTCCCGCCGCTGGTCAAAGAACTCGACGGGCTGAAGGGTGCCGATGCAGCCACGGTTGCTGCCCGCGCCGTAGTCCGTGCCGACGGCAGCGCTCTTCCTGTCGGCATCGCGCCGGTCGAGCTTTCGCGTCCCCTGCGCATCGTCTACCTGTATCCCGATGCCCTTAACCTCTACGGTGACGGCGGCAATGTTATCGCGCTCGAGCGCCGCTGCGCCTGGCGTGGCATTCCCGTGCGTGTAGACGAGGTCCGTATGGGCGAGACGCTTGATTTGACCGATGCCGATATCGTCATGATGGGTGGCGGCTCCGACCGCGACCAGCTAGCCGTGGCACACGAGTTGCTCGCCCAAAAAGACAAGGTCGCGGCCTATGTTGAGGATGGCGGCTCACTGCTTGCCATCTGCGGCAGCTATCAGCTGCTCGGCCGTTCGTACTATATGGGCGAGGATCGCATCGAGGGTCTGGGCGTCATTGCCGCCGAGACAGTGCGCGGCTCCGACCGCCTGATCGGCAACGTCGCCGTCAAGACCGACCTGGCACCCGAGCCCTTTGTGGGATTCGAGAACCACGGCGGCCGCACCCTGCTCGACGCAGAGGCGACGCCGCTCGGAACGTCCGTCGTCGTGGGCACCGGCAACAACGGCGACGATGGCTTTGAGGGCCTCATCCACAAGGGAGTCATCGGCACGTACTTACACGGGCCGGCACTGCCCAAGAACCCCGAGCTCGCCGACTGGCTCATCGCCCACGCCCTCGAACGCCGTGGCGACGCACAGGCCGCCGCCCTGTTGCCGCTCAAACCCCTCGACGACGCCTACGAGCACGCCGCCCACGACGCCGCCATGAAGCTCCTCCCCTAACGCCCCAACCGCCACAAAGGGATAGACACCTTTGTGGTGGTTTTGACCCGTCCCAGCGGTTTGTCTCAATCTGTAACATCTAGACCGTTAAAAGTCGTCTTACTGTTACAGAATGAGATGTTTGAAGATCGGGATAGAAAGTCGGCTCCTGTGTGGTGGTTTTCCAGTTTGCCAACGATATACGCGCCGGCAAAAAAGTCTGCTATACTCTTTCCCGCTGTCCCCATCGTCTAGCGGCCAAGGACGCCACCCTTTCAAGGTGGATATCGCGGGTTCGAATCCCGCTGGGGGCACCACAGAATCTAAGAAGCCCGTTACCAATTCGGTAGCGGGCTTTTTGCTACCCATACGCCGGGATTCGAACCCGACAGGGTGCGGATCCCGGCACCATCGCAAGGCCTGTGGGCAAAAAATGGCAAATATGAGTACTGTTACCGATTTAGTAACAGCGAATTCGGCCTTTTAGATGGCGAATCAGATGTCAAATCAACGACCTAGTGCTCAGATTGGGCCCGACCTCAGCTATATACCTGGACATATGTGGTCTAACTCGGCAAAAACTGCCATTTTGATATGGAACTAGGGTAGCGTGCAGAGATGTGGTGTAAGAGGCGGGGCATGCCCCGCCTCCGCCCTTT
>CAJLPI010000020.1:0-35228 GCA_905208535.1 uncultured Collinsella sp. | reverse complement strand
GGGGTGGCCTTGCTCCGGGAAGTTCGCGAAGCCCACTTCCCGGAGCAAGGCCACCCCGCCGGGCAAGGCCCCAGCGCGAGGCAGTCCCGGATGCCTACCTATTCGTTGTCGCCCGCGGTCATCTGCGTTGCGGAGAGCATGCCGTCGACAGCAGTTGCAGCTGCAGCGTCGGGCCAGACCCAGTCGGTAAAGGCCGGGTGATCGAAGCCCTCATCGCACGCGAACTCAAAGGCCTCGGTGCGGAATGCCTCCCACTTATCAATCTGCTCGGCAAACTTATCGGCGTCGACCATGCGCAGCACGTCGGCGGCCAGTGTCCAGCGGTCCATGTTGTTCAGGCGCAGCATGTCGAACGGCGTTGTCGTGGAGCCTTTCTCCTCGTAGCCGTGGACGCGGAAGGCATCGTGGCCGGGGCGGTTCCAGATCAGGCGGCGAATCGTGCCGGCATAGGCGTGGAACGCGAAGAGGACGGGCTTCTCGCCGCAGCCGAACAGCTCAGCCCAGCGCTCGTCGCTGAGAGCCTGGTCGTTCTCGCAGACGTTCTGGATCTTGAGCAGATCGACCACGTTGACGAACCATACCTTGATGCCCAGCTCGCGCAGCATGTCGGTTGCAGCCAGAGCCTCGAGCGTCGGCACGTCGCCGCAGGTGGCGACCACGACATCGGCCTCGGCGAGCGAATCGGCGGTCGATGCCCACTCCCAGGTCGCAACGCCCTCGGCGAGCTCCGCCTTGGCCTCGTCGACCGTCTGGAAGGTCGGAGCAGGCTGCTTGCCGCAGAAGATGGCGTTGACGCAGTCGGTGGACTGGTAGACGCGCTCGGCAACGGCAAGGGCCATGTTGGCGTCGGCCGGATAGTAGGCATTCACGATGTGCGTGTCGTTGGCCTTGTTGAGCAGCAGGTCGATAAAGCCGGGGTCCTGGTGCGAGAAGCCGTTGTGGTCCTGACGCCAGACGTGGCTCGACAGCAAAATGTTAAGGCCGCTGATGGGGGCACGCCACGGAATCTCGCGCTTGGTAGCCTCGAGCCACTTGCAGTGCTGGTTGACCATGGAGTCGACCACATGGACAAAGCTCTCGTAGGAGCTCCACACGCCGGAGCGGCCGGTGAGCACGTAGGCCTCGAGGAAGCCCTCGCACTGGTGCTCGGACAGCTGCTCGACGACCTTACCGGAGCCTGCCAGCAGCTCGTCGTTGGCCTCGTCCTCGTAGAAGCCGGCGTCCCACTGCTTCTTGGTCACCTTGTAGGCAGCCTGCAGGCGGTTGGACGCGGTCTCGTCGGGACCGAAGATGCGGAAGTCATCCATGTTCTTGGCCAGAACGTCGGCAGTGTACTCACCAAAGACGCGGGCGGCCTCGGTGGAGCCCCAGCCATGACCATTAGTGTCGACGGGGACCTCGTGGGCATGAATATCGGGCAGCTCGAGCTCGCGACGCACCTTACCGCCGTTCGCGTTGGGGTTGGCGCCGACGCGCAGCTCGCCGGTCGGCATAAAGGCCGTCACCTCGGGGCGCACCTGGCCCTCGGGCGTAAAGAGCTCCTCGGGCTTGTAGGAACGCAGCCACTCGCGCAGCACGCGGAAGTGCTCGTGGGTGTCCTTGGCACTCGCCAGCGGCACCTGATGCGCGCGCCAGGAGTCCTCGGTCTTCTTGCCGTCGATCTGCTTGGGGCAGGTCCAGCCCTTGGGCGTGCGGAACACAATCATGGGGTAGGCCGGGCGGACCACGGTCTCGCCTGCGGCGGCCTGGGCCTGCGCGGTTGCCTTGATGTCACAGATCTCATCGAAGACCTGCTCAAACAGGGCAGCGAAACGCGCATGAATGCTTGCGTGGCTCTCGTCGTCAAAGCCGGCGACAAAGAAGTGCGGCTTATAGCCCATGCCCTCAAAGAACTTGGTGAGCTCTTCGTCGGACACGCGGGCGAGGATGGTGGGGTTGGCGATCTTGTAGCCGTTGAGGTGCAGGATCGGCAAAACGATACCGTCGGTTGCCGGGTTCACGAGCTTGTTGGATTGCCAAGAGGTCGCGAGCGGGCCGGTCTCGGACTCGCCGTCGCCCACCACGGCCACGGCCAACAGGCTCGGGTTGTCCATGACGGCACCGTAAGCGTGGCTGAGCGTGTAGCCGAGCTCGCCGCCCTCGTGGATGGAACCGGGCGTCTCGGGCGCAAAGTGGCTCGGGATGCCGCCGGGATAGGAGAACTGGCGGAAGAACTTCTGCAGGCCTGCCTCGTCATTGGTGATGTCGGGGCGAATCTCGCGGTAGGTGCCGTCGAGCAGCGACTGAGCAGTACCGGCGGGGCCACCGTGACCAGGGCCCATCAAGAAGATAGCATTCTGGTTGTGGTCGGCGATCAGTCGATTGACGTGACCGAGCAGGAAGTTGATGCCGGGCGTGGTGCCCCAGTGGCCAACCAGGCGGTGCTTAACGTCCGGACGACCGAAGTCGCGCACCTCACCGGTTTTCTCGTCGACAAAGTCGGGGCGCATTAGCGGGTTAGAGCGAAGGTAGATCTGACCGACGGACAGATAGTTCGATGCGCGCCAATACAGGTCGACGCCCTCGAGCTCGGAAGCCGGCACCTCGTGGCCCAGCTTTTGCCACGGCGTCCCCAGTGTTTTAGCCATTGTTTATGTCCCTTCGCTGTGCGGTCACCCTCCAATACGGCAACCTTTCGTTGGGACCAGTATATTTGCTAAAACGTTTTATCATGGTGAAAAAACGTTTTACCACCCTTATCAATCCCATCGATTAGCAAAACGCGACATTCACCTGCGGCGTTGATTGTCACAGGTGCTCCACATTCGGTCTCTGCAAATTGGTAAACGTGTTTAGTTGTGTTTAGTAAGCTCGAGCACGCTGTCCTTAACGATAAGCTCCGGCTCCAGAACGACCTCTTCGGCACGCCTGCCGCCCCTACCGGCAAGACGCTTGGACATGCAGCCAAAAGCATGCTCCGCAAGGACACCAGGGTCCTGCTCAATCGCGGTCAGTGCCGGCTCAAAGAGAACGTCGGCCGCCGAGTTGTCATAGCTCACCACCGAGATATCGCCCGGGATGCTCTTCCCCATCTCGTGCAAGCGCTTGAGCAAACCGAGGGCAATGTTATCCGAGCTTGCGAACACGGCAGTGGCGTCAGTTGCGAGCACTGCCTCCGAGGCCTCGTATGCGCTCGGAATGTAGTACTCGCTCTCAAACTCCAAACGCGCGTCGATCGGCAGGCCAACCTCGCGCAGCGCGCGCTCATAGCCGGCAAGTCGCTTGCGACCCGTATTGGAACGGCGGGCATTAACCAGGCAGGCAATACGGCGGTGGCCTTGCTCGATCAGATAGCGGGTGGCCATATAGCCGCCCATCTCGTGGTCGAACATCACCTTGTCGCACTCGAGCCCCTCAATGGCACGGTCGACCATTACGGCCGGGATGGGCAGGTGGCTGACCTCTTCGCGCAGGGCGCGGTCATCGGAGAACTCGTCACCCACCACCAGGAAGACGCCATCAACGCCGCGCGTCACCAGCTGGCGCAGCAGCTCCAGATCGTCATCGGCGCTTCCGCCCGAGCTGGTAATGAAGAGCGCATAGCCGTCCTCGCGGCAGCGCTTTTCCAGGCTACCGGCGAGCGAGGCAAAAAAGCGGCTCTCGATGTTAGGGACGATAAGGCCCAGCGTGCGCGACTCGCGCATGACCAGGCTGCGCGCAATCTGGTTGGGAACATAGTGGTTGCGCGCCGCGACCTCTTTGATGAGCTTGCGGTTTTCTTCCGAGATGCGACAGGGCCGATTATTGAGAACAAGCGAGACCGACGAGGGGGAAAGCCCCACCTCCTGGGCGATCTGCTTGAGGGTGACTTTGTTGGCCATCTCGCTCCTTCCGGGTTTACGCGCAATCTCTTGAAAGTATAGCGACTACCCCTCTACCTCGGTGATAAACACTTTACCAATCCGGTGGACGGCTGTTTTATCGCCGCCAGCGCACCAAATCCGTCCGGGTGGGGTATATTGCAATCGATTGATGACAACGACCACCAAAAGGCGGATATTCGTATGCACGAGAACGATTTTTTTAACGAGGACCTGCTGTGCGCGCTCGCTGGCGTTGCCGGCGAGGACAACGTGCTGATGAGCGAGCCCATGCGCGAGCACACCACGTTTAAGATCGGCGGTCCGGCCGACGTCTTTATCACGCCCGATACTGAGCAGGGCCTCGTCGCCACGCTCGATACCTGCTATCGCTGCAATCTACCACTCACCATCGTGGGCAACGGCTCCGACTTGCTCGTCGGCGACAAGGGCATCCGCGGCGTCGTCGTAGCGCTGGGCGAGGGCCTCTCCGACATTACGGTCGACGGCACGCACGTCACGGCGGCAGCCGGCGCCTTGCTTTCCGATGTCGCAGCCGCGGCAGCCGAGGCCGGCCTTACCGGCATGGAGCCCATCTCGGGCATTCCCGGATCGGTCGGCGGTGCCTGCTACATGAACGCCGGAGCATACGGCGCTTGCATGGCCGATGTGCTGGAGTCCGTGCGCGTCTACAAGCCCGCCCGCATGCTCGACGACGGCACCCGCGGTAGCGGCAGCATTATTGAGTTCGATGTCGATGAGCTCAACCTGGGCTATCGCAAGAGCCGCATTGCCGACGACGGTTTCGTCGTGCTTTCGGCCACTTTCAATCTCGCCCCGGGCAACGCCGCGATGATCAAGGCCGACATGGACGACTACCGCCAGCGCCGCGAGGACAAGCAGCCGCTCGACATGCCGAGTGCCGGCTCCACCTTCAAGCGCCCCGAGGGCTACTTTGCCGGCAAGCTCATCATGGACGCCGGCCTGCGAGGACACGCCATCGGCGGCGCGCAGGTGAGCGAAAAGCACTGCGGCTTCATCGTCAACGCCGACCACGCCACCGCCGCCGATGTCGACGAACTCATCCGCCACATCCAAACAACCGTCAAAGACCAATTCGACGTAGACCTCGAACCCGAAGTCCACCGAGTCGGCGAATTCCTCTAAAAAAGAAGGCCCCGAAAGGGGCCTTCACTTTCTTTTATTCAGACAACCAATCCGGTGCGTAGCGCCCCGAACCCGAGAGGGCCGCGTGCCCGCCCGCAATATATTTGATTGATCGCGAGTTCCGCACGCAAAGAAGGCCACTTAATGTGGCCTTCGTCTTGCGCAGGACTGCCCGAGCAGGCAATCAAGTATATTGCGGGCGGGCACGCGGCCCAACTTGCGTTACGACAGCGCAATACCGCCGAGCCAGCCCCAGCGCACGCCAGAGCCAGTACCGTAGAACCGAATAAACGCATCAAGTGACTTAGACGTAATGGAGCCCTCGTTGCTCATAACGATGCCGCCACCAACATAGATGCCCACGTGTCCGTACAGCAGGCCCGGCGTACCGGTACCACTGTGCGACGAGTCGGCCACGATCATGCCCACCTGCAGCGCCGAACGATCGGAGCTGTAGCACCAGGCGTTAAACATGTCGCACGCGTTGCCGCCAAAGTAGCCCACGCCGGCGTTGCGGAATACGTTGGTAACCCAAGCGGCGCACCAGTTCAGGCCAGGCGAAGGGGTGGAGTAGCATGCGTTGACGACGGCCTGCTGCTTGCCCGAGCCGGCATTCTGTTGCGGAGTTCCGGGCGCATACGATCCGCCACCCGAGCTTGAACCACCCGAGTAGGAATTGTTCTTGTTTGCGGCAGCCGCGGCAGTAGCAGCCTTCCTGGCAGCCTCCTCTGCCTGGGCGGCAGCGAGAATCTCGGAATCACGCTGGGCCATGAGTTCCTTGACATCGTCGGAGAGGCCGTTCAGAACTGTCTGGACCTCCTGCTGCTTGGCCTGCATGTCCTGCATCTGAGCAGTCTGCTGGTCCTTGAGCTTCTCCAGGTCGGCCTTTTGTGATTCGAGCTCGGTCTTCTGTGCGTCGAGCTCAGCCTGAATCGTCTGGATATCCTCGATGGCATCGCGGTCGCTCTTGTTGATCTTCTCAACGTAATGCGCGTTGGCGACGAGTTCCTCAAACGAGCCAGAGGCCAGCAGCAGCGACAGGATGTTCGTACCGCCGGACTTGTAGCTGGCGGCCACGCGATCGGAAAGGTCGTTGCGCTTCTTCTTGAGCTCGGCCTTCTTTTCATCGATCTGGGCCTGCGTGTCGTCAATCTTGCCCTGGACATTCTCGATGTCGTTGAGGGTCTGGGCATTCTTGTTGGCCAGCGCCGCATACTCATTTGCGATGCTGTCGAGCTGGGCCTGAACCTCGTCGAGTTGGGCCTGGGCGGCATTCAATTTATCGGTGGTTTCTTTGGAAGCCTCCGCCGCATGGGCGCGAGTGGGCAGGCCAAAAAGAACTGCCGCAGAAGCGGCGCCGAACAGGGCCTTAAGGGCAGTGCGGCGCGAGAGCTCCTGGGAAAGGATGGAATCGCTGTTTGGTGACATATGTACTCCGTTACATGCTTATTTATATGTCGCTCAACTCATACATATTAGCGTACATATGGCGCGTCCCAACGATTTCCACGAACGGCAGGAAACTACAAGGTCGGCGGCTCGTAAGCAATTGTCAAATTTGAGGTAACAATTGAGCAAGCTCTTATATGAGTACGTTAACATAATCCTCTGCTTTTCCTACAGTGCACCATTTGGGCGTCCCCGCCTGCGCTATACTCCCCTCTAGAAGTGTTCCTGATTCGATAGGAGACTACATGTCCAAAGCACTCGACCCCAAAGACACCTGCGTCCTCGTTACCGGTGGCGCCGGCTTTATCGGCTCGCACACCGTCGTTCAGCTGCTCGAGGGTGGCTACCAGGTCGTCATCGTCGATGATCTCTCCAACTCCAGCGCCGTCGCCGTCGACCGCGTCAAGACCATCGTGGGCGACGAAGCCGCCAAGAACCTCACCTTCTACAAGGCCAACGTGCTCGACCGCGATGCGATGAACAAGATCTTCGATACCCATCAGATCGACCGTGTCATCCACTTTGCCGGCTTTAAGGCCGTCGGCGAGTCGGTGAGCAAGCCCGTCGAGTACTACCACAACAACATCGAGAACACCCTGGTGCTCATCGACGTCATGCGCAACCATGGCTGCAAGTCCATCATCTTCTCGAGCTCCTCGACCGTCTACGGCGACCCGGACAACCCGCCCGTCACCGAGGAAGACCCCAAGAAGCCCGCAACCAACCCCTATGGCTGGACCAAGTGGATGATCGAGCAGATCCTTATGGACGTCCACACCGCCGACCCCGAGTGGGACGTCGTGCTGCTCCGTTACTTCAACCCCATCGGCGCTCATCCGTCGGGCCTGATCGGCGAGGACCCCAAGGGCATCCCCAACAACCTGGTGCCCTATGTCGCCCAGGTCGCCGTGGGCAAGCTCGAGGCCGTTCAGGTCTTTGGCAACGACTACCCCACCCCCGACGGCACCGGCGTGCGCGACTACATCCACGTGTGCGATCTGGCCTCTGGTCACGTTGCCGCCCTTAACTGGATGAACGGCAAGACCGGCGTCGAGATCTTTAACCTGGGCACCGGTACCGGCACCTCGGTACTCGAGGTCGTCGCCGCCTTCTCCAAGGCTTGTGGCAAGGAGCTGCCCTACGTGATCCGCGAGCGCCGCGCCGGCGACATCGCTGCCAACTGGTGCGATGCCTCCAAGGCCGAGCGCATGATGGGCTGGAAGGCCCAGTACGACATCGCGGACATGTGCCGCGATAGCTGGAACTGGCAGAGCCACAACCCCAACGGCTTCGCCGACGCCGAGTAGCAAAAACCTACATACCGTTCTTGCCCCGATCTCACGTTGTGAGGTCGGGGCTTTTTCATGGCATGTAGCCATTCGCCGAAAATCGACCAACTTTTTTATCTTGCCTGTACATGTTTAAACAACATGTTTTACAATAGGCGTATCGAATCAGAACATCGGAGGCGGACTGCACACCCATCGGCAGGCCGACCCCACAACAAGAAGGTTGGTGAGCGCATTCATGGAGCGTGCAAGCGGCGTCCTCATGCCCGTCTCATCTCTGCCCGGACCATACGGAATCGGCGGCTTTGGCTGGAATGCCTACGACTTCGTCGATTTTCTCGCCTCGTGCAAACAACATTACTGGCAGATTCTGCCCCTTACGACGACCAGCTATGGCGATTCGCCTTATCAGTCGTTCTCGGCCCGCGCAGGCAACCCCAACTTTATCGACTTTGCCGAGCTTATCGAGGCAGGGTATCTGGAGCAGCGCGATATCGATGGCGTGTATCTGGGATCCGACCCCAGCAATGTCGACTACGGTGCTATCTTTGGCGGCCGCCGTCAGATTCTCGACCGCGCCGCCGAGCGCTTTGCTGCCGACAAGCCGGCCGATTTCGATGACTTTATCCAGGCCAACGAGGACTGGCTCATCCCCTACTGTGAGTTCATGACCGTCAAAGAGGAGTGCGGTCTCAAGGCGTTTTGGGAGTGGCCCGCGGAGCTCCGCACCCGCGGCGAGGCTTCTGCCAAGGTCTGCGCCGACCATCCGGCGCGTATGCTCTACCACCAGATGACGCAGTACTTCTTCGATCGCCAGTGGAGCCGCCTCAAGGCCTATGCCAACGAGCGCGACATTCTCATCATCGGCGACCTGCCCATCTATGTCTCGCGTGACTCCGTCGAGATGTGGGCGACACCTGAGCTCTTTAAGATCGACGCCGCCGGCAATCCCGTGAGCGTCGCCGGCACGCCGCCCGACCAGTTCTCGGCCACCGGCCAGTACTGGGGCAACCCCATCTACGACTGGGACGCCATGGAGGCCGACGGCTTCTCCTGGTGGGAGGGCCGCATTCGCGCCGCCCTCGACATGTACGACGTCATCCGCCTGGATCACTTCCGCGGCTTCGAGGCCTATTGGGAGGTGCCGTTCTCCTCGCCTGATTCGTCCTACGGTTCGTGGACGCAGGGTCCCGGCCTCAAGCTCTTCAAGACACTCGAGGAAAAGCTCGGCACGCTGCCCATCATCGCCGAGGACCTGGGCTTCCTCACCCCCGGCGTCATCGATATGCGCGACAACTCGGGCTTCCCCGGCATGAAGATCCTGCAGTTTGCCTTTGAGGGCACCAACTCGTACTACCTGCCGCACAACTACATTGCCAACACCGTCGCCTACGTGGGCACTCACGACAACGAGACGGCACGCGGCTGGTTTGAAGGAACGGCTACCCCGCGTCAGCGCGAGCAGACAGCCCTGTACACCCATCAGCAGGCCGGCGAACCCATCGCCGACGCGCTCAACCGAACCATCGCAGCCAGCGTGAGCGACACGTGCATCTACACCATGCAGGACCTGCTCAACTTGGGCAACGAGGCGCGCATCAACACCCCTGCCACGCTGGGCGGCAACTGGACCTGGCGCATGCTCGACGGCGCCATCACCCGCGAGCTCGAGCACAAACTCACCGACTGGACCGAGACCTACTTCCGCATCCCGTCGGAAGCCGAAATCGAGCTTCCTCAATAGGAGCTACCGCGCCCGACCCCTCCCCACCGTGCGGACGCGCTTGCTTACCCGCGCGAGGCCACCCCAATCCCCTCGCGCGGGATTCTTATGAATTGCAGACATGTAATCAACCCATTACAGGAGGAAACATGCCCCAAATTAACCTCATGGAACTCGCCGAGCAGTCTTTTGGCACCTCGCTCGAGCAGCTCGACGACCGTCGCATTTACAAGCTGCTGGTCAAACTCGTGCAGGAGCGCTCCGCCGCCTGCCCGCTCAACAACGGCAAGAAAAAGCTCTATTACATTTCCGCCGAATTTTTGATCGGCAAGCTGCTCATCAACAACATGATCGACCTCGGCATCTACGACGAGGTTAAGGACCAGCTCACCGCCGCAGGCCACGACCCCAACAAGATCGAGGAGTTCGAGGTCGAGCCGTCGCTCGGCAACGGCGGCCTGGGCCGCCTGGCCGCATGCTTCCTGGATTCCATCGCCACGCTGGGCTTGACCGGCGATGGCGTGGGCCTCAACTATCACTACGGCCTGTTCCGTCAGCGCTTTGTCGACAACCAGCAGAAGGCCGTCCCCGACGAGTGGCTCGGTGAGCAGGACATCCTAGTCGACGACGACCGCTCCTACACCGTCGAGTTCCGCGATTTTGCCGTTACCTCCAAGCTCGTCAACATCGACGTGCCCGGTTACGGCCAGCCCACCAAGAACCGTCTGCGCCTGTTCGACCTGGCGAGCGTCGACGACGGCCTGGTCCCCGGCAGCTCCATCGACTTCGACAAGACCGAGATCGCCAAAAACCTCACCTTGTTCCTCTACCCCGACGATTCCGACGAGCAGGGCCGCCTGCTTCGCATCTACCAGGAATACTTCATGGTGAGCAACGCCGCCCAGCTTCTGATCGACGAGGCCATCGAGCGCGGCAGCAACCTGCACGATCTGGCCGACTACGCCGTGGTCCAAATTAACGACACGCACCCCACCATGGTCATCCCCGAGCTCATTCGCTTGCTCACCACCGAGCATGGCATCGAGTTTGACGAGGCCGTGACCATCGTACGCTCCATGGTCGCCTACACTAACCACACGATTCTTGCCGAGGCGCTCGAGAAGTGGCCGCTCGTCAGCCTGCAGAAGGTCTCCCCTGCCATCGCCGACATTATCGTCAAGCTCGATGAGATCGCGAAGGCCGAGCACGATGACCCGCGCGTCGCCGTCATCGACGAATACGACACCGTCCACATGGCCCACATGGACATCCACTTTGGCTTCTCCATCAATGGCGTAGCCGCCCTCCACACCAAGATCCTGGAGGACACCGAGCTTCATCCGTTCTACGAGATCTATCCCGAGAAGTTCTCCAACAAGACCAACGGCATCACCTTCCGCCGCTGGATCCATGGAGCCAACCCCGCGCTCGCCAGCCTGCTCGACGATGTAATCGGCACCGACTGGCGCAGCACCGGCGATCTGAGCAAACTCGCCAAGTTCGCCGACGACAAGGACGTTCTTGAGCGCCTGGCCGCCACCAAGGTCGAGGCCAAGGCCATCATGCGCCAGTTCATGGCGCTCGAGCAGGGCGTGACCATTCCCTCCAACGCCATCATCGACGTCCAGGTCAAGCGCATCCACGAGTACAAGCGTCAGCAGATGCTCGCGCTCTACATCATCTGGAAGTACTTCGATATCAAGAACGGCAACAGGCCTAAGCACCCTGTCACCATCATCTTTGGCGGCAAGGCGGCGCCTGCCTACACTATCGCGCAGGACATCATCCATCTGATCCTGACGCTGTCGCAGTGGATTGCAAACGACCCCGACGTGGCTCCTTACCTGCAGGTTGTCATGATCGAGAACTACAACGTCACCGCCGCCGAGCGCGTGATCCCCGCCGCTGACATCTCTGAGCAGATCAGCCTGGCCTCCAAGGAGGCGAGCGGCACCTCCAACATGAAGTTCATGCTCAACGGCGCCCTAACCCTGTGCACGCTCGACGGTGCCAACGTGGAGATTGCCGAGCTTGTGGGCGACGAGAACATCTATACCTTTGGTGCCTCGTCCAAACAGGTCGAACAGCTCTACGCCGACGGCACCTACAACGCCGGTGCGCTCTACCGCAAGCCCGGCATTAAACTGCTGGTGGACTTCATCACCAACCCGGCCTTTATGGCAACCGGCAACGCCGAGCGCCTGCAGCGCCTGCACGACGACATTAAGGGCAAGGACTGGTTTATGGCCCTGCTCGACATTGAGGAGTACATCCAGACCAAGGAGCGCGTGCTGGCCGGCTACGAGGACCAGGACGCCTGGATGCGCAAGGCGCTCATCAATATCGCCAACGCCGGCACCT
Organism: uncultured Collinsella sp.; assembly: GCA_905208535.1. GTDB lineage: Bacteria > Actinomycetota > Coriobacteriia > Coriobacteriales > Coriobacteriaceae > Collinsella. The sequence goes on along the minus strand of CAJLPI010000020.1, from coordinate 23,400 downwards.
TCTCGTCCGACCGTACGATCTCCCAGTACAACGACGAGATCTGGCACCTGAGCTAATTCGGTTTCATCGCCCATCCTCTTGAAAACGGAGCCACGGCAACGCGGCTCCGTTTTTTTGTGCCCGCACGTTACCCTGTGATCCGACTCGGCCAAACAATCTCGATCCATAACAGCTACTCAACCAAAACGGTCCCAGCTGTTACAGATTGAGACATACCGGCCCCTCCCCTTGGGTTTATCTCAATCTGTAACATCTAGCAGGTGAAATTCGCCTTTGGTGTTACAGATTTAGATGAAATGGTTAGCTCAGCGGAACCGTCTCGATCTGTAACATCTAACGTCCGAAATCGGCCCTATCCGCTACAGATCGAGACAAACGACCGGTCAGACAGTCCCAACACAAAGAAAGGCTCCCCTCTCGCCCAGTGGACGGGAGGGGAGCCTTATATGTGACCACGGCAAAAGGATGGCAATACCGCAGTCGCCCAAAGGGAGGGCCTGGATGAACCGGGCCTAGATAAGGTTCTTGCCAGATACCTTATCGAAGAGGTGGGTCGCGTTCTTCTCGAACTTGAACCAGATGGGGTCGCCCGCCTTGAGCGCACCCTTGGCCTCAAGGTCGACAACGGGAATGATCAGGACGAACTGGCCATCGGGAGCGGTCACGTGGACATGCTCGGTCGAACCCATGAGCTCGGTCACCTCGACGGTACCCTGGAGCGCGCCCTCCTCGTCCTTGTCGGCAAGCAGAATCTGCTCGGGACGCACGCCGGCCGTGATCTCCTTCACGTCGCCGCCGTCCCAGTTGAGAGCAAGCTGAGCGCAGGTCTCGGGGGCGAGCGCCACGTTCATATCCTCGGTCTTGACGGTAAAGCCGTTGCCCGAGCGCACCAGCTGGGCATCGAAGAAGTTCATCTGCGGCACGCCGATAAAGCCGGCGACGAAGATGTTCGCGGGATGGTTGAAGACCTCCTGCGGGGTGGCGATCTGCTGGACGACGCCGTCCTTCATGACCACGATACGGTCACCGAGGGTCATAGCCTCGGTCTGGTCGTGAGTAACATAAATGAACGTGCCCTTGATCTCGTGGCGCAGCTTAATGAGCTCGGCACGCATCTGGTTACGAAGCTTGGCGTCCAGGTTGGACAGCGGCTCGTCCATCAGGAAGACCTTGGGGTCTCGCACGATGGCGCGGCCGATGGCGACGCGCTGGCGCTGGCCACCCGAAAGCGCCTTAGGCTTACGGTCGAGATACTCGGTAATGCCCAGGATCTCGGCAGCAGAGCGAACCTTGCGGTCGATCTCGTCCTTGGGGACCTTCTTGAGCTCGAGCGTAAATGCCATGTTCTCGTACACCGTCATATTGGGGTACAGAGCATAGCTCTGGAACACCATGGCGATGTCGCGGTCCTTGGGAGCGACGTCGTTGACGCGCTTGCCGTCGATGAGCACGTCGCCCGAGGTGATATCCTCCAGGCCGGCGACCATGCGCATCGTCGTGGACTTACCGCAGCCAGAAGGGCCAACGAGGACGATGAACTCCTGGTCGTGAACGGTGAGGTTGAAGTCCTCTACAGCGAGCACACCGTCCTCGGTAACCTTGAGGTTGTGCTTCTTCTCCTCGGTTTTCTTCTTTTTGCCAAAGAAGCCCTTCTTTTTTGACTCGTTGTTGGGATACACCTTCTGAACATGTTTGAGAACGATCTCGGCCATGTCTTTACCTTTCGATACGCGGCGCCGCGCTGAGAGGCGCCGCCAAAACTTGCAAAACAGTTACGGCATCAGCCCTTGACGGCACCTGCCACAACGCCGTCAATGATGTACTTCTGGCAGAAGATGTACATGATGACGATGGGGATGACGACCATCATGATGCATGCCATCATGGGGCCGAGCTCGACGTGGCCATAGCCGCCACGGAAGTACTGGATCAAGATAGGAATGGTCTTGTACTTGGTGGAGTCGAGCGTAAGGTAGGGCAGCAGATAGTCGTTCCAGACCCACATGGTCTCAAGGATGCCGACCGAAAGATAGGTGGGCTTCATAATGGGAAGGACGATCTTAAAGAACACCTGGACCGGGTTGCAGCCGTCGATCATGGCCGCTTCCTCAATCTCGAGCGGGATGTTCTTGACGAAGCCGGCGAACATAAAGACCGCGAGGCCCGCGCCAAAACCAAGGTAGATGAAGCAGATGTTAAACGGCGTGTTAAAGCCGATGCGGTCCGCGAGGTTGGACAGCGTGAACATGAGCATCTGGAACGGTACGACCATCGAGAAGACGAACAGGTAATAGAAGAAGTTCGAGATCTTGCTGTTGACGCGCACCACGTACCAAGCGCACATGGAGCAGCACACCAGAATCAGCACGACCGACGTGACCGTGATGATGAGCGAGTACATAAACGCCGAGGCAAAGCCCTGCTCGTTCAGAGCGTGCACGTAGTTTGCGAGGCCGTTGAACGTCTCGGGCGTGAGCAGATCGAACGCCGTGGTGGTGCTGATTGCGGTCGCCTTCTTAAAGGAATTGAGCGCAATCATGAACACGGGGTAGATCCATGCGAGCGACAGAATCGTAAAGAAGATCGAGAGCGCGCGGTTGATAGCCTTATCGCGTTTCATTACTGCTGCACCTCCTTGGACCTCGTGGCCTTAAGCTGGATCATAGAAATAGCGACAACCAGGATGCAGAAGATAACTGCCTTGGCCTGACCGATGCCCTGCCATGCGATGCCAGCACGCGAATAGAACGTGTTGTAGATGTTCAGGGCGAGCATCTCGGTGGAGTGCGCCGGGGCGCCACCGGTAAGGGCGAGGTTCTGGTCGAACAGCTTAAAGCCGTTGGTGATGGACAGGAACAGGCAGATGGTGATGGTCGGCATCAGGTTGGGGATCTTAACCTTCCAAAACGTCTGCCATGCCGTAGCGCCATCGACCTTGGCGGCCTCGATGTAGTCAGACGGGATGGACTGCAGACCGGCGATGTAGATGATCATCATGTAGCCGACCTGCTGCCACAGGGTCAGGATGATAAGGCCCCAGAAGCCAGCAGCAGAGTTAAGGGCGATGAGCTGGGCGCCCACGTTGGAGAGCAGGCAGTTGATCAGAATCTGCCAAATGTAACCCAGTACAATGCCGCCAATCAGGTTAGGCATAAAGAAAATCGTACGGAAGATGTTGGTGCCCTTGAGCGCCTTGCGAGTGAGCGCCTGCGCAATGGCCAGCGCGATCACGTTGATGAGCACCGTCGACAGGAAGGCAAACGCCACGGTAAAGAAGAACGACGTGGAGAACTGCGGATCGGACAGCGCGCGCACGTAGTTCTCGATACCGACAAAGTGCGCGTTATTGATGGTAATAAACTGGCAGAACGAGAGATAGAAACCCTGGATAAAGGGAATCACGAACCCGATCATAAACGCCAGGCACGTGGGCAGCATAAAGAGCGGCCACCAGCGCTTGAGTGCTTTGCCCATAGAAGGGTCCTTTCAATATGCAGGGGGCGGGCAAACCTACGTCTGCCCGCCCCCTGTCGCTAATCAGATAGCTTGGGCAGCAACTGCTTACTCGGAAGCAGCCTTCTCGGTCTTCCAGCCATCGACGAAGGCGTTCTTGACGCCGTCCCACTTGGTGTTGTCGGCAGCATAAGCGATGAGAGCCTGCTTGAGGTTCTTCTTCCACTCCTCGGAGGGGATGTAAACGAAGTCCCAAGCGACGGTCTTCTTGCCGTCCTTGGCCATAGCAACGGCCTGCTGCGAGAAGACGTTGGTGGTCTCCTTAGCGCTCTTGAACGGGGCGGTCAGACCCATCTTGTCAGCGATGATGCTGGTGGCGGTGTCAGAAGTGACGCACCAATACATGAAGTCCTCGGTGGCCTTCTGGGCATCCTCGGAAGCCTGGGAGCTGACGCACCAGTAGTTCTCGCCGCCGGAGCACAGGCCCTGGTTCTCCTCGCCGTCGACGCCGATGTAGATCGGCAGCATGCCGAGCTGGTCGTCGGTCATACCGGCCTTGGTGAGGTCGGCGTAGGCCCAAGAGCCGTTCTGGTAGAAGACGGCCTTGCCGGTTGCGAACTCGTTGGTGGCGTCGTCACCGGTCTTGGAGGCGAGCTGCGAAGGATCGCAGGTGGAGTCGGTGATATACAGGTCGAAGATCTGCTTAAAGTTGTCGAGATACTCGCCCTTGATCTCGTCGTCCTCCTGATTGTGCTCCTTCTCGAACTCGTAGTAGAGCGGGAGGTTGGCGAGGTGCGTGGTGTAGCGCCAGCTGGAGGAGTCATCCATGCCGGCGGAAGTGAAGGCACCGTCAACGCCGAGCTCGTCCTTGCGGGCCTGGATGTCATCGGCGCAAGCCTTCAGCTTGTCGAAGGAGTTGATGTCCTCGGCCTTGTAGCCGGCCTTCTCGAGGAGCTCCTTGTTGTAGATGATGCCGTAGCTCTCCTGAACCCAGTCGATACCCAGATCCTTGCCGTCGGACTGCAGCGCCAGGGAGTCGTCGATGAGCTCGCCGCGGAGCTTGGTGTCGGAAAGATCGGCGCAGTAGTCCTTCCAGTTCTTAAGGCCGGTGGGGCCGTTGACCTGGAACAGCGTCGGAGCGGAGCTCTTGGACATCTCGGACTTGAGCTTCTCCTCGTAGGTGTTGGAGGCGGCGGTCACGATCTTGACCTCGACGCCCTTCTCCTTCTTGTACGCCTTGGCGATCTCCTTCCACTCCTTGTCGACCTCGGGCTTGAACTGGAGGAAGTAGACCTCGGCAGCGTCACCAGAAGCAGAGGAGCCGGAGCCGGCAGAACCACCGCAGCCCACGAGACCCAGACCAAGAACCGCAGCCGCGGAACCAGCAAAGCCCAGGAACTGCCTTCTGCTCATTTCGTTCTTCATTACAATCCACCCTTTCACACCGTGGCGGCACCCTTTGCCGCCGCCTTCGGAGATTGGCTCGGGGACTTTGCCCCTTTTGCTGATTTGCACAATACGCTATTTGGCTAGTTGTTTGAACAAGTATTACTAGAGCGGTAGAAAAACTTCGGTGAACGGTAATTTCAACTTGATACTTGACAAGTTTTGTATAAACAATTATTCGTTATCGAATGCAGAGAAAACGCCCGGTCAAGCCGATGCATCGTCGGTTTGACCGGGCGTTTTCTCTTTGAGGGCATGAGTCTCGTCAGGCTGCGAGCTAGCCGGCTATCGCTTGGAGTTGACGCGGTAGTGGAAGATCTCGGGATGCGTGCGGGCATGCGTGACCTCGAACAAGATGCCGTCCGAAGTGTACGACTGGCTCTCCATGACGGCGACACAGTTGTACTTGCCAAGGTCCAAGTAGCTGCAGTCCTCATCGTTGGCGAGCTCGACACTCACCGTACGGCGGCTCGCCATCACTTTGATGCCGCGCTTGTGCTCCAGATAGCCGTAGATAGAATCCGCCGCGATCTCGGGGGTCAGGCCCTTGGCGATCGACGCCAAAAAGTAGCCGTGGTCCACTTGGCGCGCGCTGCCGTTGAGGCTTCGGACACGCACGACGCGAATCAGCTCCTCGCCCACCTTAAAGCCCAGGCGACGAGAGAGTTGCTCAGTGCAAATCAAATGTTCAAAAGACTTGACCTCGGTCGATGCGACGGCATTGTTGCGTTTTGCGAACTCGCCAAACGACTCAACCTCTTCGAGTGCGCCCAGCATATCGGTTTCGCCCTTAAGCCAAATAACGCGCACGCCCTTGCCGTGTATAGGCTGCACAAACATCTGGTCGGCCAGCATGCTCAAGGCGCGTCGAACGGTATTGCGCGTGCAGCCAAACTCCGCGGTCAGCTCGGCTTCGGTTGGCAGCATCTCCTGAAACGCATAGGTCCCGTTGATGATGCGCGAACGGATCTCGCGGTAGATTCCTTCGTAAATCGCTTTTGGCATGACTTCACCTCTAATGAATATGTATGGCTAGGCACGATAGCATTTCTTAAAGTTGTTTAAACCGATTATCGGTAAAGTACGGATTATTTACCGTCGACGGTTCCCCCGAAACCCAAATCGGACCGAATCAAAACCGTCAATGCGGCAAGCAGCCAGTCCTCTACAATGAGTTCATTGTTTAAACGTTCTTGCTCGCACAGCATGTTGCATCCGGAAGGCATATTATGCTGCAGAAAATCCAACGTTTTGGCGGAGCCATGTTCGCGCCCGCCATGCTGTTTTCTATATCAGGCCTCATGGTCGGCATCTCCGCCCTCGCCACGACCGTAGACATCGTCGGTGACCTCGCCGTATACGGAACCCCTTGGTACGTTTTCTGGACCATCATCCAGCGCGGCTCGTGGACGGTCTTTAAACGTCTCCCGCTCCTTTTTGCCGTAGCGCTGCCTATCGGTCTTGCCCAAAAGCAACCGGCGCGCTGCTGCCTCGAGGCACTCGTGGCCTATTTTGCCTATTGCTTCTTTTTGAGCGAGATCATTAAGCTGAGCGGAGACAACCTTGGGCTTAAGTACCCATCATCTTTGACCCCCGCCAGCGGTATCACCGTCATCGACGGCATCAAGACGCTCGACACCGGCATTATCGGCCCGCTGGCGGTGTCGGCAACCGTCGTTGCCATCCATGACCGCTTCTACGATGCCAAGGTTCCCGATTGGCTCGGCACCTTCTCGGGTTCCTCGCTGGTCTACCTCATCAGCTTTTTTGCCGTGTTTGCCCTTGCCGCCATCTCGGCCGCCATCGTGCCCTTCGCATACGCTGTGACCGAAACGCTGCGCCACGCACTTGCGGGCGTCGGCCCCTTCGGCGTGGGCATCTTTGTGTTTTTGGAGCGAGCGCTCGAGCCCATGGGGCTGCACCATCTGCTCTATATGCCCATCTATTACGACAATCTGGTCATTCACGACGGTATTTACGCCACGTGGACCAACCTGCTCCCCATTCTCTCCCATAGCACGCGCCCTTTAAATGAACTTGCGCCCTGGGCAGGTTTTACCGCCACCGGCTGGGGCAAGCTCTTTGGCCTTCCCGCCATCGCGGCAGCATTCTATTTCACCGCCAAACCCGAACGCCGCGCCGGCCTTAAGGTCATCCTTTTGCCCGCCATCGTCGCCTCGGTGGTCTGCGGCGTCACCGAGCCGCTCGAGTTTCTCTTTATGTTCACCTATCCCGGACTCTTTTTGCTCTACGCCGTCCTGTCCTCCTGCCTTGCCATGACCATGAACTTCTTTGGCATCGTCGGCATCTTCTCGGGCGGTCTCATGGAAATGACGGCCTTCAACTTCATCCCGCTCATGCGAATGCATGCCGGCTCCTACCTTTTGGCGCTCGGTATCGGTCTTGCCTTTAGCCTCATCTTTTTTGTTAGTTTTCGAGCACTCATCTTGGTCTATGACCTTAAGACGCCGGGCCGCGAGGATCATGTCTCCAATCGCGCGGCAATCGATCGTTTAACGGGAAGCGGCTTTGCCAAAGAGCAATCTCCCAATGGCGAGGTCAGTATTCAATCCGATCAAGATCACGTCCTCGCTGAGCGGGTAATTCAGCTTTTAGGTGGCGTTGGCAATATCGTGGGCGCAACCAACTGCGCCACGCGCCTGCGCGTCGAGGTCGCAGACCCTTCCATCGTTGCAGATAATGCGTCGTTTGTCGCGGTGGGCGCCAAGGGCCTCATCATTACGGGCAAGACCGCCCAGGTGATTATTGGCATCTCCGTTCCCCGCGTTAAAGAGCATTTTGACCAGATCATGGGCCTCGAGCCGGGATTTGTGCCCACCACCTCGGCCTCCCCTTCCGCCAGCGCAGCCCATAAGCGCGGCGATATCTGCTTCTTCGATATCGACGGAACACTCGCCTGGCAAGACCATCGAGTGGCACAAGAGCTTCCCGAGAGCGAGCGAGACCTCTCCCCCTATCCCAATGAAGCGGTCTCGCAAGCCATCCGTGATTTTGTCGCCAAGGGCAATATGGCGTTTATCTGCACAGGGCGCACGCTGAGCTGCATCCATCCAAAGCTGCTCGAGCTGCCCTGGACCGGCATCGTCTGCCTCGCGGGTGGCTATGTCGAACTTGAGGGACACGTGATTCGCGATTTGGCGATGACGCCCGGCATGCTGCAGCGCCTTGCTCCCATTCTTGAGCAATCGGACGAAGTGATTCGTTTTGAGGGACTCAATGGCGTCGTTCGCATGAGTGCCGATGCGCCCGACGCCCCCGGATACGCCCGCACCGTGGGCGATGCAATTACGCAGCTGCAACATTACAGCGCCTACAAGATCTTAATGTCCACGTCGCTTGCCAACCGCATCGCTCAGGATCAAGCGTTTGAGCCGCTGCTCTGCTTTAACGAGCTCGAGCTCGAAGTGACCGAGATTTCGCCTCGCGAATGCACCAAGCGCGAGGGTATCCAGTCCGTACTCGACGCCCTCGATCCCCACCACGGAACCGTATACGGCATCGGCGACGCCAGCAATGACGTCTCGCTGATGAACGCCGTCGACGTTGGCATCGCCATGGGCAACGCACCGGACTTCCTCAAGGAAAAGGCCGACTATGTCACCGACAGCATCGACCACGACGGCGTCGTCACCGCGCTCGAACACTTTGGGCTTATCTAGCCAAGCCCCTACCGCACTTGCGGCCGCATGGACCAATCGTCTTCAACCGCCGCGCTCGACGCCCTAATGTGGCAATATGTTGTCTGCATAATGCAACGATGCAACCTATCAAAGAATGCGAGAACCCGTGTCCAGTCCGTTTACCAGCTTTTTAGCCCAGCACTTTGACCAGATTAACGACTATCTGGCCACGTTCTTTGGCGGACAGGCGACTTCCGCCGATATCGAGCGCTACCTGTATACCCCGCTCTCGGCATTTACGGCAAACGCTGGCAAGCGCCACCGCCCGCTCATCTGCATGCTCGCCGCCACTGCGGTAGGCGGCAGCTTTGAGAGCGCCCGCAGCGCAGCGGCGGCCATCGAGCACTTTCAGTCGGGCGCACTCATCCACGACGACATCGCCGACAACGGGCAGATTCGTCGCGGCAAGCCCTGCATGCACCTTACCGAGGGCACCGGTCTTGCCATCAACTGCGGTGACCTGGCGCTCACCATGGTCACCAAGACGGTTCTCGACGACCCCACACTCAACGCAGACGTGAAGCTTCGCGTGCTCCACGAGCTTACCGAAATGATCGTCCGTACCATCGAGGGCCAGGCGCTCGACCTGGGCTGGGTCCGCGACGGGCGCTTTGACATTTCGGTCGACGATTATCTGGACATGGCGACGCACAAGACCGCGTACTACAGCGGAGCGACGCCGCTTGCCGCCGGAGCCATTATCGGCGGCGGCAGCGAAGAGCAGATTGAGGCACTGCGCGCCTTTGGGCTGCACACGGGCCTTGCCTTCCAGATTCAAGACGACCTGCTCAACTTGATCGGCACCAAGGAGGCCGCCAACAAGGACTTCCGCACCGATATCACCGAGGGCAAGCGCACCCTCGTTGCCGTGCATGCCCTGTCAGACGAGCGCTATCACGACGAGATCGAGGCAATCCTTTCCTCGGGCACCGAGGACCCTGCGCAGCTCGCACGCGCCGTGGAGATCTTCCAGGAGACCGGCTCCATCGATTACGCCCACACCTATGCGCTCGACCTGACCGCTAAGGCCAAGGCCGCTATCGAAGGCGTCGAGCTCGACCCGCATGCGCGCGAGCTCTTCCTCTCAATGGCAGATTTCTTTGTGGAGCGTCTTAACTAGCGGGGGTCATAAAACCTGTGGGCAGCGAGTTTGGGTACAAGTTGCTACACTGTTGAGTGCATGTTTATGCATTGTCTCGCGTTGTCTATCCGACACGCGCTCAAAATAGTACGAATCGTACGCCGAAAGGGGTTCGTTCATGGAACCTATTACCACGGGCATGCAGGGAGCAGCCGTCGAGGATGTTCAGTCCCGCCTTCTGCAGCTCGGTTACACCATCGATGCCGACGAGGTCGCCGACAAGCGCTTTGGCACCACCACCGAGCAGGCCGTCAGCACCTTCAGGCTCGACAGTGGCCTTGCTGCCGGTCATGCCGTCGATATCCCCTGTTGGAGCGCCCTGGTCGACGCCTCGTATAAGCTGGGCGACCGCACCCTGTATCTGCGCATGCCCAATTTCCATGGCGCCGATGTGCAGGCCCTGCAGCGCGCTCTCAACGTTTTGGGCTTTGCCTGTGGCGAAGACGACGGCTACTTTGGTCCGCATACCGAGGCCGCCCTGCAGCAGTTCCAGGAAAATGTCGGCCTGTTTGCCGACGGCATGGCCTTCCAGGACACCTACGCCTACATCAACCGCCTGCATCATGTGTGGGAGGGCAAGCCCTCGGTCACCGAAGCCGAGTCCCGCATCGGTTTTGCTCGCGCCGCCAACGTGCTCGAGCGCTTCCAGATCGCCGTTATCGGTGAGGACCCCATCGCACGCAGCGTTGCTTCGCGCATGTGGAACATCGCCACGGCAACGACCGACAACAGCGGCGTGATGCTCTGCGACTCCGAGGTCCCAACCGACGTTGACCTGGTGCTCGAGATCGCAAGCGACGAGCTGCCCGCCGACGCCGCGCCACGCGCCACGATTGCCCTCGCCGAGTGCCACAACCTGGCCCAGCGCATCCGCACCGCCAATGTCGCCGCGCAGCAGAAGCCGGCTCGCATTCGCATTGAGCTCACGGGCATGACGCGCTACAACGGCACCTTCACGGCCAGCGACGCGCAGACGCTCGCCGTACGCCTACTCGACGGCGTTTGCGATGCCCTCGCAGATTAGGTAAACTAGACGAGTTGCTTTTGGGCAACACCACACATTGGGACGTAGTTCAACGGTAGAACTCCGGTTTTTGGTGCCGGCTGTTGGGGGTTCGAATCCCTCCGTCCCAGCCATTAAAACTGAGCGCCCTAAGCCCATAACGGCCCAGGGCGCTTTCTTGTGGGCAAGCGGAGGAATTCGAACCCGCAAGGGTGCGGAGCTGAGGAAACGCGAAGCGTTTTCCAGCGCAGCACGCAAGGAGCGAAGCGACGCAGCGGGGCGCGGCCGCCGACCAGGCGGACGCGGAATCCCTCCGTCCCACACCAGCCAAGAGCCCCTCACGTCAAGCAAATCGAGCCAACGCCGCCAAGCGGAGGAATCCGAACCCGCAAGGATGCGGAGCGACGCAGCGGGGCGCGGCCGCCGCAGGCAGACGCGGTGCCGGCACTTGGGGACGCTCCTAAGTGCCGGCATTATAGGAACGTCCCCAAGTGCCGGCTCGGGACTATTTTCGAGGACCCTCCGAAGGACTGTGGCCAAAAAACGGCAAATATGAGTACTGTTACCGTTGTAGCTACATTATTTTCGTTAATAAAAGAAGATCTTAATGAGATTTATTCGCATCAAGGTCTTCCTTTAATGAACACTTGAGGAGATACGGCAGTTTATCTGCTCGATCGACACGTCAAATCACCTTAAATGTGATCAAAATTACTGCTACTAAAAGAGTATCAGTACTCATATTTGATGTTTTTTGGCCACGGCTCTTTATAGACACCCTGCACAGCGACGGTGGTAGATTTCGGAACGTGTCCGTCAGCCCCGTTCCGAAAAGCGAGCCGCGTGCAACGGCCAAGCCACGACAGCCCCCGGGAGAGCGGGGGCACCGGCTTAGGTTTATCGCGAGTTCCGCACGAACAGGAGGCCACTTAATGTGGCCTCCGTCGTGAGCAGGACTGTAGAGCAGGAAACCTAAGCCGGTGTCCCCGCTCTCCCGGGGCCGGCGGAATTTAGTTGTTAAGCATGCGGTCGAAGCTTCCCGAGTCGCCATCCCGATAGTCGGCGGTCATCAGAATCTCCTGCGGAATGCGCCCGCCCTCGCGCAGCACATTGCGGAACTGCACGCGCGTGACCATGGGCAGATCCTTGATCGTCGCCGCCAAGTTCTGCGGCACGCCCTGGTTGGCAGCCGCGGGCTCGCACTCGCCGCCGGCCTTCACGCGACGCTTATGCTCGGCGAGCATGGCGCGGTACATGCCGGCATGCAGGCGAATCTCAACCACATTGGCATTGCGAGCCTGCTCGACGATGCGCGCGCCCTCGCGGTCGATATCGCCCACGTAGTAGACGTAGTTAAAGCGATAGCCGATCTCAGTCAGATAATCGTCCAGGGCATGCGAGACGCTCGCCTTGCATCCGCCGCCAAAAATCACGCCGCCCACCTTGATGCCAAAGAGCTTGGCGTGCTTGCGGCCACGCAGCAGCCTGACGATCTCGTCGTAGGTGTCCAGGTTCTCGACCATAATGAACGGCTTATCGGCGCCCAGCGTAAAGAAACCCGTAAAGTGAACGGGGCGGTTGGGGGCGACCTTAATCGCCTGCATGCTGATGCCCTTTTCGGTCATACGCCGAATTAGGCGCTCGCCGTGCTTGCCGTCAAAGGCCTTCTCATCGTTAAAAATCTGGTAGGCACGCTGGCGGCGCGAGGCAACCGGCGTATCGGCACCTCGGTTTTGCTCGATCCAAGCCTGGATGATTGCGATTTCCTCGGCAATCTTGCGGTTGGACATCTCGTTGTGCTGAGTGCGCTGCGGCGCCTTTTTGCCGTCCTTGCCCTCGACCTTAACAATTTGAGTCTGCTGCTCCTTGATCTTAGAGAGCGCCGTAGGCGTAGGGACAACTTTGAGCAGCTGCCTGCCCAAAACGCGGGCAAGGGCAAACGCCGATACCTCGCCGTGGACGGCCGACTCGGGCCGCTGGGTAGCACTATCAGCCGCGGCAGGCTCAGCCTGTGCATGAGGCTTACGCTTGGAATCTGCCCGGGTATTACGTTCCTGCTTGGGCGCAGACGAGCGCTTTTGCGGACGATCGGACTTGGCCTCCTTCGCCGGCTGGCGCTTGACCTGATCCACCGGAGTCTCGGCCTTCTCATCTCCGTTTTGTGTCGCTGTCTTCTCGGCCGCGGCCTCGGCATTTGAGCCACGACCGCCGCGGTGACGACGACGGCGGGGCTTGCCTGAGGCGCTCTCCCCCGCCTGCTTATCAGCGGTCTGTTGAGCTTTGACCTCAGTGTCAGCCGCAGGCTGCGACTCGGAAGGTTGCTGCTCGCGAGCCGCCGGCTCAACGGTTTTCTCGGTTTGTTCGGCCTTCTCGGCCTGAGCGGTCGGAGCCGGCTCGCCCTTCTCCTGACGCCTTACGGGATACGCGCGCCTCGCAAAACCACGCCCGGGACGGCATGAACCCGGAGCCTTCTTGGCAGACTCCTCAACATCGTCTGCAGCCTCGGAAGGCTCTTCAACCTCATGCGCGACATCCTGCTGCGCAGCCTTAAAGTGGGCACCACGGCGACGCTGGGGCTCCTGGGCCTCCACGGGCTTTTGCTCCTTCGCGGGCCTCTGCGACTCGGCAGCAACCTCGTTCTCAACAGCCTCGGCATCCGTCTCACCCTTTTGAGCAACGGCACGACGGAAGCGCTCCTGCTGGGCGCGGCGCTGCGCATCGCGCTTGCCACCCCCGCCAAAACCGCCGCGTCCCGCCTTGGCCGTAAAGGCACGCACGACGTTCTCATCGAGCAACTCATCGGTATCGACATGCTCACGCGGAGCAGCTTCTTCCACAGCAGGCACGTCAGCGGAATCCTCGACGACAAAATCTTCGACGGACTCGGCAGGCTGCTCCTGGGCATCGCGGATCTCGACATTGATGGTATAGAACGCCGGGCGCCCGTTAATGCCGCTGCCCTCGATCTTGGTCACGATATTTGCCGCGATAAGCTCATCGCGCATCGCCTTGGTGTCGCATTCCTTATCGACGGAGCGGAAAATCTGCGCCAGCGCGCTCGACTTAATCTTGAGCGCCTTGCGGCAGAGCAGGTCGTAGGCAACCAGCTTGGCGCGCTCGGCAGAAAGCGATGTCTGGCTGCTCAGACGCTCAGCCAGAGCATCGACATTGTTTTGATTATCGGAATATACCGTCTTGGCCACGGGGCCCCTTTCATATGCACACATATACGTCTATATGGTACAACGCACGAGCCTATCCACGCAAAACATCTGCGAGAACGCCCTTGCACCACCTGTTCTCACAAGAAAAAAGACCGGGTCCGCTTGATTGCGGACCCGGTCTTTCCGAGTCAAATAGATGGGAGATTCAACCCGTCCGACCGACTAGGCCTTGGCGGCCTCGGCGTCGGCAGGAGCCTCAGCGGCAGCGGCGCGACCGTACTCGGCCTTGCCCATCTCGGACCACTCGGGCTCCTCGTCGGGCATGGAACCGGCCTCCTTGCCGAAGAACTCCTTGAGGCAGTTGACGGCGACGATGAGGCCCAGGACCATCAGCAGGACGGCAAAGACGAGTTGCAGGCCCTTGGTAGCGGCAACGGAGACGGCGGCCGTGGTGGCGGTAGCCGGGATGGTGCCGAAGAAGCCGTAAGCCTGGACGGCGGTCATGCAGCCCATGGCGCTCTGGACCAGCGAGGTGAAGGTGCAGCAGAGCAGGAAGACGACGGGCACGTAGAGCATCCAACCCTTGCGGCCGGTGCACTTGCAGAACACGGCGAGGGTGATCATGGTCATGCCGCCGAGCAGCTGGTTGGAAGCACCAAAGAGCGGCCAGATGTTGGCATAGCCACCAAAGGCGAGGGCGAGACCGGGAAGCAGGGTAACGACCGTGGCGAACCAGGGGTTGCCGAGGACCTTCATGTAGCCGGCCTTGGACTCGATGGCCAGGGCATCGTTAGTCTGGGCAAAGAACTCGGAGAACGAGGTGCGAGCGATGCGGGCGACGGCGTCGAGCGAGGTCAGGGCCAGAGCGGAGACGTTCATGGTCATGAAGACGGTAGCGAGTGTGCCGTCAACACCGAAGGCCTGCATACCGCGGGAGATGCCAGCGGCGAAGATCTGGAACGGGGTGGAAGCGACACCGGCGTTGAGGGCGCCCGTACCGGCGGTGTTCATGTCGGAGAACATGATGCCGGCGACGATGATGGCAAGGATGCCGACGAAGGACTCGACGATCATGGCGCCGTAACCGACCTTGACGGCGTCCTGCTCCTTCTCGACCTGCTTAGAGGAGGTACCGGAAGAAACGAGGCTGTGGAAACCGGAGAGAGCGCCGCAGGCAACGGAGACGAACAGGACCGGGAACATCATGCCGGAGGCACCAGAGAAGCCGGTGAAGACCGGAGCGGTCATCGTAGCCTGGCCGTTAACACCCAGGACAACGATGCCGAGGACAGCGCAGGCGATCATGACGATCATCATGATCGAGGTGAGGTAGTCGCGAGGGGTCTTGAGCATCTGGATGGGCATGGCGCCGGCAAAGACCAGGTAGACCATGACGACGGCAAACCACTGGAACTTGTCCAGATAGACCGGGAACTGCATACCGACGGCGAACATGAGGACCATGAGCACCACGCCGGTGACGAACTCGGCAGCACCGGTGAGGTTGAACTTCTTCTGTGCCCAACCAAAGGCGATAGCGACGAAGGTGAACAGGATGGAGATGGTGCCAGCGCAGCCGGCGGCATAGGACTTGGTGAAGTCGATAGCACCGGTAGCAGCGCCAGAAGCGTCAACGACCGAGGTGAACATGAACGTCTTGCAGACCATGTCGGTGAAAGCGGCGATGACGATGATGCAGAACAGCCAGCAGAACAGCAGGAACAGGCGACGGCCGGTCTTGCCGATGTACTTCTCGATGAGCTGAGCCAGCGACTTGCCGTTGTTCTTCATCGAAGCGTACAGGGCGCCGAAGTCGTGGACGGCGCCGAAGAAGATACCGCCGACGAGGACCCAGAGCACGACGGGCAGCCAGCCAAAGGCCATGGCGACGATCGTACCCGTAACAGGGCCAGCACCGCAGATCGAGCTGAACTGATGCGAGAACGCAGTGAAGGCGGAAACAGGCGAGAAGCTCTTGCCGTCCTTCATGCGCTTGGCCGGCGTGAGGGCCTCTTTGTCAACGCCCCACTTGTTGGCCAGCCAGCGGCCGTAGCCCAGATAGCCGCAGGCGAGCACCGCCGCGGCCACAACCATGAGCAAAACTCCGTTCATTACATTTCCTCCTCTAAAAAGAACTTCCCAGACATAAAAAATGAGGGCCGTCGGTTGCGCTCGACGGCCCTCATCTTCATCAGCCGCCCGTTATCGTACGGGCTAGCTGTATGTGCTAACCCGCATCAGATAATTACTACGCTGATAATGTTTAGCTGAAGCGTGAACATGTCTAAGAAATCCTCTTCAATCATGATGCGAACGATCCGTGCGGTTCACATCCCCCAGTGGATGAAACGCAGTATGAAACTTTAGTTACCTAAAGTCAACGCAAATATGTAATGAATTTTCAACTTTTTTTGAATTTCTCGGTATAAAACGCCACTAGCCTCGGACTTTACCCAACGACAGTTTTTTCTTGAGAGATGCTCCCTGGGCGCGGGGCGGGCGCCTTTGCGACTACAGCGTCATGTTCGGATCGGCGTCGACATCGAACGGCGAGATTTCACCTCGGTCGAATTTACGACGAGCGACCTCCGCGATCATGGCAGCGTTGTCGGTGCATGCCGAGAGAGGCGGCACCGTCACGCGGATGCCCTGGCGCCCGAGCTTCTTGATCATCATCTCGCGCAGATGCGGGTTAGCCGAAACGCCGCCGCCGATGCAGTATTCCTTGCATCCGGTGGCATGCAGCGCGTTCTTGGCCTTCTTGTACTGAACGTCAAAGACCGCAGCCTCGAACGAAGCCGCCAGGTCGGGCAGATGAATCGTACGCCCGGCTTTGGTCTCCTGCTCAATGTAGAGCGTCACGGCCGTCTTAAGGCCCGAAAGCGAGAATCGATAGTCTCCCCTACTATTGAGCGCACGGGGGAAGTCAATCGCGCGGGGATTGCCCGTCTCGGCCAGTTTGGAGATGATGGGGCCGCCGGGATAGCCCAGACCCAGCGCCTTAGCCACCTTGTCGAAAGCCTCACCCACGGCGTCGTCGAGCGTCTCACCGAGCACCTCGTAGTCGCCCCACGCCTTGACGTGAACAAGCATGGTATGACCGCCCGAGACGAGTGTGAAGATAAACGGCGGCTTGAGATCGGGTTGCGCCAGCAGGTTGGCAAACAGATGGCCCTCAAGATGATTGACGCACACGAGCGGCTTGCCGGCAGCGTAGGCAAAGCCCTTGGCGAAGGCGACGCCAACCACGAGCGCGCCCACCAGGCCCGGACCCTGCGTCACGCCCACAGCGGCAAGCTCGCTTGGCGCAATGTCTCCACCCGTAAGGCCCAGCGACGCTGCGGCGTCTTCAAGCGCCGCATCCACGACACTCACGATGACCTCGACGTGCTTGCGCGAGGCGATCTCGGGCACCACGCCGCCAAAGCGTGCATGAAAATCAATCTGCGTCGACACCTGGTTGGCCAGCATATTGCCGTCCGCATCGATAATCGCCACGGCCGTCTCGTCGCAGGAGCTCTCGATGGCAAGCACCAGGCGACGGCGCTCGATTTCGGCACGTTCCTCAACGGTGCGCTCGGGCACGGGCAGCGGCCATGCACGCTGTTCGGCAGCAGTTGGCTCGGGCGAGGCATTGTCGAGAGGAAGCACCAGGGGCAGCGGCGCCGTCATGACGATGGCGCCCTTGCCGGCACCGTAGTAGTCGCGACGACGGCCCGCCTCGGTAAAGCCCAGAGCGGCATAGAGCGCAATCGCGCCCTCATTGCCGTCCTCAACCTCAAGCGAAGCCGTGGCACAGCCGAGCATCTGGGCATCGTAGCTCACATGCGACAGCAGCTTGCGGGCGATGCCCTCGCGGCGATGAGCCGGATCGACGGCGACATCCAAAATCTGCACGTCACCGTCAACAACCATGCCGCCGGCAAGACCCAGCAGACGGCCGTCGTCGTGCGCCACCCACCAGCTGCGCGGAGCGGCAACGTCCTCGCCCAACTCGGACAGGAACATGCCCGGCGTCCACGCCTCGTGCCCGGCACCTTCAAAGCAGGCGGCCTCCAGCGCACTCGCACCCTCGGCGTCCGCCGCACCCATAGGGCGGAATTGCAGATGGCGACCGGCGAGCTCATCGGCAACGCCCGTAATTTCGCTCTGTGCGCTCTCGGCAAGACCGAGGCGTTTGCGCTCGTTTTCCTCGGCGTCAGAAAGGCGCGTATAGATCGGTAGGACGCGGGCCGGGTCGCCGTCACCCGCGGCATGCGCAAGGAGGAGGCCCTCGCCCGAAGGCCACCACAAGCCGCGCTCTACGCAGCGAGCGGCCTCATCCTCGCCCAGCAGCTTGCCATAGCGCACGAGACCGTCGCCAGTCAGCTGAACCTGGTCCCAGTCCGCGGCTTGGCGCCACTCATCAAGCGCCACGGCAGCCTTGACCACGTGCTCGCGCTCAAACTGACGCTCGGGGCCCTCGTCGCTCAGTACGTACAAAGCCGGATACACCTCACCGCGCATGGCATCGGCCAGAATGCCGAGCTTGCCACGCACACCAGCCTTCCACGCGGTCCATGCGCAGGCATCGAGCGTCGACACGCCCAACAGCGGCACGTTGGCACCGCGCGCCAAGCCCTTGGCGGTGGAAATGCCGATACGCACGCCGGTAAACGAACCCGGACCGCGACCGACGACGTAACTGCCCACGTCAGCACGGTCCATGCCAGCCTGAGCAAGCACACTGTCGACGGTATTCACGAGCTCCACATTGGCATGGCGACGACACATATGGTCGCCACTCACTAGCTTCGCCTCGCCCGTCTGCCCATCAATCCAGCTTGCCGCGCAGGCAAGCATATCGGTCGAAGTATCGAGCGCCACCACCAGCGCGTAATCGTTATGCAAGCTCATCTTGTACAGCCTTATCAATCAAATCGGAAAGCTCCGCTGCGCGCCCGCCGTGCGCCTCGAGCGCTATCGTTCGCACGTCGCTATCGTTCTCATCACGCTTAAGCGTTACCGAAAGATACTCGTCTGTCAGTTCGTCCTGGAACTGTTCGCCCCACTCCAACAGACAGGCACCCTCATAGCCCAATACATCGAAAATGCCCGTATCCTCGAGCTCGTAAGCATGCTCCAGACGGTACAGGTCAAAGTGGAACAGCGGAATACGCCCCTGATCATGAACGGCCATGAGTGCGAACGTGGGGCTCGTGACCATATGGCCGTCGCCCAGACCACGCGAAACGCCCTTGGTAAAGTGGGTTTTGCCCACCCCGAGGCCGCCGGTCAAGATCAGCACATCACCATCTGCCAGGCACGGCGCAACCAGCTCGCCAAAATGCTCTGTATCGGCAGAGCAAGCCGTTTTATAAATACCTACCCCCAGGCGCTCCAGGGACATATATGCTCCTTATTATTCCGAGGCACCCTCTGGCGCGGGATGCCGCTCCAGATAGTCGCCCAGCATCTTAAAGTCTTCCTCCAGCAGCTCCTGCCACGCCGGATTACGCAGCGCCGCCGCCGGATGGAACGTGGGCATCACCACAAAATGCCCCATCTGATGGAACCTGCCGCGCAGCTTGGTGATGCCGATCTCGGTCTTAAGCACAAAGTGCGTCGCGGGGTTACCGAGCGTCACGATGATATCGGGCCAAATGCTTCGAATCTGCTCACGCAAAAACGGTGAGCAGGCCAGCACTTCCTCGGGCCGAGGGTTGCGATTTCCCGGTGGGCGACACTTAAGCACGTTGGCAATGTAGACGTCTTCGCGCTTGAGGCCAGCCAGCGACAGGATGCCGTTGAGATCTTCGCCCGCCGCCCCCACAAACGGTTCGCCTTGCAGATCCTCGTTACGCCCCGGCGCCTCGCCGATAAACATGACGCGGGCGTCGGGGTTTCCCACGCCAAACACGATGTTACGGCGCGACTGATAGAGCTGGCAGAGATGGCAGTCGCCTAAAACAGCCTCAATCTCCTCGAGCGCAACCTCGCGCGGCGCCTGGTGACTATGTCCGGGGATGTGCATGACGCCCATGGCGGCTCCTACACGTAGATCTTGTCGAGACGCATGCCAAAGCCGCAGGCGACCTCGTAGTTAATCGTGCCGCGCAGTCGGGCCATCTCGTCCATGGTGATCTCGGCATCGCCATCGCGGCCGACAATGATCATCTCGTCGCCATACTCGGCCTCGGGAATCTCATGCGCCGGATTGGACTGGATGGCGACCATAAACTGGTCCATGCAGATGTTACCCACCTGACGCACGCGTTCACCGCGATACAGCACGTCCATACGATTGGAGAGCGTACGCGAAAGACCGTCGGCATACCCAATCGGCAGCGTGCAAATCTGAACGCGTGTGCGCGGCACGCGATAGGTAAATCCGTAGCCCACACCTTCGCCCATCGCAGGATGCGCCACGCGTGTCACGCGCGCATGCACGCTCATAACAGGATCGAGCTGCATCACGCGACCACTCAGCTCGCATGGTTGCATGCCATACAAGCCAACGCCGGCGCGAATCATATCAAAATGCATCGAGGGATCGAGCATCGAGGACGGCGTGTTGGCACAGTGCACGATACCGCACTCAAAACCCGCGTCCTTAATGGCCTGAACGGCCTCGGTAAAGCGTTGGCACTGCAGTTTGTAGTCCCAACCCGAAGGTTCATCGGCCGTGGCAAAGTGCGTAAATACGCCGTCGCACTGGATGCCGCGATGGAAACTGATGCCGCGTACAAAGTCGAGCACCTGTGTGTAGTGAACACCGATACGATTCATGCCCGTCTCGATGGCAAGATGGTACTTGCCCACCTTGCCCGCCGCGACGGCGCATTCGCCATACGCAAGAGCAAAATCGGACGTATAGACCGAGGGCATGATATCGAATTCGAGCAATGCAGGAATAGCCTCGATAGGCGGCTCACTTAGAATCAGGACGGGCTTAGTAATCCCGCCCTGACGGAGCCCAACGCCCTCGTTAACCGTCGCCACGGCAAACATGTCGGCACCGGCCGAATACATGATCTTGGCACACTCAACAGCTCCATGACCATAAGCATCGGCCTTGACCACGCAGCACAGGCGCTGACGCGGATTCAACAAGTTCTTATAGGCCCTCGTGTTGCGACGGAGCGCCCCGCGGTCGATCTCGACCCAGGACCAGCGCGTCAAATCGGCTTTATTCATGATTAGTCATCCGACCCTTCGTCCATGATTCCCAGATCTTCGAGCGCATCCTTTGCCGCCAGCTCCATGGCAGGACCGATCAAGTCGATAAGATCGGTCGCGATGACGCTCTTCTCACCATACTCCGTCGCCGCGGCAAAACCGGCGTAGCTGTGAAGTGCGACGGCGTACGAATACAGCAACTCCCAACGATCCATCTCGTCGCGCATGGTGGCAAGCGTGCCGGCCAAAATACCCGCGAGAACATCACCCGAACCGGCAGTTGCCAGAGAAGCCGGACCCGAGAGCGGCAGCAGCACACGCTCAACGCCACAGATAGCCGTCGTCGGCCCCTTGGCAATGACCACCAGATTGTCGGAGCCTGCAGCCCAGACAACCTTCTGCGCGGCCGCAATCGCGGTACCAAGGTCGTTCACCTCGTCACCGGCAACCAGACGCGAAAGCTCACGATAGTGCGGTGTCATAACCAACGGCTGCTCGCGACGATACATCTCGGGGTTACTATCAATACCGTCAATGGCAATCTTAGCAAGGCAGTTGAGTGCATCGGCGTCCAAAATTAGCGGTACATCATGCTCGAGCAAGCCCGAAACCACCTGCATAGCGCCGGCAGACGTCGTCATACCGGGACCGCACAGCACGCAGCTGTACTTCTTTGCGATCTCGCACACCGTCATGCGCGCAGCGGCGCCAAAGGAGCCGCGGGAATCAGACGGAATAGCAAAGACCGGAATCGAAGGAAGTGCCATGCGAATGAGATTGGCGCAGGCGTCAGGAGCCGCGACTGCCACGTAACCAGCACCCGCGCGAGCTGCAGACTTGGCCGCCATAATGGCAGCACCAGGATATTGCGCTGATCCGGCGACAATAAGCACGGAGCCACGGGAATACTTATCGATATTCGATGGTAGCGGAGCAAAGTAATCAACTAAGTCACCGGGCTCGACAATCTCGGCGGCGTGGTCGACATCATCGATGACCTCGTCAAGACGGTCGTAAAGATTGCCGCAGGTCAAATCGCCGGCATACTCAGGACCATCAGCGCTATACAGACCAATCTTGGGCGCAATCATCGTCACCGTGCGCTCGGCACGAATGCAGTCGTCATCAACAACGCCCGTCTCGGCATTCAGGCCCGAGGGGACATCAATGGATACGACACAATCGGCGCATTCATTGACCGTAGGAATCCAAATGGAGAACGGCGCACGCAGATTCCCGTGGAAACCGGTACCAAAAATGGCATCGACAACAACATCGGCCTTATCGATCAAAACCTCGAGTTCATCACGCGAGGGGCCGACGCAAACGTGCACATCGCGGCCGGCAGTACGACGAGCAACATGACGTGCCAGAGCAGCAGGAATCTCATCCGGTTCAACCGGAGAAACGATATCCACGTCCACACCCTTATGGCTCAGGATATCGGCGGCAACCCAACCGTCGCCGCCATTATTACCAAAACCGACCAAAACGAGAACCCGATCGGGATTGAGCTTCAAGACCTCGTTAGCGGCAAACTCACCCGCTAGCTCCATAAGCTCGGCCTTCGAAGTCCCTTCGCGTTCGATGATATCCTCGAGACGAACGACTTCTTCGGTACTCAAAACCGGTTTCATCTATGCTCCTAGCGTATCTTGCGAAGCATCGCCCAGGTGCTCCGTCAATGCTGAATTCTGCAGCTGCTCGAGCTCATCTAATACAGAGCGAGCCTCTTTAAATGTCTGCGCAACGCGTTTCTTGGTGCTCACCTTTTCATCTTTTGGCTTAGGCCGAGCATCTTCGGTAATCGCGATGGCATTCGCAACGGCCAAGTCTCCCGTAAGCGTAATGGAAAGAGCGACCTCAACAACGCCCAGTTCTTGAGCGATCTCGAGAGCACGGCCCGAAAGCAGCGCCTTCGGTTTGCCGAGTTTATCACGCGTTACCGAAACATCCTTGCGACCCACGCCTTGACTAAAACCCGTGCCGAGAGCTTTAAGCACCGCCTCGCGCGAAGCAAAGCGGCTCGCATAGTGAGCAGCGGGACGCGATGATGCATCGCAATACGCACGCTCTTCTTCGGTAAACACACGCCGAGCAAACGACGGCGTCTTTTCAAGAATTGATTTCATACAGGAAATCTCGACGATATCAACGCCGATACCAGCTTCAGCCATGTTCACCTCCATATCGAACAGACTAAGTTATTGTAGCCCGTTCACAGAAGATGCGACAAACGAGGGTTATAAAACACAGCTACTATGTGAGACAAAACCCGTAAACGCAAAAAAGGGGGAGGCCGCGAGGCCTCCCCCTTCTTCAAGTCAAGCGTAC
>CAJLPI010000019.1:0-37946 GCA_905208535.1 uncultured Collinsella sp. | reverse complement strand
GAAAGCACTTAATGTGCTTTCCGTCTTGCGCAGGACTGTAGAGCAGCAAACTTAACCCCCGCCCCCAGCCCCGGAGACCCTCCCGGAGGGACCGAAAAATTTTTTCAAAAAAGTTGTTGCGCGCCGGACAGACTTCTGTGTATACTAATCCCCGCAGCGCACGCGAGCGGAAACAAACGCGAACGACTGCCTGGGGAGTTAGCTCAGTTTGGTTAGAGCGCCGGCCTGTCACGTCGGAGGTCGCGGGTTCGAGCCCCGTACTTCCCGCCAACGCAATTAAAGCCACGTCTTCGGACGTGGCTTTTTGCGTTTGATGCACTTTGTTTCGATAGAACGATCGCCCTGGCGCATCTTCGCCCAGAATCCCCGCCCCTTCGGGAACGCAAGTAAAATCTAATAAGCATATCTGTCTAAACAACAGCTTTGTTGCGCAACACCTGTTCAACGAAGCAGGGGGTTAGGTTATACTAAATTGCACTGTGGGCCGCATCTGATGCATTTCGCTCCAAGCGCGGCATTCAGTGGATATCCGATTTACCATTTGGATGTCCTGCGGTCATTTAGCGTCTCGACACAAGCTCGGCCCCGGAGCTCGTTCGAGCTGTTCGTATTCCTTGAAAGGGGAAAAATGGACATATCGAGGAAGACTGATTACGCCCTTCGTATGTTGGCGATGCTTGCCGAGGATCCGGAGCGTTTGCTTTCTGTTCGCACCGCTGCCGAAGAGGTCAATGTCCCGTATTCGTTTGCCCGCTCGATTCAGCACGGTTTGGTCCAGGCCGGTATTGTGGAGAGCCTGCGTGGCGTCCACGGTGGCATGCGTCTCAAGGTCAGTCCGGACGACGTTACCATTCGTCAGGTCGTCGAGGCCGTTCAGGGCCCTATGGTTATGAATGATTGCACCGCACCCGATGGCGACTGTGCGCGCATGGGCACGTGCTGCTATCATCCCCTGTGGGCCGGAGCTCAAGCATTGATGCGCGACTACCTCGATTCCGTTTCGCTCGGCGACATCGTCGCTCACCGCCAGTTCCCGGCCGTCGATCCCAAGTTCGCCGACCGCGAAGCGTTTCCCGAGTACGCCACCTGTGCGTATACATGCCGGGAGGAATAGCGCCGCATAAGGAGCATAGATATGATTCAGGACCCCTTTCGTTCGATGATTCGTTCGGAAGGGGTCCTGCGTTATCGCGACCTTCCGTGGCGCCGCACGCGCGATCCGTACATCATTTGGCTTTCCGAGGTCATGTTGCAGCAAACACAGGTGCCACGCGTGGAGACGCGTATGCCGGCGTGGCTCGATCGCTTTCCGACCGTGCAGGCGCTTGCCCAAGCCGCGCCTTCCGATGTTTTGGACGCTTGGCAGGGCATGGGCTACAACCGACGCGCTCTGGCGCTCCACAAGGCCGCTCAGCGCGTTGTGGAGGACTGGGACGGTGAGTTTCCGCGCGAGACGCGTGACTTGGTCGCTCTGCCTGGTATTGGCCCGGCAACGGCGCAAGGTATCCGGTCGTTCGCGTTTGACCTTCCAGGCGTGTATCTGGAGACCAACGTGCGCACGGTCTTTCTGCATCACTTCTTTCCCGATGTACCGGCTGTTCCCGACCGCGAGCTGGTGCCGCTGATTCAGGCGGCCTGTCCGGCGGTCCCCGGTGCGGCGACCGACGAGATCGCTCCCTTTGCCGTGCCGCTCGATGATGCCGACACGCCGCGCGCGTGGTATTACGCGTTGCTGGACTACGGCGCATATCTAAAAAAGACGTTGCCCAATCCGTCCAGGCGCTCGGCGGGCTATAGCCGTCAATCAAAGTTTGAGGGCTCACGTCGCCAAAAGCGCGCGCATATCGTGCGCATGTTGCTGGCAGCGCGCGATGGCCAACCGGCGGGGATTACGCTTGCTGATGCCGTGGTGGGCGTTAACGATATGGAAGCGGCGGCTGGGCGCGGGCCGGTCGAGCGCGAGCTTGTCGCGGGCATTCTGGCCGACCTGGAGCGTGAGGGCTTTTGCCGAGCCGAGGGCGATCGCTGGCTGAGCATTTAGCCCGTGGAAATCTGAAGAACAGGATTGTAAGGTTTAGATTTCCGACATGAGGGCATCCTAAAGACGAGGCCGCTCGAAGCCTACGGGCGGCATGCGTTGAAGGGAAGTACACCTATGGATTTTGAGAATTCCCAAACCAAGAAGAACCTCGAGACCGCTTTTGCCGGTGAGTCCCAGGCACACACCAAGTATCGCTACTATGCCTCCAAGGCAAAGAAGGACGGCTACGTTCAGATCTCGAACATCTTTGCCGAGACGGCTGGCAACGAGTCCGAGCACGCCAAACTGTGGTTTAAGTATCTGCACGATGGCGCCGTCCCCGATACCCTGGACAATCTGCGCGATGCCGCCGCGGGTGAGAACTACGAGTGGACCACGATGTACGACGAGTTTGCCAAGACCGCCGAGGAAGAGGGCTTTGCCGAGATTGCCGCAAAGTTCCGTGGTGTCGCCGCCGTCGAGAAGGCCCACGAGGAGCGCTACAACAAGCTCGTCGAGCGCATCGAGTCGGGCGAGGTGTTTGAGCGTGAGGGCGTAAAGGTGTGGAAGTGCCTGAACTGCGGGCACCTGCACGTTGGTGCCGAGGCGCCTGAGGTGTGCCCGGTTTGTAACCACCCGAAGGCGTACTTTGAGGAGCAGGTGGTGAACTACTAGCGCTTGGCGCTGGCTGCTGCGGAGCGCAGGGCGGGAGGCCGGATCGCCTTCCCTCCCCGCTCACGGCTCCGCAGGGTCGCGTTGAGGGAAGGCGATCCGGCCTCCCGCCCTGCGCTCCGGCTTCGGGTCGTCGCGTGCTCGTTACTGAAAAGCTGATTAGAAGTTTGTGTGCCGCCCCTTTTGGGGCGGCACGTTTTTGTGTGGGGTCCCTGTCCCCACAATTTTCGTCAAGCTTTTGGTTAGATTTTGGTCAGTTGGCGTAAGGGTGGAAGGCCAAAAGATTGTTGGCGAAAAAAGCTCAGAGAAAGTGCTGGTAGGGGAGTTGTTGAGGTTTTCGACAGCTTTTGTCAACAAGAAACTTTGCGGCTATTGCTACGGATTGCGTTGTCGCGGTCATGGCGGTGCGGGATGCTGGGCGTAAGCGTCGAATGCTCCGATTTTGGAGGCCAGCATGGATTTGTTTCTTGAGACTCCGCAGCAACAAGCTGAGCGCATGCTGCGTCAGCAGCAACGACTCATGGAGATGCAAATGCAAGGGGCGGCAGTCCAGCCCTTTGCGCAAAATGTCGTGCCCGCTGCTGTACCTGCAGCTGTGCCCGGGTGTGAATCGGCACCAGAGGCCTATTCCGTACAGCAAGATTCATATGCGCAGGAGCTCGCGTTCGACAAGCGTCGTGCGCGTCGTCGCCGCGTGGGCCAGCGCCTGCGCACCTTGGCGATGATCGTGCTCATCCCGCTGGGGCTTGCGGCCATCTTTCTGGCGTCGTATGCCCTCACGTGCATCCTCAACGGCGCATCGCCCAACGAGGTGCTCCAGCATCTAGCGGCCCTAGGCCAGCGCTTAGGTGACGTCATAACAACCATCCGCGCCGGCTGGGAGAGCTAGCGTTTTAGCGTCCGCGGCTCTAAGAGAAATTTGTCTGCAAGGCAGTGAGTGATCCGTGTGTGTGGCGGGGTAAGATTGATCGCGGTTTTGATTGATGATCGATTGGGTTTGTTGGGCGGAGTTTATGTCTGCAATTGATATTGCACTTATTGTGATTGCTTTGGTGGCGGTGGGGGTCGCTGCGGCCTGTGCCCTGCAGCTCAAGGGCCTTCGTGCCGAGTTGCGGGAGCGTGGCGACAGTAGCGCGGAAACGCTGGCAGCACTCGAGCAGGCCAACAACGCGCTCGATGCCCTGAACGTCGCGCTGGCCGAAACACGCCGCACGGCCAATGCCATCGCGCAGCAGCAGACGACCGATGCGGCCGTGGAGCAGCAACGTTACCTGGCCATCGCACGCGAGTTCTCGCAAGCTGGTGACCGGATGGATGACCTGCGCCGTGAGACGGCCCAACAGCTCGGCGCCAATCGCGAGGGCATCGAGCATCGCCTGGACAAGGTGCGCGAGACGGTCGATGCTCAGCTGGGCGCCATCCGCAAAGACAACAACGTGCAGCTCGATCAGATGCGCGCGACGGTGGACGAGAAGCTCTCTCGCACGCTCAACGACCGCCTGTCTGCATCGTTTAAGCAGGTGAGCGACCAGCTCGAGGCCGTGTACAAGGGCCTGGGCGACATGCAATCTATCGCCACTGGCGTGGGCGACCTTAAGCGCGTGCTGGGTAACGTCAAGGCGCGCGGCATTTTGGGCGAGGTGCAGCTGGGCGCGATCCTGGCGGACATTCTCACGCCCGACCAGTATCTGGAAAACGTCGCCACCAAGCCCGGCGCCTCGGAGCGCGTTGAGTTTGCCGTCAAGCTGCCGGTAGACGAGGGAGACCCCGTGCTGCTGCCAATCGACTCCAAATTCCCGGGCGATGCGTATGAGCATCTGCTCGACGCCCAGGAGTCGGGCGACGCGGAGGCCGTCGCCGCCGCGCGCAAGACGCTCGACACCATGGTGAAGCGCGAGGCAAAGGACATCTGCGAAAAGTACCTGAGCGTGCCCGCGACCACCAACTTTGGCATTCTGTTCGTTCCGTTTGAGGGCCTGTACGCCGAGGTCGTCACGCGCCCTGGGCTTATCGAGACCCTGGGCCGCGACTATCACGTCAACGTTGCCGGCCCCAGCACCATGGCGGCCATCCTCAACAGCCTGCAGATGAGCTACCAGACGTTTAGGCTGCAAAAGCGCACCGACGACGTGCTACGCGTGCTTTCCGCCGTCAAAGCCGAACTACCGCGCTATCAGGCGGCGCTGCGTCGCGCCCAGCAGCAGATCGAGACTGCGGGCAAAACGGTCGAGGGCATCATCACCACGCGTACCAACGTCATGGAGCGCAAGCTCAAGGATATCGACGCGCTGGAAGACGCCAAGGAGGCCGACGAGGTCTTGGGGCTCACGTCCGCGGGCCTGCTCGCAGACCAAGAAGACGAGGACTAGCGGCACTTGACGGCGGGGCGCCTGCGCAGGCGCAGGGCGCGGGTGCTTTTCGCATCGCACTTGCCTAAAGCGCACTTTAATGTGCAACAATGGCCTTTCGCCCTATCAGACGCGAAAGGAAGCCCATGTCTCAGAGAAGCACCAGCCCGCTCAAACGCTCGACCGTGCGCCGCACGCTGCAGCGTTTTTGGGATGTCACGCGCACGCAGCCGCTGATCGTCTTTCTCTCGGTGTTCTCGTCGGCGGGTTACATCTTTTTGCTCACGTTTGCCAACACCTACGTTATGGCCCTCATCGTCGATCGTGTCCAGGCCGGCCCCGTAGCGGGCGACCAGGTGTTTGAGGTCTTCGGTCCCTACATTTTGGCGCTCGTGCTCGTCAACCTGGTGGGCCAGATCCTCTCCAAGCTGCAGGACTACACCGTCTACAAGCTCGAGATCGCGGGCAACTATCACCTGGCGCGCCTGTGCTTCGACACGCTCTCCAATCAATCCATGACATTTCACACCAGCCGCTTTGGCGGATCGCTCGTGAGCCAGACGAGCCGTTTTATGAGCGGCTACACGGGTCTGGTCGACGTGACGGTGTATTCGCTCATTCCCACCATCACCTCGGTTGTCTGCACGGTGACGGCGCTCGCTCCGGTGGTGCCCACATTTACCGTGATCCTGGTGGGCATCATGGTCGTCTACATCGCGTTTGTCTGGCTTATGTACAAGCGCATCATGCCGCTTTCGGCCGCGACGTCCGCCGCACAAAACAAGCTCTCGGGTGTGCTGTCCGACGCGGTCACGAACATCTTGGCCGTCAAGACCTGCGGGCGAGAGGACTTTGAACGCGATCTGTTCGACACCGCCGATCGTGCCGCGCGCGATGCCGAAACGGTCTCGATGCACGCCATGATGCAGCGCAACTTTACGACCTCGGGCCTTATCGTCATCACCATGGCCGTGGTGAGTGTGTTCGTGGCGGGCGGCAACGCGTGGTTTGGCATCTCGGCCGGCTCGCTCGTCATGATCTTTACCTACACCTATAACCTCACCATGCGCCTGAACTACGTGAGTTCCATGATGCAGCGCATTAACCGCGCGCTGGGTGACGCCGCCGAGATGACGCGCGTGCTGGACGAGCCGCGTTTGGTGGCAGACGACCCGGACGCCTCTGAGCTCAAAGTGACCGAGGGCGCGATTGATTTTGAGCACCTGAGCTTTGCGTACCGTGACGCTGCGGCGGGCGATAGCGTGTTCGACGACCTGACGCTCCATGTGCCGGCGGGCCAGCGCGTGGGCCTGGTGGGTAAATCGGGCTCGGGCAAGACGACGCTCACCAAGCTGCTGCTGCGCCTGGACGATGTTCAGGGCGGCCGCGTACTCGTGGACGGTCAGGATGTCTCGCGCTGCACACAGCAGAGCCTGCGCCGCCAGGTTGCCTACGTGCCGCAGGAGGCGCTGCTGTTCCACCGCTCCATTCGCGAGAATATCGCCTACGGCCGCCCCGACGCCACCGACGAGCAAATTCGTGAGGCGGCGCGCCTGGCCAATGCCCTGGAGTTTATCGACCGCCTGCCCCATGGCTTTGACACCATGGTGGGCGAGCGCGGCGTCAAGCTTTCGGGCGGCCAGCGCCAGCGCGTGGCCATTGCCCGTGCCATCCTCACCGACGCGCCGATTCTGGTACTCGACGAGGCGACGTCTGCCCTCGATAGCGAGTCCGAGGCGTTGGTGCAGGAAGCTCTCGAGAACCTGATGCGCGGCCGCACCTCCATTGTGGTGGCGCATCGCCTGTCCACCGTGGCGGCGCTCGACCGCATCGTGGTACTGGCGGATGGCGAGATCGTCGAGGACGGCACGCATGTGCAGCTCGTCGAGGCGGGCGGCGAGTACGCGAGCCTGTGGAGCCGTCAGACCGGCGCATTCTTGGAGGCGTAAACGTCTCGGACGTGGGACAATTGTGCCCATAAGTTTATTGTGCCGTTGAGCCGAGGAGTCGTTATGCCACGCGAGACCAATGCCGCCAAGCGCGAGCGCGCCATCGAGGTGTGTGAGCGCCTCAACCGTCGCTATGGCCCGGTCGAGTGCTTTTTGGACCACGAGAATCCCTTCCGCCTGCTGATCGCGGTGCTGCTTTCGGCGCAAACGACCGATGCGCAGGTCAACAAAGTGACGCCGCGGCTGTTTGCCCAGTGGCCCACGCCCGAGGCCATGGCCGGGGCGAGCGTAGCTGACGTGGCAGACACCATCAAGTCGCTCGGCTTCTACAAGAGCAAAGCCAAGCATGCCGTCGAGGCCGCGCAGATGATCGTCGCCGACTATGACGGCGAGGTGCCGGCCGACATGAAGGAACTCGTGAAGCTGCCGGGCGTGGGACGCAAGACGGCGAACATCGTGCTCAACGTGGGGTATGGCATCGTGGAGGGTATTGCGGTGGACACGCACGTCAACCGCATTGCGCACCGCCTGATGCTGAGTCCCAAGACGCATGCCAAGGAACCGCTCAAGACCGAGCAGGATCTGCTCAAGATTTTGCCGCACGAGTATTGGGAGTCGGTCAACCATCAGTGGATCACCTTTGGTCGCGAGATCTGCGACGCCCGCAAACCCAAGTGTGACGAGTGTCCGCTGGCAGATTTGTGCCCCAGCGTGCGCGTGGCGGGGTAGGGCGGAACGCATCTTCGTCTGGCGTTTTTTGCGGGGCTGGGTTTGCCCTTGAGCCGGAGTCCTCTCCATGCGCTACCATGACAGACAATGTATTTGACGTACGACCCGCCGAGCTTGCCCCGGCGGGCTTTTGGCGTTGCGATGCCGGAGGAACAGCATGCTCATTCACCGTATAGCCGCGCAGCTCTACACTGCCGAGGCGCTGCAGACCGTCGAGGCCGGACTCGATGCCGGCGAGGACGTGACGCTGGCCGTGTCGCAGTCGGGCCGCACGCTCATGGCGGCAGCTCAGTTTGCGCGCCGTCCGCGTCCCACGGTCTACATCGTGAGCGGCGAGGACGCGGCCGATCGCGCCGCGCGCAGCCTGGCCGCCTATGTGGGTCTGGCGCATGTGTGCCGCTTTCCCGAGCGCAAAGACTATCCATGGCGTGAGCAGGCGCCCGACGACGTCGTGGTGGCCCAACGCTGCGAGGCTTTAGGGCGCATCGTGCGCGGCGATAACTGCATCATGGTCGCCTCGGCCCGCGCGCTACTGCGTTGCGTGCCGCCGGTCGAGAGCCGCTATTGGGAGTCCACCACCTTTGCGGTGGGCGAGGAGATTCCCTTCGACGAGGTGCCGCAGTGCCTGGTGGGCATGGGCTACACCAATGCAGGTGCCGCCGACGCGCCCGGCCTGTTCCGTGTGCACGGCGATACCGTCGAGGTGTTCCCCGCGCAGGAAAAAGCACCCGTGCGCATTGAGTTCTTTGGCGACGAGATCGACCGCATCCGCCGCATGGTGGGTTCCACGGGCCAGACCATCGGCAACGAGGACAGCATCGAGATTTTCCCCTGTCGCGAGCTCGCACTCACCGACGACGCCGTCCACAACATGCATGTGGCGCTCTATCGTGCCAGCCAGGATGACAGCAAACTGGCGGCGCTGCTCGAGATGGTGGATGCGCGCATCGTCACGCCCGAGCTCGATCGCTTTTTGCCGGTGATGTACGGCCAGACCGTGAGCCCGCTGGCGCACGTGAGCGGCAAGGCGCTCGTGGTGCTGTCCGAGCCGCGCTCGCTGTTCGACGATTGCCTGCGTGCCTACGAGGATATCGAGGCACGTGCCGGCGAGGCGGGGGTCGACCGTCTGGACGGCCTGTACGTGCGTGCCCAGCAACTCGACTTTGGTGCCCAGCAGCGCCTTAACTACGTGAGCTTGATTCGTGCCGGCGGTGCGGTGACGGCAGAGCTCAAGATTGAGCAGCCGGCCATCGCGGGCTCGGACAATCGCTTTATGACGCGCATCCAGGAGGTCATGGGCAAGCGCTATGCCTGCGTATTTGCCATCCCCGACCGCGGTGCGCGCGAGTCGATGGAGCTCACCTTTGGCGATGAGGGTATTACTTTTGAGGAGTCGCTGACGGCCGCGCCCGAAAACGCGGGCGCTATTGGCGACCGTGTGCGCGTGGCAGCGGCGGATTCTGCCGATCGTGCTGTCCGCCAGGATGCTCATGCTGCAATTCGCGAACGCAAGGCCGACGCGCTCAACGCCCGCTCGCTCGAGGCAGGTGCCGCCCAGGCTGCCGCCGGCGCCACCGTGCCCACCATCTCGCGCGGACGCGTGACCTTTGTCGATGCCGCCTTGCCGCAGGGCGTGGTGGTGCCCGATGCCAACCTGGCCGTGTTCTCGATCGCCGACCTCAACGCCCGCATGGACGCCAACCGCGCGCGCAGCCGCCGCAAGGTGGACATTACGCAGATCACGTTTCCGTTTAAGCCGGGCGACTACGTGGTGCACGCCACTCACGGCATCGCGCTCTTTAGCGAGATCGCGCGCCAGGAAGTGGGCGGCAAGGAGCGCGACTACTTTTTGCTGGAATATGCCGACGGCGACAAGCTCTACGTGCCGCTCGAGCAGGTTGACCGCATCACACGCTATGTTGGCCCCGACGGCGACAAGCCGCGCCTGACCAGGCTCAACACCGCCGACTGGACGCGCGCCACCAACAAGGCGCGCAAGAACGCCAAAAAGCTGGCGTTTGACCTGGTCGACCTGTATACGCGCCGCTCGTCGATTACCGGTATCGCCTGTCCGCCCGATACGCCCGAGCAGATCGAGATGGAGGAGAGTTTCCCCTACGACGAGACGCGCGACCAGCTGGAGGCCATTTCCGACATCAAGGCCGACATGGAGGCGCCCAAGCCCATGGACCGCCTGCTGTGCGGCGATGTGGGCTTTGGCAAGACCGAGGTCGCCCTGCGCGCGGCGTTTAAGTGCGTGGACTCCGGCCGCCAGGTCATGGTGCTCTGCCCCACGACCATTCTGGCCCAACAGCACTACGAGACATTCTTTGAGCGCTTTTCCCCGTTTGGCCTGGAGGTCGAGGTGCTCAGCCGCTTCCGCACCCCGGCGCAGCAAAAGCGCGCGCTCAAGGCGTTTGCCGAGGGCACGATCGATGTGCTCATCGGCACGCACCGCTTGCTTTCTGCCGACGTGAACCCCAAGAACCTGGGCATGGTGATCATCGACGAAGAGCAGCGCTTTGGTGTGCAGCACAAGGAGCAGCTCAAGAACCTGCGTGAGCAGATTGACGTGCTCACGCTTTCGGCAACGCCGATTCCGCGAACCATGCAGATGGCCACGAGCGGCGTGCGCGACATGAGCCTGATCACCACGCCGCCGACCGGGCGCCGCCCCGTGATCGTGCACGTGGGGGAGTACGACCCCGATGTGGTGAGCGCGGCGATTCGCCTGGAGGTGGGTCGCGGCGGCCAGGTGTACTACGTGTCCAACCGCGTCAAGACCATCGACGACGCCGTGGCGCGCGTGCACGAGGCCGCGCCCGAGGCGCGCGTGGGCGTGGCGCACGGCAAGATGAGTCCGCGCGAGGTCGAGGACGTGATGATCGAGTTCGCGACCAAAAAGATCGACGTGCTCATCGCCACGACTATCGTGGAGAGCGGCATCGACAACGCGTGCGCCAACACGCTCATCATCGAGGACTCGCAGCGTCTGGGTCTGGCGCAGCTCTACCAGCTCAAGGGCCGTGTGGGCCGTTCTGCCACACAGGCCTACGCATACTTTATGTTCCCGGGCGAGCTGCCGCTCACCGAGGAGGCAACGGCGCGCCTGACCGCACTGTCCGAGTTCCAGGACTTGGGCAGCGGCATGCGCATCGCCATGCGCGACCTGGAGATTCGTGGCGCCGGCTCGCTTATGGGCGCCGAGCAGCACGGCAATCTGTCGAGCGTGGGCTTTGACCTGTTTACACAGATGCTGGGCCAGGCCGTGGCCGAGGCGCGCGGCGACGACGACGCCGGCGTGGAGGCGGCGAGCGTGGGCATTAACCTGCCGGCCGATTACTTCTTGTCCGAGGAGTACCTGCCGGCGGTGGATCAGCGCGTGCTCGTGTACCGTAAGCTCGCAGCGGCCGAGGACTTGGAGAGCATCGATGAGGTGCAGGAAGAGACCGAGGCCGCGCATGGCGAGCTGCCGTTGGCAGGGCTCAACCTGTTCAACCGCGCGCGCATCCGTATTCGCGGCGAGCGCCTGGGGCTCGAGAGCGTCACGCTCAGCGGCGGTCGCATCACGTTTTTGGGCGTCGACGTGCCCAAGAAGGTGGCCTTTGAGCTTAAGACCCGCTATGGCGCGGTGAGCTTCCCCAAGAGCCGCAAGCTGTCGGTGCCCTACAAGGCGGGCGCCGGTGCGGGCAGCGGCTTGGGCCGTGGCCTCGATGCCAACGACGGCACCGGCCCCGTGGCCGCGGCGCTCATGCTGCTGCAGCAGTTGGGCGTCAGCGATGACGACTAATGGGTCGACGCTGCAAACACCCCATTTGGGCAATCTGGCCCTCACTCGTCGGTCGCGTACGCAAGTACGCTTCCCTCCTCCTTCGGGTCACCTTGCCACAAATGGGACGTTTTCGCTCACTTATGCTCAACCAGTAAGGGAATATATGGGACAAAGACATCAGTGGCTCTTTGTCCCGCCACGTTGCAGGTTGATTCCAGCCCCATCGAAAGGAAAGCATGTTCGGATACATCTATAAGAAAGATGTCGCCATGATCGCGGTCGTCCTGTGCCTTTGTCTGGGCGTGGGCAGCTTCTTCGATTATCAGATCTCGAGCGCGCTGTTCAACATCGGCAGCATGTACGGTCGCTTTATCGAGGCCGCCGGCGAGCTGCCGTTCGAGCTGACGGCGAGCGTTGCGGGCGTTATGCTCGTGCGCGCGGTGCGTCCCGATTCCAGAGGGAGCAAATGGCTCGCCGTGCTCGGCGTCCTTGTCAACGTTGGCCTGGCCGGCTATGAGATCGTTTCGTCTCTGAAGGTTGGCGGCAAACTCATCGCGTTTCAGTTGGTGCTGACGTTTGTGCTGGTCATCGTCGCCAACCTCATCGCCTATCGCCTCACGCGTGACACCGAGCCCGACGAGCTTACGCGCTGGGCGTTGATGGTGCTTGCCGTGTGGGTCGCTCAGGCCATTATCCTCAACGTGATCGTCAAGCCGCTGTGGTCGCGCCCGCGCATGCGCGTGATCGAGGTCACGCCGGGGCTCGATTTTCAGCCGTGGTGGGTGATCGGCAACCCCGACAAGTGGGCCTATATCGCCGCCGGCGTGATCAAGGACGGCTTTAAGTCGTTTGCGAGCGGACACACGGCGCACGCGGCGATTGGCCTTATGCTCGCCGGGCTTCCCGCGTCGGCCTTTAAGGAAAAGCCGTCGCGCCGCCGTGTGGTCTTTTGGGTCGCCGCTGTGGTCGCGGCGCTCGTCGCCTTTGGTCGCATCGTGATCGGCGCGCACTTTTTGAGTGACGTGAGCTGCGGCTTTGCCTTGGTGCTGGCGCTTGAGTGCCTTGCCGCGCGCATTGCCTATCCGGGCGGCGTACAATAGCCCCATCTGAATCATCGGGCTCGTGCCCGGCTAGAGAGGATTACCATGCTCGCGTTCAACAATGACTATTCTCACGGCGCACATCCGGCAGTGCTGCAGGCGCTCGTCGACACCAATATGGAGCCGCAGCCCGGCTACGGCACCGATGCACACACCGAGCGTGCCAAGCAGCTTATCCGCGAGGCCTGTCAGGCCCCCGATGCCGACGTGTTTTTTCTGGTGGGCGGCACGCAGGCCAACGCGACGGTGATCGACATGCTGCTTGCGCCCTACGAGGGCGTCGTTGCTGCCGAGACTGGCCACGTTGCCTGCCACGAGGCTGGTGCCATCGAGTTTGGCGGCCACAAGGTGCTCACCATTCCCGGCTACGAGGGCAAGATGCATGCCGAGGATCTCGAAAACTATATCCAGGTGTTCTACGAAAACGAGAGCTACGAGCACACGGTATTCCCGGGCGCCGTGTATGTGAGCCTGTCGACCGAGTACGGCACGCTGTACTCCAAAGCCGAGCTCGCGGCGATTCATGCGGTGTGCCAGAAGCGCCAGATTCCGCTGTTTGTGGATGGCGCCCGCCTGGCCTATGCGCTGGCAGCCGATGAGTGCGACATTACCCTGCCCGAGCTGGCGCAGCTGTGCGACGTGTTCTACATTGGCGGCACCAAGTGCGGCGCGCTTTGCGGCGAAGCCGTGGTGTTTT
This sequence comes from uncultured Collinsella sp., assembly GCA_905208535.1. GTDB lineage: Bacteria > Actinomycetota > Coriobacteriia > Coriobacteriales > Coriobacteriaceae > Collinsella. The sequence continues at coordinate 24,659 of CAJLPI010000019.1, read as the reverse complement.
GCGGCATGCACGCTCCGGCACATCCCATTCCGCGCATTAAGCAGCACGGAGCGCTGCTTGCCAAGGGCCGCCTGACGGGCGTGCAGTTTGAGGCACTCTTTACCGATGGCCTGTATTTTGAGATTGGTCGCCAGACAATCGAGACCGCGCAGGCGCTTCGTCGCGTGCTGCACGAGCGCGGCTACCAGTTCTTCTTGGAGACGCCGACCAACCAGCAGTTCGTGATTCTGCCCAACGAGGACATGGCCCGCATTCGCGAGCACGCCTCGATCGAGTACTGGGAAAAGTACGACGAGACCCACACCGTGGTACGTTTTTGCACCAGCTGGGCCACGACGCAGGAGGACATCGACGCGCTGGCGGCTGTCCTGTAGGTTGATGTAATGACGAGGGGCCGCCTTGCGCCTGGGTTTGGCGCGGGGCGGCCTTTGCTTTTGAGAGGGAAGGGTTGTATGGCCGAGATGTCCGAGCCGACGATTCGCCTGGCGACGCCCGAAGACGCGCCGGCGTTGCTTGCCATCTATGAGCCGTATGTGCGCCAGACGGCGATTACCTGCGAATACGAGGTGCCGAGCGTTGAGGAGTTCGCCGGGCGCATCGAGCGTACACTCAAGCGCTATCCGTATCTGGTGATGGAGCTGGACGGGCGTCCGGTGGGTTATGCCTACGTGAGCCCGCTCAACAGCCGCGAGGCATACGACTGGTCGGTCGAGACGTCAATCTACCTGGCGCGCGATGTGCGCCATGGTGGGCTGGGTCGCAAGCTGCACGATGCGCTCAAGCAATGCCTGGTCGCGATGGGCATCACCAACATGTGCGCGCTCATCGCCGTACCGCACGACAAGGACGACGAGTACCTGACGCACAACAGCCAGGACTTCCATGCCCATATGGGGTATCGCCTGGTGGGTGCCTTCGACCGCTGTGCCCAAAAGTTCGGCCGCTGGTACGACATGTGCTGGATGGAGCTGGTCCTAGCCGAGCGCACGCCCAACCAACCCAAACCAACCTGGTTCCCCGATCTCCCCAAACCTACCATTTAGGGACAGGTTTATTTTGGCAGGTTAGCCGATGGGTTCGGTGTATTTGGCGCGGTCGGTTCGTTGGATTCGTTTGGAGACGTGGAGCGGGCGGCCGTCGGTGTCGTAGACGTAGTCGGTGATCAGGATCAGCGCCTGCCCGCGCTCGACGTTGAGCAAAAATGCCTCGTTTTGCGAGGCATAGCACACCTCAAAGGTCTTGTGCCCCTGCGCCGGTGCGCGATGGAACTCCTGGCGCAGCGTGGCGTAGAGCGATCCGTTGATATCGCGATCGATGAGCGCCTCAAAGCTTGGCGGCAGATAGGTGGTCTCCAGGCACAGCGGGGCGTCGTCCAGATAGCGCAGGCGGACAAGCTTGACGAGCTTGCTGCCCACGGCGGCATCGAAAAACTTGGCCACGCTACCCGTTGCCTTGGCAAAGCCCGAGTCCACGGTGCGCGTGGTGGGCTTCATGCCCTGACCCTGGACCTGTGCCGTATAGCTCGAAAACACCAGGTTGTTCTCGTGGAGCGCTGGCGTGTCGGCCACAAAGGCGCCGCGCCCGCGCTCGGTGCGAACCAGGCCCTCGTCAACAAGCACCTTAAGGGCATGGCGCACGGTGCTGCGCGACAGACCCGATTCGTCCATGAGTTCCATCTCGGACGGCAGTTTGTCTCCGCGCGCGTAGGTGCCGGCGGCGATGCGGTCGCGCAGCATGCCCGCCAAGCGCTCGTATTGGGCCAGTTTCTTTTTAGACGAAGCGTTCATGCGATCAACCTGTATCTAACCTGTATACTTACCGAACCAAGCATGTATCCAACATGACAACAAAACCGCTGGTAATGGATTGCCGAAAACCTTAGCAGCAGAATTTCTAAAACAAATATAGCATACAACTAGTCGACATAACCAAAACATGTATGTAACTTGTATGCCATCAAGAGCATCAAATGAGAAGAAAGGCTGATGCACGATGACTACTCAGGAACAGGTTAAGGATGTCGTCTCCCAGGTTTTGGCTGACAAGGCAGACAAGGGCGGCATCAAGCGCGTTGTGTGGATTGGCGCCGGCGGATCCAACGGCGGCAACTATCCTGCCCAGTACTTTATGGAGCACGAGGCTACGCAGGTCGTGAGCTCCAGCTACACCAGCAACGAGTTCGTGCACGCCACCCCGGCCTACGTCAACGAGAACACCCTGGCCGTCGTCGTTTCCATGCGCGGCACCAAGGAGACCATTGTCGCCGCTCAGGTCGCTAAGGACCACGGCGCCAGCACCATCGCCATCTATGTTGACGAGTCCGCCCTCACCGAGGTCTGTGACTACAAGATCCAGTACGACAGCCTGGCCGTCGACGAGTCCTGCATGGGCCGCACCAACTCCGCCGTTGTGACCATGATCGCTATGGAGCTTACGCAGCAGACCGAGGGCTATGCCGAGTACGAGACCGCTATGGCAGCCTTCGACCTGGTCGATCCTATCTATCGCAAGGCCATTGAGTACACCCGTCCGCTCGCTGCCAAGTGGGCCGAGCAGAACGCTGACAAGCCCTGCATCAACGTCATGGCTCAGGGTCCGCTCTTTGGTGCCGCCTATGTCTTTAGCATCTGCAACGTGCAGGAGATGCTGCAGATCGACTCCTGCACCATCAACACCTGCGACTTCTTCCACGGCCCCTTCGAGATCCTGGACAAGCGCACCTCGCTGTTCCAGCTCATCAGCGTCGGCCGCAGCCGCTGCAATGACGAGCGCGGCATCCGCTTTGTCAACCAGTACGGTGGCGAGCGCGTCTATCAGCTCGATGCCAAGGAGCTCGGCCTCAACGACATCAAAGACAGCGTGAGCGAGTACTTCAACCACCTGATCTTTGCGCCGATCCTCAACAACGTGTACATGCGTGCACTCTCTGCCGTTACCCACAAGGACTACATGACGCGCCGCTACATGTGGAAGCTGGACTACTAGGAGTTACGCGGTTTTACCAAACCGCGTAACGGCTCGACGCTGCGCTGTCCGTCCTCTACCTGCGGCGGGCCACTCATTGGGGACGTACTTAAACGACTGCCCCAAGGTGAGAGTGGATAAGCTCCCGTTTTTGGCCTGTTTGGGGGCTCAAAGTGGGAGATTATTCACTCTCGTCATTTTGCGGCAGTTGGGTGACTATTCATCGGGGACGTTTTTGTTTGACTAGTCGTTTAAGAATGTCCCCAATGACTACACTCCTTTTGTCTAGAGATTTCCCGTTTGCCGATTTGTGTCTTGATAAATGTATATAACGACTATAACGTAGCATGAAACATACTGGAAACAAAGCCAAGGAGGCTACGTTGAAAAGAAGCAATCTGGGCTATGTGCTGGTGCTGATCGCCGCGCTTATGTGGGGCAGCATCGGAATCTTTGTAAACGGCATCTCGGCCATGGGCGTTTCGTCCCAGAGCATGGCTGCCTTTCGCTTGTTGGTCGGAGCGCTTATCTTGGCGCCGGTCCTGATGTTTATGGGCTGCCGTCCGGGTGAGGGGTCTACCGTGGCTCAGGGTCCGCTGGCCCTGTTCAAGGCAAGCCCTAAAGAGCTTGTTCCCTGCGCGCTTGTCGGTATCGTCGGTTTGGCCGCCGCCAACACCTGCTATTACGAGTGCATGGGCGAGGTGGGCATGTCCACGGCCTCGGTGCTGCTCTACACCTCGCCGGTGTTTGGCGTCGTGCTCGGCCGCGTGCTTTATCGTGAGGACGTGACCCCTAACAAGCTTGTTGCCATCGCTTTTAACATAGGTGGCTGTGTACTTGCAGTGACCAATGGCGACCTTTCCGGTTTCCATTTTTCGGTTTGGGGCGTCACGTCGGGCGTGATTGCGGGCCTTTGTGGTGCGTCGCTCGCGGTGTTTAGCCGAATAGCAACCAAGACGGTCCACCCGCTGGCCGTTACGTTTTGGGGCTTTGTTTTTGGCGGTGCGGTTATGGCAGCTATCGCGGCTCCGTGGCCGGATGTCGCCGAGGCAATGTCGCCACAGCTGCTGCTGCTGTTCCTTGGCTTTGGACTCATCCCCACAGCCGTGGCTTACATCTTATATATGCAGGGTCTATCCATGGGGCTCGAGACGTCGAAAGTTCCCGTCGTAATGTCATTCGAGACAGTCGTCACCGTACTGCTGGGCATTGGTATCTACGCGGAGCCCGCCGGCACGATCAAAGTATTGGGCATTGTCTTGGTGCTCGTGTCCATCGTGATCATGAATACGGATTTTACCATGCTGCGCAACACTACCTTTGTCGGCCATGTTATTGAGAGCATGACCTTTAAGCCAAACGCGTGGTGGACGGAGAAATCGCAGGACATGGATCTCTTCAAGGAGCGCACGGGCATCGCGCTGGAACCCACCGTGCAGGAAAGCCCTTGGTATTTCGTGCGATAGAGGCAGTGTAAGCCCTTGGGGAACGTAACTGAGCGGGACTGTCCAACGAGCCACGGCGCTTTCGTTTCCAGTCAGTTAAACCCGCGAACGGTCGATATTTGGCCGTGAGTGGTTCTTATAATAATTATCAATATTCGCAACGTATAAGACGTTATAATGACCATAACGAAAAGGAGGAGGCAAGATGAATCAGATCATTCTCGCATCTCATGGCGGCCTGGCCGCAGGCGCCAAAGACACGCTCGAGATGGTTCTCGGCGACGTGTCGAACGTCCACGTCGTGTCGCTTGCTCGTGACGACAAGGAGCCCATCACCAATAAGGTGGACGCTCTGATCGCCACGTTCAACGCGGACGACACCGTCTATGTGCTGACCGATATGCTCGGCAGCTCGGTCAACAACAGCATGGTCGAGCTTTCCCGCAACGGTGCAGCATTCACGGTGATCAGCGGTTTCAACATTCCGCTGGCACTGACGCTCGCTATGAGCCCCGTCCCCGTCACGGGCGCCGAGCTCGCGGCCCTCATCAACGAGGCCCGCACCGGTCTGACCAACCCCAACGCGCCGATCGAGGCTGCCGTGGCCCCCACTAAGAAGGCCAAGGCGCCCCGTCACGGCTCCGGTCCCGCCAAGATCGTCCTCGCACGTCTTGACTACCGTCTGCTGCACGGCCAGGTCGTCTTTACCTGGACCACCAAGGTTCAGGCCGAGCGCATCATCGTCGTCGACAACGCTGCCGCCAACGATGACATCAAGAAGGGTGCTCTAAAGTTGGCCAAGCCCCAGGGCGTGCGCCTGAACGTCTTCACCGTCGAGCGTGCCCTCGCCAAGATGGACAAGCTCAACACCCTCGGCGAGCGCGTCATGTTCGTCTTTGGCAACACGGCCGAGATGCTGCAGTTCTGCCAGGGTTACAAACTCGACGCCATCAACCTGGGCGCCACCGCCAACCACGACGGTGCCGATCAGGTCGGCGGCAAGGACAGCTCCGTCTTCTTCGACGCCACCCAGAAGGCCGACGTCAACCAGCTGCTCGACATGGGCATCAAGCTCTACGTCCAGCAGACCCCCACGTATCAGAGCGTCGACATCGACGCCAAGCTGTAATCAACCAGGCTTTTGCCTGACTGAAAGGAGAAGGGTATGAATACGTTCATCAGTGCGGTGCTCGTCGGCCTCGTCGGCGTGTTCTGCATGTGGGACTCCCGCCTGCTCGGTCGTCTTAACTTCGAGCAGCCCCTCGTTGGCGCCACGCTCGTCGGTCTGCTGCTGGGCGATGTGCCCACCGGCCTTGCCGTCGGTGCCGCCGTCGAGCTCGTGTCCATGGGCCTGGTGCAGGTCGGCGCCGCCGTTCCGCCCGATATGGTCCTGGGCGGCATCGTGGCAGCTGCCTTCGCGTGCCTGACCGATGCTTCCGCCGAGACCGCCATGACGATCGCCATCCCGGTCGCCGTCCTGGGTCAGCTCCTCGGCATCGTGTTCCGTTCCATCATCGCCGCCCTCACCCATGTGGCCGATAGCGCGATCGATAACGGCAAGTTCAAGACCGCCTACCGCATGCACATCTGCGCCGGCTCCGGTCTGTACGCCATCATGTACTTCCTGCCGATCTTCCTGGCCGTCTTTGTCGGTACCGACCTGGTCCAGGCCATCGTCAACATGGTTCCCGAGTGGCTGTCCACTGGTCTGAACGTCTCGACCAAGATCATGACCGCCTACGGTCTGGCCCTGCTGCTCACCATGATGATCAAGAAGGGTATGACCCCGTTCCTGTTCATCGGTTTCCTGCTCGCCGCTTACCTCAACCTGTCCGTCATCGCGGTCGCTCTGATCGGTGTGTGCCTGGCTGTCGTCTTCATGGGCTTCAAGTTCAACGGTTCCCATGCAGCCGCCGGTGTCGATTCCGACTACGATCCGCTCGAAGACGACGAAGACTAAGGAGGAACACACTATGGCAACCACAACCAAGGACGTGTCCCTGAACAAGAAGGTCAGCCAGTTCTTCTGGCGCTCCTGGGCCATCCAGGCCTCTTGGAACTACGAGCGTCAGATGAACATGGGCTTCCTCTACGGCATGGTTCCCACGCTCGATCGCCTCTACCCCGACGAGTCTGACCCCAAGCAGCTCGCTGCTAAGAAAGAGGCCTACCATCGTCACATGGCGTTCTACAACTGCACCCCGCAGACGAGCGCTTTCGTCCTGGGCCTCGCCGCCTCCATGGAGGAGGAGTACGCCAAGGATCCCGAGAACTTCGACCCCGATTCGATCAACGCGGTCAAGACCTCCCTCATGGGCCCGCTTTCCGGTATCGGTGACTCCTTCTTCCAGGGCACCATCCGCGTCATCGCCTTTGGTCTGGGCGTCCAGCTGGCTCAGCAGGGCTCCATCATGGGCCCGATCCTGGCCATGCTCATCTCCATCGTGCCCTCCGTGCTGATCACTTGGTTCGCCGCCAAGATGGGCTACCAGGGTGGCCACGAGTACCTGGGCAAGCTCCAGGGCGGCGACCTCATGGAGAAGCTCATGTATGTCTGCGGCATCGTGGGTCTTATGTCCGTGGGCGGCATGATCGCTACGCTGATCGGCGCCACCACCCCGCTGCAGTTCGCTGAGGGTACCGTCGTTATCCAGGACATCCTGGACGGCATGATGCCCCAGATGATCTCCCTTGGCCTCACCGGCCTTATGTACTGGCTCATCAAGAAGAACGTCAACACCGGTTGGCTTCTCGTGATCGCCATCGTGGGCGGCATCGCCCTCTCCGCGGTCGGCATCCTGGCCTAGTCGCGACCCAGCGTCTAACCGCTTTCCTCCGGGGGCCTGCCTGGCATCCCATACCCCAGGCAGGCTTCCATCCCTAAATGTGTCAAAGGGACAGTCCCTTTGTCGCATCCTCAACGGGCCGGCGACTCGGTCCTAGCCACGGTAACCCTGCGAGCGTCCGGCAATGTGACGCCGCAAAAATTCGAAAGGAATGTGTCAGATGTACGAGATCGACCTTAACCTCCCTAAGCAGATCGTCGCTGACGTCCTGTCCAACCACGAGATCCACAGCGTCGCCTTCGTCGGCTGCGGTGCTTCTATGTCCGATCTTTACCCCGCCAAGTACTTCCTGGCCAACAACACGGACAAGCTGAACGTTCAGATCTTCACCGCTAACGAGTTCAACTACGACACGCCTTCCTGGGTCAACGAGCACACCTTCGTGATCACCTGCTCCCTCGGTGGCTCCACGCCCGAGACCGTCGAGGCCAACAAGACCGCCAAGAAGCACAACTGCCCGGTCGTCTCCCTCACCAACAAGGCTGGCTCCGCTCTGACCGTCGACGCCGACCACGTCATCGTTCACGGCTTCCACGCCAACTATGCTGCCAAGTGCGAGAAGCCCGGCTACGCCATTGCTCTTGCTCTCGAGATCCTTCAGCAGACCGAGGGCTATGACCACTACGAGGACATGATCACCGGCCTCACCAACGTCTTCGAGCTCTGCGAGAACGCCGCTCAGTCCGCCAAGGGCCTCGCCAAGCAGTTCGCCCAGGACTTCAAGGACGACGAGATGATCTACTTCATGGCCTCCGGTGCCTCCGAGAAGATGGCTTATTCTCACGCCGCCTTCCTGTTCACCGAGATGCAGTGGATCGACGCCGCCGCCTACAACACCGGCGAGTACTTCCACGGCCCGTTCGAGGTTTCCACCGAGGGTAAGCCCTACGTCTTCTTCATGTCCGACGGTGCCACCCGTCCGATGGACGCTCGCGCCCTCACCTTCCTGCAGCGCATGGGCGCCAAGGTCGCTCTGATCGACTCCAAGGACTACGGTCTGGCCGACGCCGTGCCGGCAAGCGTCGTCACCTACTTCAACCCGCTGCTGCACCTCGCCGTTATGCGCGAGTACGGCAACCAGATCGCCGAGGCCCGTCAGCACCCGCTGACCATGCGTCGCTACATGTGGAAGCTTTCCTACTAATCACAAGTAAGTAGACCTTACGGGTTGATTGAGAGGGGATGGGGTTTTGCCCCGTCCCCTTTTTTGCTCTGGGGAGGGCGTGTGCGCACGCGCCGCAAAACCCCAGATAAAACCTACCAAAATAAACCTGTCCCTTTTTGGCAAGTGGGAGGAGATGTGTATGATCAAGGCAGTGCTGTTTGATATGGACGGCGTGCTGGTCGATACCGAGTGGTTCTACAACCGTCGCCGCGTGGCGTTTATGGAAGAGAAGGGGTTCCACTTTGACGAGATCCCCGATCTTTCGGGGTCTAACGAGCCCGCCATTTGGAAGTCGCTGGTGCCCGACGATGCTGAGCTGCGCGAGCGCCTGCGCGTGGAGTACAAGCAGGTCTACAGCCCGGTCCATCCCGTTCCGTATGCCGAGCTGCTCAACGAGCAGACGGAGCCGGTGATGCGTGAGCTGAACGAGCGCGGCGTGAAGTGTGCCATCGCGAGCTCGTCCTACCGTGAGCTCATCGACGAGCTGGTGGAGATTGCCGGTATCGCCGACGTGCTGGACTACACCATCAGCGGCCATGAGTGCAGTGCGTTTAAGCCCGACCCCGAGATCTATTTGCGCGCCATGGAGGCGTTGGGTGTTGAGCCGGCCGAGTGCCTGGTTATCGAGGACTCGCCTATGGGCATTGAGGCCGGCAAGCGCTCCGGCGCCCGCGTCCTGGCGCTGCGTCCGCACGAGGGCGTCAACCTGGACCAGTCCGCCGCCGACACCATCATCGACAACCTGGCCGACATTTTGACCGCTTTGTAGCGTCAGTTCGCCGCGAGAAGCACGGATTCACGCGTCTTTTGCGGTGGATTGGCTCATTTCGGCTTCGATTTGATCCGTTTGGCTTCGACTCGGACTAAGTGAGTAGACTTTTTGGCTCAGGCCAAGTACAAAGCGCATCTGCCTTAGTAAAACCGCAGGTCACAGAGGTGGCAGTTTTTGGTGTGCTCGGCAGATCGTAAAAAAGTCTACTCACTTAGAATTTGGCTCTTTGGTTGGGGAGCTGCTGGCTCGTTTTGGTTGTCGAGAGAGGATGAATTGAAGCGCCCACTCGCGCTCCATGCTACAATCGCCGGCATGCCCCACAATTACATCTGCCTTCGAAAGGAGCCTACGTGGCGAACGCCATCGATCAGCTCACGGACCGCGTGCTCGTGCTCGGCCGCCTCACCATCGTCCGCCGCGCCATTACTGCCGTGGCGGTCACGATTTCCGCCATTCTTCAGACATTTCTGATCCAGGCGTTCATTCAGCCCGCCGACCTGCTACCGAGCGGTCTCACCGGCGTCGCCGTCTTACTCGATCGCGTCACCTCGCTCGGCGGCGTTCATATCGATATCTCGCTCGGCATGCTCGCGCTCAACATCCCCGTGGCGCTTCTGTGCTGGAGCGGCATCAGCAAGCGCTTCGTCATCTTCTCGATGATGCAGGTCGTGCTCTCGTCGTTGTTCCTCAATATCTTTCACTTCGCCCCGTTTTTGGGCGACAAGATCATGCTCATCATTTTTGGCGGCGTGGTCTCGGGCCTGGGCGCTGCCATCGCGCTTAAGTCCGGCGCATCCACCGGCGGTACCGACTTTATCGCTCTGTGGGTCTCCAACCACACGGGCAAGACCATCTGGGGCGTCATCTTTGGTTTTAACTGCTTTATCCTGGCGATCTTTGGCTTTATGTTTGGCTGGGACAACGCGGCGTACTCCATTGTGTTTCAATTTATTTCGACCAAGACCATCGACAGCTTTTATCGCCGCTACGACCGCGTGACGCTGCAGATCACGACGCGCGAGGCAGATGAGGTCATGACCGCCTATGTCAATCACTTTCAGCACGGCATTAGCTGCGCCGAGGTCATTGGCGGATACAGCCGCGAAAAGATGTACCTGCTGCACACCGTTGTCTCGACCTACGAGAGCCAGGATATCGTCAAGCTGGTGTGCGACATCGACCCCGGCGCCGTGATCAATGTGTTCCACACGCTTAACTTTGTGGGCGGCTGGTGGGGCGGTCATGTCGACGAGCCCATGCCTACGGCCGTGCCCGATCCCGACAAGCCCGCGCGCATGGCCAGCAGGCAGGCCCGTCTGCACGATCAGGAAAGCTTGCAGCAGGACGACGGCAGGTAAAGATTTGCTGTATGCGGTGTATCGTTTTATCAAACTGAGGTAACATATAAAAAGACGTTATATACGTATTAGTTATTTCGATATTTTGATAAGAGTGATCAGATATGCCAGCGCCCAAAAATGCACCGCTTTACCAGCAGATTTACGACGAGATCAAGGAAGCGATCGAGAAAGGCGTTTATGCACCTAAGGAGCGCATCCCGTCCGAGCTTGAGCTTGCCGAGCAGTACGAGGTGAGCCGCATTACGGTGCGCCGCGCCGTCGAGGAGCTGTGCTCCGATGGCTACCTGGTTAAGCAACAGGGTCGCGGCACCTTTGTTTCCACGCCGCACATCAACCGCCAGTTCCATGCCTCGACGTTGCAGACGTTTTCCGCGCTATGTGCCGACAACGGCATGAAGGCCGGCGCGCACGTGGTCGATCGCCAGATTGTGCCGGCGCGTCAAAACGAGATGGAGTTCTTTGGCCTGCAGAAGGACGCGCTGCTGCTGCATATCAAGCGCGTGCGTACGGCCGATGGCGAGCCCATATTTGAGGAGAACATCTTTGTGCCGTTTGACGCCTACCGTGAGCTGTTGACTGCCGATCTTGAGGACAAGTCGATTTTTGCCGAGGTCGAGCGTGTTGGTGGAACGCCGATTGTCTCGGTTGGCTACCGTACGGTCGAGGCCGTTCGAGCTAACGTCGAGCAGGCGGCCGAGCTGGGCATTGCTCCGCACGATCCGCTGCTCAACCTGCGTGCCGGCTTTACCGGTCCCAACGGCGAGCCGGTCCTGATGGGTAAGCAGTACTACGTGGGATCGCGCTACGTTATGGTGATGTAGTTCGGGATAGAAAACGAGAGTGGATAATCTCCCGTTTTAGGTCCGGTGGCGGCCTTAAAGTGGGAGATTATCCACTCTCGTTCGTCGGGTGTCCAAAAATCCACTCTCGTTCCTTTCGGAACGCGTTGCTCGTGGCTAGTGGCAGCTCGGCGCTGGTTCGCGTGGCGGCGTATAATCGGCGGCAGAGGATTCTGACGTTAGGAAACCATGACCGATAGCATGCAGCAGATGGCGCTCGACACGCTCGGCGCCTATTTTGGCTACACCTCGTTTCGCCCGGGGCAGGACCGCATGGTCGATGCGATCCTTGCCGGTCGCGATGCACTGGGCGTTATGCCCACGGGCGCCGGCAAGTCCATTTGCTACCAGGTGCCCGCGCTCATGCTGCCTGGCATCACCTTTGTGGTGAGCCCGCTGCTATCGCTTATGGAGGACCAGACCCGCGCGCTGCTCGCGGCGGGTGCGCGCCCCAGCTATCTCAACTCCAGCCTTACTCCGGCCCAGCAAAACACCGTGCTCAAGCGGGCGCGCGAGGGTCGCTACCAGCTTATGTACGTGGCGCCCGAGCGCCTGCTCGAGCCGCGCTTTTTAGCCTTTGCGCAGGAGGCCGCGGCGGACGGCGGCATCGGCGTGCCGCTCGTGGCCATTGACGAGGCCCACTGCGTAAGCCAATGGGGCCAGGATTTCCGCCCCGCCTACCTGCAGATTCGCGAGTTCATCGATTCCCTGCCGCAGCGCCCCATCGTGGCGGCCTTTACCGCTACGGCGACCGAGCGCGTGCGCGCGGACATTCAGCAGATGCTCGGCCTGCAAAACCCCGCGTGCGCGGTGACGGGCTTCGATCGCAAGAACCTCTACTTTGGCTGCGAGGAGATGGGCGACAAGGCTAAGGCCGCCTGGGTGCGCGACTATGTGATCGCGCATTCGAGCGAGAGCGGTATCGTGTATTGCTCGACCCGCAAGACCGTCGATGCGCTCGCCGGCGAGCTTGCCGAGGCGCTGGGCCCCAGCGGCATTCGCGTTGGTCGCTACCATGCCGGCATGGGCAACGACGCCCGTCGCCAAAGCCAGCGCGCCTTTATCGACGACGATATTCAGGTGATGGTCGCCACCAACGCCTTTGGCATGGGCATTGACAAGCCCAACGTGCGCTACGTCATCCATAACAACGTGCCCGAGAGCATCGAGGCCTACTATCAGGAGGCGGGTCGTGCCGGCCGCGATGGCGATCCGGCCAGCTGCTACTTGCTGTGGAACGGCAACGATTTTCGCATGCGCCGCTTTTTGATCGACCGCGGCGATGCGGCCGACGAGGCGCTCGACGATGAGCAGCGCGCGTGGGCGCTCCAGAATCGATATCGCCTGCTCAGTCAGATGGAAGGCTACTGCAATACCACCGGCTGCCTGCGCGAATACATGCTGCGTTACTTTGGCGACGAGGCTGCGGCCGAGCATGCGGCCGTAGGCGGCACCGCCTCGGATGACGCCGAGGGCTGCGGCAACTGCAGCAACTGCCTTACGCAGTTCGAGGTCGAGGACGTCACCGATATGGCCCGCGCCACCGTGCGCTATGTGGCCACGCGGCCCATGCGCTTTGGCAAGTCGCTCATCGCCGATGTGCTTCACGGCGGCAACACCGAGCGCGTGCGCCAGATGCATCTGGACGAGGATCGCGGTTATGGCGAGCTGTCGAGCGAATCGGTCGGGCGCATCAAGGACATCATCGGCCAGTTGTGCGGCCGCGGTTATTTGGCCGCCTCGCAGGGGCAGTACCCGGTTGTGGGGCTGGGTCCGCGTGCCGGCGAGGTCGAAGAGGAGGCGTTTGCCTTTACCGTTAAGCGCCGTGCGTCCAAGCGCAAGGCCTCGGCCCGCGCTCGACGTGCGGTGGATCTGCTGCGCGAGGAGGCCGAGCTGGATCAGCGCCCGCGCGTGGGCGACGATGCCGAGCTATTCGAGCGCCTGCGTGCCCTGCGCAAGGAAATCTCGACCGAGCTGGAGATGGCGCCGTACATGGTCTTTTCCGACAAGGCCCTGCGCGGTCTGTGTCGCCTGCGTCCGCAGACGCGCGACGAGCTTATCCAGGTCAACGGCATCGGCGAGAAAAAGGCAGACGCCTTTGGCGAGCAGTTTATGGCGGCGATTGAAGAGTTTGAGTCCGAGCATGCGCGAGATGGAGCGTAACGATGGCAACTGACGATAAAACCGAGCGTCCCGACGTGTCCGCCGTGCCGCTGTACCAGCAGGTCATGGACGACCTAAAGGGCGAGATCGCGCGCGGCGTGTACGCGCCCGGCTCGCGCATTCCTTCCGAGATGGAGCTTGCGAAGTCCTACGGCGTGGGACGCATTACCGTGCGCCGCGCCATTGAGGAGCTGTCGCGTGCGGGGTATCTCAACCGCCAACAGGGGAGGGGCACCTTTGTGTGCGCCCCCAAGCTCAAACGCAAGATTCGCCAGAAAGGCGATGTCCAGAGCTTTACCGAGGGCTGCGCCGCCAACGACATGGTGGCCGGAGCACGCTTGGTGTCGCGCACGGTGGTCGCGGCGACGCGCGAGGACGCGGCTTTTTTTGGCGTGGAGCCCGGCTGCGAGCTTATCGTGGTCGAGCGCGTGCGCACGGCAGATGGCGTGCCCGTCATGCTCGAGAACAACGCCTTTGTGCTGGCCGATCATCCCTACCTGCAGACGTTGGCCGATAAGGACCTCGCCGATAACTCGATCTTTGCGTTCGTTGCCGAGCATTCGGGCCGCGCACCGCTCAAGTCCGACCCCTGCACCGTGGAGATTGCGCTTGCCGATGCTCAGGCGGCCCCGCTGCTGGAGGTGCCGGTCGGCGAGCCGCTCTTCTATATGGAGGCGTACTTTACCGATGCGGACGGGCGGCCCCTGCTGCTCGGGCGCCAAAAGATCGTGGGCTCGCGCTACTTGTTTGACATCTAACGCCCATAGACAGAACAATATAGAACAAATTTGCTGAAACGACTTCACCTGTGACAGTTCGCATGTTATAAATAGGACAACATAGAACGATCGCAGGTACGAGCTGTCGTCGTTCAAAGCCGCCACACAAGGAGGAGCGTCACGGTGAACGCACACGATCTGATTCAGGAAATTATCGAGCGCAAGGGTAAGATCGAGAACGTCTTTTGGATCGCCTGTGGCGGTTCGATGATCGACCTGATGCCGGCCAACGAGCTGCTCAAGCGCGAGGCCACCACGTTTGCCTCGACGGTCTACACCGCGCGCGAGTTTTGCTTGATGGCCCCCAAGAGCCTGGGGCCGAAGTCGCTCGTCGTCGCCTGCAGCCACAGCGGCAACACGCAGGAGGTCGTCGACGGTTGCGAGATGGCGCTGGCTGCCGGTGCCGAGGTCGTGGCTATGACCGACTATGCGGGCTCCAAGATCGACAACGGCAAGTGGACCACCTGGGTCTATCCGTGGGGCAAGGGCGAGTCGCAGGCCGAGGTCCCGCAGGGCATCGGCGTTCTGATGGCTGCCGAGCTGCTCGACCAGCAGGAAGGCTACGAGGCGCTCGCCGACATGTATGCCGGCCTTAAGCAGATGGACGCGCTGCTGCCCGCCGCCCGCGAGAAGGTCAACGCGGAGCTGGGCGACCGCTTTGCCGAGCTCTGCCAGCAGCACAAGTTCTTCTACATCCTGGGCTCCGGCCCCAACTTTAGCCAGACCTACGCTATGGCCATCTGCTCGCTCATGGAGATGCAGTGGCAGCACTGCTGCTACATCCACTCCGGCGAGTACTTCCACGGCCCCTTCGAGGCCACCGAGCCCGGCGTGTTCTACTTTGTGCAGCTCGGATCGGGCGAGTGCCGTCCCATGGAGGAGCGCGCGCTCGCATTCCTCAACACGCATACCGATACGGTCATGGTGCTCGATGCGCTCGAGTACGGCGTGGGCGAGGTGCCGGCCAGCGTGCGTTCGTTCCTGGAGCCGATCTTCTTCTACGCGATGAGCTGCGAGTTGCGCGCCGCCCGCGGCAAGGTGTTCGACCACAGCCCCGAGGTTCGTCGCTATATGGGTGTCGAGCAGTACTAGGTACCGGGAAAAGTATTCACCTTCGATTCGCAAGCGAACAGCGTGCGTAAATAGCGGGCCGCACCGGGGATTTCCGGCGCGGCCCGCTCTGCATTGCGTCCATGCGTGGGGGGTATCGCGTCAACCGACGACCTACTTGGCGTCGTAGGCCTCGGCATCCCACCAGTCGAGCTGGGCAATGTTGTCACGGATGTGCTGGCAGCTCTTGTGGAAGCCTTCGAGCTCGTGCTCGGAAAGGTCGAGCGTGTAGACCTCCTCGACGCCCTCGGCACCGATCACGCACGGCAGGGAGGTAAAGATGCCTTCCTCGCCATACTGGCCGGTCATAAGCGTAGAGGCCGAAAGCACGGCGTGCTCGTTGTGCAGAACGGCGGCGCAGACGCGCGCGGCGGAGTTGGCGACGGCGTACTCGGTGCACTGCTTGCCGGCGTAGGTCACATAGCCGCCCTTGCGCGCGAGCTCCTCGACCTCCATGTGGTCGAAGGCGTACTTGTCGGGGTTCTCGGCCTGAAGCTCGTTGAGGCTCTTGCCGGCGATGGTCGCGGCTTTAAAGGCGGCAAGCTGGCTAAAGCCGTGCTCGCCGATCATGTAGGCGTCGATGGACTTGGGGCTCACGCCGATCTTCTTGGAGATCTCGGTGCGCAGGCGGGCGGAGTCCAGACCGCAGCCCGAGCCGATGATCTTCTTGGGATCGTAGCCGGTCAGGTGCCACAGCTCGGTGCACACGACGTCGCAGGGGTTGGAGATGGAGACGAAGATGCCGTCAAAGCCGGCGTCGACGATGCGCTTGGCAAAGGTGCGCGCGGCGTCGGTGGTAAAGAACAGCTCGCCGTCGCGGCTGCCAGCGGCCAGCGCGACCTTGCCGGCGGCATTGACGATGACGTCGCAGCAGGCCAGCTCCTCGTAGTGGTCGTAGCAGTTGACGATCTTGGTGTTGTACGGGACAAACGAAAGGGAGTCGCGCAGGTCCTGGACCTCGGACGTCACCTTGGCCTCGTTGATATCGCACAGGTACAGCTCGTCGGCAATGCCCTGCATAAGCAGGCTGTTGGCGACATGTGCTCCTACGTGGCCCTGGCCGACCACACCGATCTTACGCGTCTGGTACATATACGTATCCTTCCGGCCGAGTTTTTCGCGTCGAACCATTGTAGCGTCCTGGCGTCACTTTGCTAGACTAAAGTGCCGTAGATTTTTGGGACATGCCTTAATTTCTACTTTTGCAGCGTTGGAGGGTAGATTTTTGGGACCTACCCGAAAATCTACCGCTGGGCGATGTGCTCGCGCGGATGGGGTCGCTCGTTGTACCATAGCTGCAACTGACTCGTTAGGAGCTTCCATGCCCATTCGCATTCCCGACGCCCTCCCTGCCGCCGCGCAGCTCGAGAGTGAGAACATCTTTGTCATGACCGAGTACCGCGCGCTGCACCAGGACATCCGTCCGCTGCGCGTGCTCATCCTCAACCTCATGCCCACCAAGATCGCCACCGAGACGCAGATCATGCGCAAGCTCTCCAACACGCCGCTGCAGGTGGAGGTGGACCTGTTGCGTACCAAGACGCACGAGGCCACGCATGTGAGCGCCGGCCACTTGGAGACGTTCTACCGCACGTTCGACGACATCCGCGACATCCACTACGACGGCCTGATCATCACGGGCGCGCCGGTGGAGCAGATGCCGTTCGAAGAGGTCGACTACTGGCCCGAGCTCTGCCAGATCATGGACTGGTCCACCACACACGTGCACTCTACGCTGCACATTTGCTGGGGCGCGCAGGCGGGGCTCTACCATCATTACGGTATTCAGAAGTACGACCTGCCGGCAAAGGCGAGCGGCGTCTTTGAGCATTATCTGGTGAAGCCGCAGAGCCCGCTGGTCCGCGGTTTTGACGACCGTTTCTATGCCGTGCATTCGCGCAACACCGATGTGCGCCGCGAGGACGTGGAGGCCGAGCCGCAGCTTGAGGTCGTGGCCGTGTCCGACGAGGTGGGCCTGTACATCGTCAAGTCGACCGACAGTCGCCGCTTCTTTGTATTTGGCCACCCCGAGTACGATACCGACACGCTGCGCCTGGAGTACGAGCGCGATGTGAAGCGCGGACTCAACCCTCAGGTGCCGGCGCATTACTTCCCGAACGACGACCCCACGACCGAGCCGCGCAACGTCTGGCGCAGCCAGGCTCAGCTGCTCTATACCAACTGGCTCAACTACTACGTCTACCAGACTACGCCCTACGACCTAGCCCGCGCCGGCGAGGAGCACTAGACTGCGATGGTACTGCTGTAGCCGTGGCTGATGTGGCGGCGATTAGGCGCTGATGATGTCGGGCAGCGGCAGGTCGTGGGCATCGGTGGGGACGTGGTTGATGCGTTGTTCGTCAAAGGCGATGCCGATGATTTGGCATGCGGGTGAGAGCATGGGCAGGTAGCGGTCGTAGCAACCGCCGCCGTAGCCCAGACGCGCGCCGGTTTGATCGAAGGCCACGAGCGGCACAACAATCATGTCGAGTGCTTCGGCAGGCACGATGGGGAAGCGGCCGCTGTCGATGTCCGTGGCCGCGAAGGCCCGCGCGGGGTGGGCGATAAACGGAGCCGCGAACGCATCGTCAGCGGCAACTGCTCGCATACACATGCGCTGGCCACAAGCTGCGGCATCAATTGCCGAGAGCATGCACGGATAGGCCACGCGCCAGCCGCGCGCGGCGACCGCAGCGGCAAACGCGGCAGGGTTGACCTCGGAACCCATCGCGGCATAGATGGCAACGGTGTGCGGCACCGCGGCATCCGAGCGATCCAACAGCTCAACCAGCCGCGTACAGATAACGGCGGACTTTGCCGCACGCACATCCAAATCAAGAGCATCGCGCCGGGAAATCACCGCCCGTCGCAACTCAGCCTTATCCATCCCAGCTCCCTCTCCCAAACCTACCAAAAAGGGACAGGTTTATTTTGGCAGGTTTTATCTGGGCAAACGTCGAAGCCGCCGCAAAGGCGCCCTTTGTGGCGGCTTCGACTCGACGTTGGCTTCACAGCGCCGCAGCGATCGCTTCAGTCACAAACTTATTGAGTGACTCACCCTTCTTTGCCGCCGCCAGCGCTGCTTGCTTGTGGAGCTCAGAGCCCGTTCTTACGTTGAACGAGCCCTTAAAAGCCCGCTCGGGTTCCTTGCCCTTCTCGGCGCAAAACTCAAGGTAATCGTCGACGGCGTCGTGGAAGCATTGCTCCACTTCTTCAGCCGTGGAGCCTTCAAATACGATTGCGTCCCTAATGCCGGCGACCATACCTGTTAGCACATGCTGTTCGGCATCGAACTCGACCGGGGCGAAATAACCCTTATATGCCAAAACGTTACTCATGACTACCTCCGACATCTTGCAGAAAGCGAACGAGTTTCGAATGGTCCCCGCTGTCAATTCGTCAGATGGATGAGGCGTGTGCATTACGAACATCCTGCCATCTGATGGCCTGTAGAAGCGAACGCGCGATCCGGATGTCTTGCCTTTGCTGTCCATTTCAAAGCCATATGAAGCCATAACTTTAAGAAAGTCAGCGAATCTATACGTTGAAGGACAGCTAAGCAGCTGGGCGATGAGTTTATCGGATCGAGTCATCTCGCCTCACATTCTGCAACTATATTCTAGTTGCAATTTCAGTTTGATGCAAGCACCTCTACTATAGAACATGTGTGCGTATAGAACAAGTGTTCGAATCACAACTGAGGAAGGAGACAGGCACCTTTGTGGTGGTCTGTGCTGTGGAGTGGGCGTCTGCGGCGGTTTGTCTCAATCCGTAACAGTAACTCGGCAAAATTGGACCTAGATGTTACAGATTGAGACAAACCGCCGCGGTGGGCTGCGCCGCCCCGCTCAAACCGCAGAAAAAAGGTAGATTTTCAGACATGTCCCAAAAATCTACCTTTGGTGGTTAGGCCAGAAGGTCGACTACGTTGAAGCCGGCATTGCTTTTGGCGATGACGTCTCGGCCGCCAAAGACGCAGGTCGGCGACTCGGCTGCGATGCGTGTCACGTCGGTGCCGAGCGAGCGCAGCTCACCGGGCGTGGCGGCGAGCATCTGGGCGCGGCGCTTCTCGCGCGCGTCGGGATCGAGGCCGGCCAGGTAAGTCGTGTTGCGGCGCTTGGTGAGCGCGTAGGGCTTCACCGGCGCGTCCATGCCGCTCACACAGCTCACGATAAAGCCCTCGAAGGCGGCCTCGTCGGGCTCAAAGCTGCCGAGCCATGCGCCCGCGCGTTCCACGCGCTCAATCGAGGGGTCGATTGCCGGGTCACGGTAGGTGTAGAACGCCGCCTGACGCTCGCCGGCCGCGCGGAATCCGCAGCCGTACGCGCCGCCCTTCACGCGGATCTCGTTCCACAGGTAATCGTAGGAGAGCGCGTTGGCGGCAACCGCCCAGGCGCCCGTCACGTCGATACCCAGGCGGCGCGGGTCGCACGCGCTTGCGGCAAAGCAGATGTCGCTGGGAATGACAAAGGCCTCGTGGCGGTCACGCGGCGTTGGCACCACGAGCGCATCGCGGCCGGCAACGGCACTAGCGTCCGCGCCTAGCCCCAGGTCACCCGCGGCGGCCCAGTACGCGTTAAAGTCCTCATCGCTGCCGGTAAAGCTCGCCATGCAGCCATCGGCCACAACGATACGCTCCGCCAGCTCGGCAAGCTTGGCGCGCAGGCTATCCAAGCGCTCGTCAAAGTGGTCGAGCAGATCGCGCAGGAACAGGTAGAAATCCACGCCCGAGAGCTGCTCGCGCACCACGGCCGAAGGCGAGCTGTAGCTCATCGCGCGACCGAGCGCCGCCGAGTGGCCGTTGTTGATAAAGCCCTGCTCAAGCCCAATGCGAATCTGCGTGAGCACGTCTCGTACGCGGTCGGCGTCGGCGTCCGCCAGCAGTGTGCTCGACCACACCTCGCGCGGCAGGCTTGCCAGCGCATCGATCTTCTCGGACAGGGCGCCGGCGCTCACCAGCAGGTAGGGGCGCACGCCGTCCACGTCGGGCTGGGTCATGACCTCGGTCGTAAAGCTCAAAAAGCCCAGCTTGCCGGCAAGCAAGTTGTCGAGTTCCTCGGCCGAGTGCTCGCGCGTGGGCAGCTGCTTAAGCAGGCGGCAGAGCAGTGTCACATAGGGCAGGTCCTCAAACGCGACGCAGCTCAGGTCGAAATACTGCATGGCGTAGGCCAGGCGGTTGGTGGGGATGCCGTGGCGCAGGCAGGGGATGGGCGCGGTCGTGTCTACGACCAGCGGCGGCTCGGGGCGCGCCTCGCCAATGTCGGACACGCGCAGGCGCGGCAGCGTGGCCTTGGCCTCGGGCGTGTCTTCTGCCTCCTGCGCGGCACGCAGCGCGGCCGTGCGCTCGACCACGTCGGCCAGCTCGGCATCGGTCATGGCATCGCGCTTGGCTGCCAGCTCGGCGGCCTCGGCACCCTCTGAGCCGGCACCAGCGTCCACCGGCACCAGCTCGACCAGTGCCATGTGGTCGTTCTCCAGCACCAGCTCGCGCAGCAGGTCCTCAAAGTAGCTGCCGTCCAGGTCGCCGCGCAGCTCCTCATACACCGGGCCGTACTTGAGCGCCAGCGTCGCGGCGTCGTCATCGTAGAGCCAGGTGCTCAGCGCGTCGCACGCAATGGCCACGCCGTCGGCGATACCGTAGTCGCGCTGGCGCAGGTCGTATTCGTTGCTGCTGATGATGGCTTCCAGGCGCTCGCGCGGAACGCCATGCTCGCATAGGTCGCGGCAGGCGTCCTGGAACACGCGGCGCAGCTCGCGCGCCACGCCGGACTGCGCGTTTTGCAGCATGATGAGCTCGTAGGGCTGCAGGCTCTCGGCCGCGGTGTAGCTCACCACGTTGCCGCCCAGGCCGGCGGCCAGAATGGCCTTCTTAACCGGCGCTTCGTTGGAGCCCAGCAGCGCCTCGAACAGGATATCCGCTGCGATCGTGCGCTTGCGGTCGAGTGCGCTGCCCAGCACAAGACCCAGGCCCACCAGGGCGTTCTCGGGCGTGGTGGCCATCTCGACGCGCTTATACTCGCAGGTCACGGGCGCCTGCACGCCCAGCGGATTGGGCGCCAGCGCGGACGGGTCCTCGCCGGCGGCAACGGCTGCGTCCATGCGGCGGCTCGCGGCACTCGGCTGCGACAGATAGCGCTCGTCCAAAAAGGCCAGGGCGCGGTCCACGTTCAGGTCGCCATAGAGCGTGATGTAGGAGTTGGAAGGATTGTAGTGGCGCGCGTGCGTGTCCAGGAACTGCTCGTAGGTGAGCTCAGGAATCGCGCGCGGGTCGCCGCCGCTCTCGTGCGCATAGGCGGTGTCGGGATAGAGCGCGGCGTTGACGGCATCGTCCAGCACGCTCATGGGGTCGGACAGTGCGCCCTTCATCTCGTTGAACACCACGCCGTTATAGCGTAGCGTGCCCTCGCGCAGGCTCGCGGAGCTGCCGCAGTCCTCGCCCTCGACGCCCTCCGGCAGGTCCAGCTCGTAGTGCCAGCCCTCCTGCTCAAAAATGGTCGGCTTGGTATAGATAGCCGGGTTGAACACTGCGTCTAGGTACACGTCCATCAGGTTGTACAGGTCCTGCTCGTTGGTGGTGGCAACAGGGTAGATGGTCTTGTCGGGGTAGGTCATGGCGTTGAGGAACGTCTGCATGGAGCTCTTGATCAGATCGACAAACGGCTCCTTGACGGGGAACTTGGCCGATCCGCACAGCACCGAGTGCTCAAGAATATGGAACACGCCGGTGGAATCGGCTGGCGGCGTCTTAAAGCCAATGGCAAAGGCCTTGTTTTCGTCGTTGCACGCCAGGTACAGCAGGCGAGCGCCCGAGGCGGTGTGGCGCAGCACGTAAGCGTCTGCGTCAAGCTCGGGCACGGTCTCGCAGCGCTCGACGGTAAAGCCGTGGCAGGTGGTTCCGGGCGCCAGTAGCGCGGCGGCAGCGGCGCGAGGGTCAGTTGAGGTAGTGGGCATATGCAGTCTCCTTTGACGCCCCAACGGGGGCGAATCGAGTCGAATCCTCGAGAGTATACCCATATGGGGCCGCGGCTCTGCGGCGAACTGACAACTGCCAGCCGGGACATCGACGTCGGTTCGGCGGCACATGTCGCGAGCGGGCGCTATCCCCGTTTAAATGAAATAACCCCCGATGGCCGAAACATGCTGGAAATAGTATGGAACGCTTAAAAGTTCTAATACAATATAAGTCATCTATCTATAAACTGCCGATTCCTTGCAAAGGTATGGTTGATATGGTTGAAGCAAATAGCGTTATTCCCCTGTACAAGCAGATCGTTCGCGCACTTTCTGATTTGATTGCCAACGGCACGTACCGCCCGGGAGATAAGCTCCCTACTGAGACGGAACTCATTGAGCAATTTGGCGTGAGCCGAATTACTGTGCGCTCGGCAATCAAGGAAATGGAAGATGCTGGGCTTGTTGAGAGGGCCCGCGGCAAGGGCACGTTCGTTTCGTCGGACACACAGATGTATGCCGCGGACGACCGTGAGAGCTTTACCCATTCGTGCCAGCTTGCGGGAAAACAGGCATCTACCAGGGTTCTCGCAATGGGCTGGGACTTCCCAAGCCTGCGAGACGCGAAGTTCCTGGGCGTAGACGATACCCAAAAGGTATTGCGTAGTCGTCGTCTGCGCCTTGTGGATGACAAGCCCACGATGCTGGAAACCAATAGCTATTCCGCTGCGCTTTCTTTTTTGGAGCATGAATCCCTCGAGGATTCGCTGATGGCGGTACTCGATCGCCAGGGGATCAAGATGGGCCCCAACACGCGTACGCTCGAGGTCTGCTATGCGAGCGAGCTCGAGGCGGCATACCTTAACGTGGAGCTGGACTCTCCGCTGCTTCTGTTTGTCGATAGACGTTATGCTCCAAGCGGCGAGCCGCTTTTCATCTCCCGTCAGGTGTACTGCACCGAGCGACTGAAGTTCTATCTGTAAGCAAGGGCGGCCGGTCTGTAAAAGGAGCGGCCGTTTTACCGACCAATTGTTACCGTTCGCGGAATTAGAGAATTAACGCACCGCAAAAAGGAAATTGCTTATATACTTTGTTATGACAATATAGTACGTCTTATTGATATTGGAGAACTATGAATAAGATATTGCTAGCGAGTCATGGTTATCTCGCCCAAGGTATGAAGAGCTCTCTCGAGATCCTGATGGGCGCCAACGACCGAATCGAGTGTCTGTGCGCCTATGTCGATGACGACACGAGGGATGTCGCAGCGCTTATCGATGCTTGGATGGAGTCGAAGGACCCTGCCGACTCTTGGTTTGTCGTGACTGACATCTTTGGCGGCTCTGTAAACAACGAATTCATTCAGAGGCAGACCGCCGGATCGTTTACGTTGATCACCGGAATGAACTTGCCGCTGCTGGTGGAAATGGCTACACAGCTGGACTCCCTGGATGCGGACAAGGCCAAAGCTGCGGTCGAGGGATCACGTTCGTTTATCATGCTTTGTGAGGCGGCGGACATGCTTGCCGATGTCGAAGAAGAAGAGTTCTAGTTAGTTCTGGTTCGAGCCCTAGCTAAGGGCCACGCCTGTCATTACCTTTATTACGTGCGGAGATGATTACGATGATTAAGCTTACGAGAGTTGATTACCGATTGATTCACGGCCAGGTCGCCATGTCTTGGACACATGCGCTGGATGTCGATTGCATCCTGTGTGCCAGCGACGCCGTGGCAAAAGACGACATGAGAAAAGCCGCATTGAGGCTAGCTCGTCCCAACGGCGTGAAGCTCGTCATAAAAGACGTAAACGCTGCTATCGAGGCGCTCAACAGCGGCGTCACCGACAAGTATTCGCTGTTTATCATTGTCGAGACGATCGAGGATGCCTATCGCCTTGCTAAGGGTTGCAAAGACATCAAGGAGATCAATCTGGGCGGAACTCGAAAGTCTCCCGAGACCACGCTTCATCCGACCCCCGCGATCTTTGCGACCGAAACCGATGCCGAGCATATCCAAGAGCTTGTGAACGATGGCGTGGTTATCGAAATCCGTCAGGTTCCCAATGACTCAAAGGTACTTGCCAAGGACGTTTTCTAGCTGGAAACATGCCATTGTCTAGCATTTATTAACTAGGTCCTCCTTTCTTTGGCCCGCCGATCATTTGACCGGCGGGCTTTTTATTTCTAGACTTTAGTCTGCTGGCCGCGCGGCGGCCAGCTTTAAACCACCCGCTACGCGGGTGGAGACAAACGGCTTTACAAAGC
>CAJLPI010000018.1:0-47484 GCA_905208535.1 uncultured Collinsella sp. | reverse complement strand
GGACTTGCAGCGACGGACCTCGGGACGCTCTTACACCACGTCTGCGCGCGCCACCTTGAAACTTCCTAATCACCGTCAGCTAGCGCCAAATTGGAAGTCGATGGTCACTCATTAACGTACAGTTCTTATAACTTTGTTCATTATTTTCCGCACCTAAAATGATACGCCGTTTGTGACAGTACTCACAAACGGCGTTTTTTGACCACTGGCGTGTCTGGCAGGCGGCAAGCACCGCCAGAATCCGCATTTTGGACGCGCCCGAATCGGTTCTGGAGCCGGTTTTCGCGCTCTTACTCGTCTTTGGGCGAGGGATGCTTGCAGACCACGCTCATGTAGATCATGCCGAGCACGGCTGCGGTGACCGAACCGGCGAGAATAGCGGCCTTGGCTGCAAGAACCTCAAACTGGGCCGTCGGGAAGGCAAGGCCGCTGATGAGAATCGACATGGTAAAGCCGATACCGCCCAGAATGCCCACGCCGGCAATCATGTGCCAGTTGACATTGTGCGGCAGCTCGCAGGCCTTAAGCTTAACCAGGGCAAACGTCATACCAAAGATGCCGATCGGCTTGCCCAGCAGCATGCCAAAGTACACGCCGAGCGTCACCGGATCGGTGAGCAGCGTGCTCATGTCCACGCCCACTAAACGAACCTGAGCGTTTACGAACGCAAAGATCGGCAGGATCACAAAGTTGACCGGCGTGGAGATCAGACGCTCCATGCGGATAAGCGGCGGGGTCACGCGGTGCATGACGCGCTCGACCTTGGTAGTCGAGACGGTAAAGTCATGCTGGCCCAGGATGTGTGCCTCGTCGTCGTAGCGGTCATCGAGCAGCGGCAGGCACTCGCCCAGCCAATCGGTGAGACTATCGAGCTTGACGCCGCACTTGGCCGGAATGGTGAAGGCCAGGATGACGCCAGCAAGCGTGGCATGTACGCCGCTCTTGAACATGCAGAACCACAACAGCAGACCCAGTACCGAATACGGGGCAAGGCGGTAATGCTGCGTCTTGTTGAGCCACACGAGCGCGCAGGTCACAAGTGCGGCGGCGCCCAACCAAAACGGATTGGGGCTCTGACCGTAGAAAATGGCGATGGCGGCGATGGAGATCAGGTCGTCGGCGATGGCGAGCGTCGAGAAGAACACGCGCACGCCGTTGGGCACGCGATTGCCCAAAAGCGACAGCACGCCCAGCGCAAAGGCAATATCGGTTGCCATGGGGATGGCCCAACCGTTACGGGCACCGGCATGGTTAAAGATCAGGTAGATGCAGGCGGGAACGACGACACCGCCCACGGCCGCCAGCATGGGAAGCATGGCCTGACGCGGATTCTTGAGCTCGCCGACCGTCATCTCGTACTTAAGCTCAATGCCCACCAACAAAAAGAAAATCGCCATGAGGAAGTCGTTGACGAAAAGCTCAACGGTGAGACCAGCCGTAAGGTTGCCCAGACCCATATACAGCGGGGTCTCCAAAAAGTGATGGATGGCCTCGTAGGCATCGGTATTGGCGCAGATGACGGCGGCGATAGCGGCGATCACCATGACGGCGGCAGAAATGGTGCCGTTCTCGGCAATGCGCTCCCAGATGTCGTGACGTTCAAAGCGCTTGCGCTCACGAACATTGAACAGCTGCTCAGTTGCTGCCATGGGCGGCTCCTTTCACGGGAAAGCTCCCGTCTTAAAAAAGCACGGCCCGCCCAGATGGCGGCGCCGCGCTCTAACGTATTACGCTTGCATCTAGCCTACCCTGCACGACAAGCACGCAGGCGTGGCCGAAAAGCGGAACCACAGGTTGAACATTATTTGCTCAACGGCACGGGCACGCCTGTCCAAGAGACGACGCGGCGCCGTGCACAAAAAACGACCGGAGCGCGGGACGTCCGCGATCCGGTCGTGGCGTTTGGTCAACTAAACCTAGCAGGCGGCCATGATGGGGGCAGCGACCTGCTTCTTACGGGAGAGGACACCCGGCATCCAGACGCCGTCGTGCTCGTCGGCAATGCCCAGGCCCTTCTGAGCGGCCTCGGTCTCGCCCTCGAGCAGGACCTGCGAGCCCTCCTCCATGATGTCGGTGATGCACAGGACAATGCCATCGGCACCCTTCTCGGCGGCGTAGGCACGCATGGCCTCGCGAATCTCGTCGATCATGCCGAGCGCACGACTCTTGTCGACGGTCTCGTACTGGCCGATGAGCAGCTTCTTGCCGGCGGGCTCGAACATCTTGATGTCGTTGCCGACCATCTCGGCTGCGGTGAAGGAGCCGGACGGACGGGTGAGGAAGACCTCCATGCCAAACTTGACCGGGTCGACACCCACCTGCTCGCCGAGCTTGGCGGCGACAGCGCGGTCGACATCGGTGGTGGTGGGACTCTTGAGCATGAGCGTGTCGGTCATCATGGCCGAGAGCAGCAGCTTGGCCTGGACGTCGGAAAGCTCAACGCCGAGCACGCCGGCGAGCTTGGTGACGATGGTGCAGCTGGAACCCCAGGGCAGGCAGATGTAGCGCAGCGGGCCGGCGGTCTCGAAATCGCCGATGCGGTGATGATCGACGACGCCAAAGACCGTGGCGTCCTTAAGGCCGGCGACAGACTGGGCGGACTCGTTGTGGTCGGTGAGGACGACGAGCTGGCCGGCCTCGACGGACTCGATCACGCGGGGCTCGGCAATGCCGGCGTCGGCAAGCAGCTTGGCGGACTCGGCCGGAAGCTGACCAAGGGCGCAGGCCTCGTAGGTGTTGCCGGCATACTCAACCTGGTTGAGCAGCTGGGACAGGACGACGGCGCTCATGATGGCGTCGTTATCGGGGTTCTGGTGACCAAAGACAAGAACGTTTGCCATGGATATCCTCCACTTGATATGTGTACTTGGACGTAGCTATGGTAGCACGCTGACGCCGAACCTTATGAGACGGAAGGGTCGCGGCACAATTTGGGGCAAGCGCTGAGGCGAGGTCAGGGACGAAGCCTGTCCCCCTTTCACCACCTGCCCCCCACCAGCTATTTACCGGCGGCGCGCAGGGCTACGTAAGCGGCACCGATGATGCCGGCGTCGTTGCCGAGCGAAGCGACCTTAATGGGCGTCTCGCGCGAGGCGGAGAGCGCGTACTGCTTAAAGTGCTCGCGGACCTTGTCGAGGTAGACATCGGCCGAAGCGGAAGCACCGCCGCCGATCAGGAACATCTCGGGATCGACCACGTTGGCAATAAGCGCCAGGGCGCGGCCGAGATAGTCGGCCATGGTATCGGCAGCTGCCAGCGCGAGCTTGTCACCCTCGCGGCAGGCCTGGAACACGTCCTTGGAATCAGAAGGCCCGGTGAGCTCGATGGGCTCGACGCCCGCCTTCTTGCACTCGGCAAGGTAGTTACTCACCACGCCGGTGGCGCTGGAATACTGCTCCAGATGGCCATGGCCGCCACAGCCGCAGGTGCGCTCCTCTTCGGGGTTCAGGCACATGTGGCCAATCTCGCCGCCGGCACCCACAACGCCCGATACCACGTCGCCGTTAACGATAACGCCACCGCCCACGCCGGTACCGATGGTGACCATCACCACGTTCTGTACGCCCTTGGCAGAGCCGAGCCAGGCCTCGCCCATGGCAGCGGCGTTGGCATCGTTTTCGTACTTAACGACCGCGTCGGGGCAGTGCTCCTGGATGGCAATCCTCAGTTCAGGCAGGTTGATAGCAATGTTGGCCTTGACCTTGGCATCGCCCGAAGCCGGGATGGGGCACGGAACGGCCAGACCAATGCCCGCCACAAAGGCGCGCGGAATCTGTGCCTTGGCGATCACCTGATCGATAGCCTCGGTCACCGCGGCAAAGCCCGCGGCGTCAACGATAGGAGGCGTGGGCACGCTGGCCTTGGCAAGCAGGTTGCCGTCCTCGTCGAACAGGCCTTCCTTAACCGAAGTGCCGCCAACGTCGATGCCGATGTAGTACTGCTTAGGTTCCATGGGAGCCCACCTTTCTCGTTTAAACATTGCCTGTATGGTACCGCTCCCCAGGCAAAAACCTGTCAAAAAGGGACAGGTTTGTTTTGGCAGGTTTTATCTGGGAAAACGCAAGGCATGAGATTCGGTTCGCTGGGCGGCAAAACGGCCCAACCCCATCTTCGAGCCGATCAATTTGCTCAATACCACATTATTCGAATGCATATTCATTTAGAGCGCTCTAGTTAATATAGAAAAGCGTTTTTTGATTATATCTTTCTCGAACTTTTCAAAACGCAATAGGGATGCTTAGGCGTGGACTATACTTTCGTTTGTACTCAATCAAGCCGGAAAGGAGGTTCCATGATTCCCAAATACGAGGCAATAGCTGCAGATATCCGTCGAAGCATCGAGGACGGCGCTCTAAAGCCGGGCGACAAGCTGCCCACCGTCGTTGAGTTCTGCGAGCTCTATAGCGTTTCCAAAATCACCGTCAAACGAGCTATTGAGCAGATTACCGATGAAGGTCTTGTTACCAGCCGGCGCGGATCGGGCACCTACGTTAAGGACACGGCGGGGCTTCCCGGCCAGGCGTTTTTCCAGGGCAAGAACGATCGCTCCCAGGGCTTTTCGTACGAGCATCGCGGGGAGAAAGTGACCTCGGTGGTCTACGATTTCTCGATCGTCAATCCGCCGGCAGAGGTTGCGACCCAGCTGGGAATGGCCGAAGACGACTTTGCCTATCACATCGTGCGCGTACGCGAGGTCGATGGTCAGCCCATCGTTATCGAGTACACCTATATGCCACTCGAGCTGATTCCGGGTCTTAAGAAAAAGACCTGTACGCGTCGGTCTACAGCTTCATCCGCGAGCAGTGCGGACTCAAGATCTCGAGTTTCCACCGCACCATTCGCGCCGTCGCGGCACCTGAGGAAGAGGCTGAGCGCCTGGATACCAAACCCGGCTCTCCCCTGCTCGAACTCAACCAGATTGGCTTCTTGGATAGCGGCACCGCGTTTGAATATTCTATCTCGCACAACGTAGGCGACCGCTTTGAGCTGCACAACGTAACGCTGGCCTAGTTTTGTAATCCGGTGGGTGCTCGTTTTGAGCTGTCTTACGCGGCACCCGCACAACCTTATGGGAGTATTCACATGTCCGATTTGATTAAACTCACGCCGATTTTCCACGAGAAGATCTGGGGCGGCCGCCAGCTCGAAACCGTATTTGGTTATGACATTCCCGAGGGTCCCATCGGTGAGTGCTGGGCCATCTCGGCACACCCCAACGGCGACTGCCAGATCGCTGAGGGCCCGTACGCCGGTCACACGCTGTCATGGCTGTGGGCCGAGCACCGCGAGCTCTTTGGCAACTGCGAGGGCAAGGGGTTCCCGCTGCTCATTAAGATTCTGGACGCCAAGGACGACCTTTCGATCCAGATCCATCCCAACGACGAGTACGCCGCCGAGCACGAGAACGGCAGCCTGGGCAAAACCGAGTGCTGGTATGTGCTGGACTGCGAGCCCGGCGCCACGATCATCGTCGGACAGCGCGCGCACGACCGCGCCGAGGCCGCGCGTATGATCGAGGACGGCCGCTGGGACGACATGCTCAACGTGCTGCCGATTCACAAGGGCGACTTTTTCCAGATTGATTCCGGTACCGTCCACGCCATCAAGACCGGCACGCTCATTTTGGAGACGCAGCAGTCGAGCGACGTGACGTATCGCCTGTACGACTACGACCGTCCCGGCACCGACGGCAAACTGCGTCCCCTGCACATTGAGCAGAGTCTCGACTGCATCGACTTTGATTCTCAGGCCCCGACCGACGGCACCGTGACCGCGCCCGAAGTCGACGGCGTGACCGAACTCGAGTCCAACCCCTGCTACACCGTCGATCGCGTGCGCGTCAACGGCAGCAAGACCCTCGACCAGCACTGGCCCTTCATGTGTCTGTCGGTCATCGACGGCGAAGGCACCGTCTGCGGCGACCCCGTCCACAAGGGAAGCCACCTGCTAGCCCCGAGCACCGTCAGCTCCATCGACCTCGAAGGCAAGATGGAATTGATCATCAGCCACCTCTAGGTCGCACCAACAACCAAAACGCAACAAGGGGCTCCCCCGCTCATCAAACGGGAGAGCCCCTACTCACATCTATTTATCAGCCCACCCGGCTCTCCAGACCAAAAAGCGAACGAGCAAAGCGACGTTCGCAAGCAACGTTGTCCATGGCGCCTGTCCGGGGCCGCCGGGATCACGACAGCTTGACGATCGGTGCAAAACCTTTCATCAGCTTTTTGGTCTGGCCGGTTTTTTCGAACTGGACCTCGATCATGTCTCCGGCGACCGAGATCACGGTACCGGTGCCAAAGGTCTTGTGGCTCACGGTATCGCCCGCGGCAAAGTCCTGCGACGCGCTGGCGCGATCGACCTTGCGCTCCACCGTCGGCGACACCTTGGACGACGGCTTTTTAGCTCGCGGCGCGCCCGAACCAAAGGTCGAGGCAACACGGCCGGCGTCGGGCGAAACCCCGCGATGGCGCTCGGTGCCATAGGTGCTGCCACCAAAGAAATCGTCGAAGCTCGATCCGCCGCGCGAACCGGAACCGCCGGTCGAGCGCGTATGCGAACCGAACACCTTGCCGCCATACATATCCGAGCCCATGCCCGAGCCAAAGGTGCCGTGACGGTCGCCGCGCTTCTCCCAGCCCGTGCCCTCAAAACCGGCAGAACCGATACCGCTAAACTCGATATCCTCAAACGGAATCTCGTTGAGGAAACGAGAGCGCGGGTTGGCAGAGGTC
The DNA here is from genome assembly GCA_905208535.1 of uncultured Collinsella sp. Classification (GTDB taxonomy): domain Bacteria; phylum Actinomycetota; class Coriobacteriia; order Coriobacteriales; family Coriobacteriaceae; genus Collinsella. The sequence continues at coordinate 40,750 of CAJLPI010000018.1, read as the reverse complement.
GAGCCGTAGGTGCGACGCGTGGCCGCATAGGTCAGGAACAGGCGCTTACGGGCACGCGTGATGGCAACGTAGGCCAGGCGACGCTCCTCCTCGAGCTTGCCCGGGTCATCGCTGCCGCCAAAGTCGTGCACGTGCGGGAAGATACCCTCCTCCATGCCGGCCACGAACACCGCCGGGAACTCCAGGCCCTTGGCGGAGTGGATGGTCATCATGGTAATGGCATGCGTCTCGCCGGCCAGGGAATCCAAGTCGGAGCGCAGGGCCAGCCACTCCATGAGTGCCGGCAGCGCCTTGCAGGTGAGCGGGCCGTAGGTGCGCTCGATCTCGTCGGCATGCATGGCCCCCGCCGGCATCTCCGTCGGCGCGGCATACGCGTTGCCCGCGATGGCGGCGGCCAGGGCATCCTGCGGAGACAGCGCCGGAGCGGCCAAGCTATCGAGCGGATTAGAGCCCGCGGCGTCACGGGCGCCGACGAGTGCCTCAAACGAGGATGCCGAGGCGGACGGCCCCGGTTCGGGCGCGGGCGCGCTCACCACGACGGGCTCGGGCTCGGCACCGGCAGGCACATCGGCAACACCGGCCGCGCGCAGCTCTTCCAAGCTCTCGAGCGTACCCTCGATATCCTCGTGCGTCTCCTCAAATTCGGCGGCGACGCCCAGGAATTCCTGGATGTTCTCGGCACGGCTCTCGGACTCCATGGTGCCCTCGGCGCGAAACGCCTGCAGCAGGCCCGTCTTATCGACAATCATCTCGACAACGTCCTTGAGCTCGCCGTCCATGCGGCGACCCTCGCGCACCAGCGACACAAAGCTCGACAGGCCATTGCGCACCTTGGCGCTAAACATGCCGGTTTCGGCGCACGCGATCTCGCAAGCCTGGAAGAACGAGCAACGGTTGTCGCGCGCCAGCTGCTCAATCTTTTGAATCGAGGTGGAGCCGATACCGCGGCGCGGCGTGTTGATGACGCGCTTGACGCTCATCTCGTCTGCCGGGTTCACGATCATCTTGAGGTAGGCCATGACGTCGCGGATCTCGGCACGGTCGAAGAATCGCGTGCCGCCCACGATCTTGTAGGGCACGCCCGCGCGCAGGAACATATCTTCGAGGATACGCGACTGGGCGTTGGTGCGGTAGAACACGGCAATATCGTCGTAACTCGTGCCCTTGGAGTGCAGCTTTTCGATCTCGCCGGCAATCCAGCGGCCCTCGTCGCGCTCATCGCTTGCCTGGAAGGCCTGGATCTTCTCGCCGTCGCCCTCGGCCGTAAACAGGCGCTTGTCCTTGCGCTGCGAGTTGTGGCGCACCACGGCATTGGCGGCGCTCAGGATGTGACCCGTGGAACGATAGTTCTGCTCCAGCTTGACGGTCTTGCAGTTTTTAAAGTCCTTCTCAAAGTCCAGGATGTTGGTGATGTCGGCGCCGCGCCAGCTATAAATGGACTGGTCATCGTCGCCTACGACCATGAGGTTTTGGTACTTGGCGGCCAGCAGGTTGGCGATCTCGTACTGGACGTGGTTGGTGTCCTGATACTCGTCAACGCTAACGTAGCGGAAGCGCTCTTGGTACTTGTCGAGTACCTCAGGGCGGGTGCGCAGCAGCTCGAGCGTGCGCACGAGCAGGTCGTCGAAGTCCATTGCGTTGGCGGCGCGCAGGCGGCGCTCCAGCTCCAAGTAGACCTGCGCGGCCTTTTTGTCGTTGGGGCTATCGGCGGACTTGAGCATGTCCTCGGGCCCGATCATGGCGTTTTTGGCCGAGCTGATCTTGCTGCGGATCATGTTGATGGGGAACTGCTTTTGCTCGATGCCAAGTGCCTGCATAATGTCGCGCACCATGCGCTTTGAGTCGTCATCATCGTAGATGGTGAACTGACCGGTGTAGCCCAGCAGGTCGGCGTCCTCGCGCAGCATGCGCACGCACATGGCGTGGAAGGTGCACACCCACATGCCGCGGGTGCCACTGGGGATGAGCGCTGCCAAACGCTCGCGCATCTCGGCCGCGGCCTTGTTGGTAAACGTGATGGCAAGAACCTGCCAAGGCTTAACGCCCAGGTCGCCGAGCATATGTGCGATACGGAAGGTCAAGACGCGGGTCTTACCCGAACCGGCGCCGGCGAGCACCAGCAACGGACCCTCGGTGGTGAGTACCGCCTCGCGCTGGGCGGGATTAAGGCTGTCGATGTCGACGAGCGGCTTGGGTGCCGGCGCGGGAGCGTCGTAGATGTCGAGCGGAACGAGCTCGGGCTCCGGCGCAGCAGGGGCGGCATATGCATCGAGCGGCACGGGTTCCGGCACAGGCGGCACGGGTACCGCGGCGTTCTTTTCCCAGGGCAAGGGCTGGGTCATGGGCGACTCCTCATCTGACGAACGGCGCGCCTGCGGGCAGCGCCATAGTTTGAGCCGTACCAGTATACCGAGTCGCGCGGACACCGACGCAAATCACACCACGACTCCGTGCGCCACCGTCAGGCCCACCCCATCGCCCAAAAAAGAGGGCAGCATAGACCTTTTGGTCATGCCGCCCTCGTTGAATGACAAGTTGTCGCTCTGGCCGCCGCGCAGCGTCGACTAAGTTAGAGGCCGAGCATCGGCTCCAGAACGAAGAAGTATGCGAGCACTACGATGCCCAGGATGATGCGGTAGACTCCGAAGCACTTGAAGTCGTGACGGCGGACGAAGCCCATGAGCCACTTGATGGCGATGAGCGAAACCACAAAGGCCACAACGCAGCCCACGCCCAAGATGGCGATCTCGTTGGTGCCGAACGTGCCGCCCTTGATGAAGTACTTGACCAGCTTGAGCGCACTCGCGCCAAACATAACGGGAATAGCCAGGAAGAACGTAAACTTAGACGCCACCGAGCGCGTGCAGCCCAAAAGCAGGCCGCCGATGATGGTAGAACCGGAGCGAGACGTACCAGGCACCAGCGAAAGCACCTGGAAGCAGCCGATACCCAGCGCAGTCTTCCAGCTGAGGTCCTCGAGCGTGGCGATGGAACCAAAGTCCAGATTCTCGTCATCGTCCTCATCCTCAGCGGTAGCCGTGGGGGGCGCCGCAAAGTGCGCACCGGCGGGACGTCCACCCGACACCACAGCACGCGAACCAAACGAACCGGCAACGGCCATTTCCTCGCGCTTGCTCGCGCGCCAGTTCTCGATCACGATAAACAGCACGCCGTACACAATGAGCGCCAGCGCCACGACGGGAGCGTTGTAGAAATGCTCCTCCATCCAGTCGTTGAGCGGCAGGCCGATCGCCGCCGCAGGAATGCAACCGAGCACAATCTTGCCCCACAGCACCCAGGTGTCGCGACGGCCCTCCTTGCCCTTGCTGGGCGAGAACGGGTTGAGCTCGTGGAAAAACAGCACGCAGACGGCCAGAATGGCGCCGAGCTGAATCACGACCAGGAACATATTCCAGAACGTCTCGCTCACGTTCATCTTGACGAACTCGTCCACCAAGATCATGTGGCCCGTCGACGAAACGGGCAGCCATTCGGTGATGCCCTCGACCAGGCCCATGAAGGCAGATTTTAGAAGCTCGATAATATCCAAAGGGACCCCCTCGTTAGACACCCGCCGGTAGATGTTCTGCGGACGATGCGGGCGATGTCCCATTATCAACCGTTGGCGGTGCGACCGCGCCTACCCTTACCAAAAAACTCGCCCGTTCACAGAATTGCGAGCAGTTAAACCGAAATCCTTGGGTATAACTGCAACAAGATAAAGTGTCCGGCGGTCAACGCACCCGCGCCCGCCCGACGCACGAGCCCCGCGCCCGTGCGATAGACCAAGGAGGAAACCATGAACGAGGGTTACACCAAGGTATTTGTTTCACTCGACGGTACTGAGCAGCAGGATTTTGTGCTCGCACGCGCCATCAAGGTCGCCGCGAACAACGGCGCCAAGCTGATTATCGGCCACGTTATCGATTCCACGGCGCTCGAGAGCGCCGGCTCCTATCCGGTCGATTTGGTCAACGGTCTGGAGGAGGCCTTTAAGAACTCCATCGAAAAGCAGCTCGAAGAGGCCAAGGCCAATCCCGATATTCCCGAGGTCGAGGTCATGATACGCGCCGGTCGTATTCGCGAGACGCTCAAAGACGAGATGCTCGACGTGGTCAAGCCCGACCTGGTGCTCTGCGGCGCTCGCGGCCTGTCCTCGATCAAGTATGCGCTTCTGGGTTCGATTTCGACGTTCCTGCTGCGCAATACCGACTGCGACATTTTGGTCGTAAAGTAGCGTTGCTCCCACCGGCCGCGGGGCCTGCGGGGTTTCCACGGGCACGTCCTCGCCGCGTTGCGGCTGCGGGATGTGCCCTTAGGAAACCCCTCCCGGCCTCGCGGCCTTCGCAGCCTTACTTCAGCGAGTTGGCTGATAAAAGATGGCGTGCCGCCCCGTTTGGGGCGGCACGTTTTGTTTGGGCTGCACGTTTTTGTTTTGGGAGATCCATTTGAGCCTCATAGTTATGTTCACGTTCGGGAACATAACGCCAGTTGCCTTAGCTAAGTTCACGTTCGGGAACATAGCCGTCCGCAGCGCAAGACGGCCCGGCTACTCAAAGTATTGGAACTTGTTCGTCGAGAAGGCGAACGTTACGACAAAGCCTTCGCCGGAGTCGGATGCCGCCGTGACGTCGATGCCCATCTTGGAGCATAGGCGCGCCACCAGGTAGAGGCCGATGCCCGTTGCGCGCTTGGTGGTGCGGCCGTTGTCGCCGGTAAAGCCCTTCTCGAACACGCGTGGCAGGTCTGCCGCACACACGCCGCAGCCGTTGTCCGCAACGGTGAGCTCGATGCGCTCGCTCGCCAGGCCCTCGTCCAGTAACGCGCCCGAAAACACGATCTTCGCGCCGTCCTCGCGCGCATATTTAATGCTGTTCTGAATGAGCTGGCCCAGGATAAACTCGAGCCATTTTTCGTCGGTAAAGACCTCGAAGTCGAGGTTCTCGCACACCGGAGCCACGTGCGCCGCAATGAGTTCGCGCGCGTTGGCCTTAATCGCACCCGTCACCAAGGTCTTAAGGTCCCAGCGGCGAATCAGGTAGTCGCGCTCCACGACTTCCGAGCGCGCGTAGTACAGCGCCTGGTCGATATAGCGTTCCACGCGAGCCAACTCGCGACCCAGGTCATCCACGCGCGACAGGTCGTCTTCGCTGCCGTCTAGGTTTTCAAGAATCAGATGGGCCGCCGCCAGGGGCAACTTGGCCTCGTGGACCCAGCTTTCGATATAGTCGCGATAGTCGTCGGTTTGACGTCGCCCTTCCGCTACCTCATCGCAAGCCGCCTTGCCCACGCGGCGCAGGACTTCGTATTCGAGCTCGCCCTCGGCATAGGTCGGACACTGCAACATCTCCTGCACCCACGCAGGGCTTTCCAGCTCCTCGGCCGCGCGCTCCAGCTGGTGCAAAAATCGACGACGGCGCGCGTACTCGATCACGATGCCGAGCATGCCAAAGATAAAGGATACGCCGACCGCCACGACCACGATAGAAACGGGTGCGCCGGCGACCGTCAGCACAAAGCAGCTCAGCAACACGCCACACGTCCACACGACGACGGGCAGCAACGCGTCTTTAAAGAACTTGCCAAACGACATGGCCGGGTCCTAAACCGAATAGCCTTGGCCGCGGTGCGTGGTGAGGTATCCCTTGATGCCGATCTTGTCGAGCGTCGCACGCAGGCGGTTGATGTTGACGGTGAGCGTGTTGTCGTCCACGAAGGCATCGGAATCCCACAGGTCCTGCATGATGGCCGAGCGCGAGACGATCTTGCCCGCGCGGCCCAAGAGCAGCGAGAGAATGCGCAGTTCGTTTTTGGTGAGCTCGGTACTGTCGCCGGTTGTCGTATTGGTAACCGTGGAGCGGGCAAGGTCGAGCTCCAGCCCCTTGTGGACCATGGTGCTGCGCTCACCTGCCGACGTGGTGCGGCGCAGCAGCGCGTTGATGCGTGCCACGAGCACACGTGCGCTATAGGGCTTGGAGATAAAGTCGTCCGCGCCGAGTGTCATGGCCATGACCTCGTCGATCTCGGTCGTGCGCGACGTGAGGACGATGATGGGGACCTCGGATTCGCGGCGGACTTCGTGGCAGATATGCTGGCCGTCTTTGACGGGAAGCGTGAGGTCGAGCAGTACCAGGTCGGGCGCGGCAGCAAGAATATCGCGCGAGACGTGCTCGAACAATTCGCAGGCCTCGACCTCAAAACCTGCACGGACAAGGATGTCGGCAAGCTCGCGGCGAATGGGCTCGTCGTCCTCAACGATATAGATCAGCGCCATGGATTCCGCTCCCCCTCTTGTTGTCTTACAGCCATTATTGCCGCGAAACCGCCGGTACACGGCTCGCACGGCGGCAAGGTGACAGAACTGTTCGCGAACGAAAGCGTTCGACTCGCCCTCACTCGCAGCGGGCGCGGGGATCAAATGATTATAAAATCCCCGTCCCAGAAAAATCATTTAGCGGCGGGCACGGAGCTTTTCGTAGCCGTCGGCAAAGAAGGCGACCGTCGCGGTATCGGACTCGGCAGCGTCCGCGTCGACGGCGGGAACCACGCCATGCTCATCGCTCACCAGGAACAGGGCACCCTTGAGCTGCGCGGGAATGTCCACGCGCGCGACCGAGATGCCCTTGGTCTGGGCCAGCTGCTCAATGAGCGTCGCCGTGCCGCACAGGCACTCGTCTGCCGGCGCCACAAAGGCAAGCTCACCGTCGTTGACGGCAGCGAGCAGCTCGGGCGCCACGCCGGTCTCGTCGGCCTCGGAGCGGGCCTCGGCAGAACGGGCACGCAGCGCCTTGGCCGACGTATCGGCTAGCGGCTCGTACTCCCCCACCGTCATGGCAGCGTTGCCGTTGATGTCGATCACCAGCATGAGTACGCCGTCGCGCGCAGTGTAATCGCCCTCGGCAAGTGACCACTCAACGTGCTGCTTGGCCCAGCTGAGCATGTTGTGGGTAAGCGGCTCGCCCTGCACCAAGCGCTCGGACAGCGCGCGGATGTGACGGTTGAGCATGGGCACCTTTTTGTTGGACATGCGCCAACGGCAGACAAGCGCGGGCTTGTCGAGCGTAAACTTCTCGACCGCCTCCTGATTGGCGCAAAAGTCCTCGTACGCACGCTGATCCTCGGCATTGCCAAACAGCTCGGCATCATCAATCTGGGGCATGGTCATACCTTTCGTGTTAGTCATTCCGTCCTCTTATACCAAAAAGACGGCCCTCCAAACGGAGCGGCCGTCTTTTGCAGAGATTATTTTAGAAGCGAGGCGGTCCAAGGGACGAGATAACATCCCATCCTCCCCAGTCAACCTAACAGGTCGGCGAGGGTTGCCCAGGTGCCGCAGATTGCCGTGAAAGAGGAGCGACGCGTACTTGGGTACGCGAGCGACGAATGAGCGGCAAGGTGCGGTGGTTGGGCAAGCCGCAGCGCCACCTCCCTACTTAATGGCGGAAGTGGCGAGCGCCCGTGAAGACCATAGCAATATCGTGCTCGTTGCAGGCCTGGATGCTCTCGTCGTCGCGCTTGGAGCCGCCGGGCTGAATGATGCAGGTCACGCCGTGCGCGGCAAGCACGTCGACGTTGTCGCGGAACGGGAAGAACGCGTCGCTTGCGCAGGCAAAGCCGCCCTTCTCCACGCCCTCGCGTTCGCAGAAGTCCTCAGCACGCTCGCAGGCCAGCAACGCGGAATCCACGCGGTTGGGCTGACCGGGGCCCATGCCAATGCCGGCCTTACCCTTGGAGACCAGGATGGCGTTGGACTTGACGCCCTTGCAGACCTTCCAGGCAAACTCGAGCTCGGCCATCTCGGCGTCGGTGGGCTTGCGGTCGGTGGGGAACGTAAAGGTCGCGGGGTCCTCGGTCACGTGGTCGACTTCCTGCACCAGCATGCCGCCGTCGATGGAGCGCAGCTCCACATGGGCACCGTGGTCCACGCCGCCGGTAGCCAGCACGCGCAGGTTGGGGCGCTTGGCCATGCGCTCGAGCGCCTCGGCGGTATAGCTCGGGGCGATGATGACCTCGACGAATTGCTTGTTCTGGTCGGCGAAGTGCTCAACCAGCTCAAAGGGGACCTCGCGGTTGCAGGCGATGATGCCACCAAAGGCGCTCTTGGGATCGCAGGCAAAGGCACGGTCGTAGGCAGCCGTGATGTCCTCGGCAACGGCGGAACCGCAGGGGTTCTGATGCTTAAGGATCACGCAGGCCGGCTCGTCGAACTCGCGGACCAGGTTCCAAGCGGCATCGGCATCCAGATAGTTGTTGTAGCTGAGCGGCTTGCCCTGGATCTGCTCGGAGCCCACGAGCGGGAACTGAGAGCTCGCGGTGTTCTCGCAGCCCTCGGCAAAGCGATAGACCGTGGCCTTCTGCTGCGGGTTCTCGCCATAGCGCAGGTCGTCGACCTTTTCCAGCGAGATCTCGAGCTTGGCAGAGGTGTCCGCCACGTCGCTTGCCTGGGCGGCAAGCCAACGGGAGATAGCCGTGTCGTAGGCGGCGGTGGTCTGGTAGACCTTCACCTGCAGGCGACGACGGGTGGAAAGCGTGGTGCAGCCACCGGTCTCGCGCATCTCGGCCAGGACGGCATCATAGTCGGCCGGGTCGGAGATGACGGTAACGCTCGCGGCGTTCTTGGCGGCAGAGCGCAACATGGAAGGGCCACCGATGTCGATGTGCTCGATGGCATCCGCAAAGGTGACCTCGGGGTTGGCGACGGTCTTCTCGAACTCGTACAGGTTGACGACGACCAAGTCGATCAGCTTAATGCCGTGCTGAGCGGCCTCCTGCATGTGCTGCTCGGAATCGCGGCGGGCCAGCAGCGCGCCGTGAACCTTGGGGTGCAGGGTCTTAACGCGGCCGTCCATCATCTCGGGATAGCCCGTGAACTCCTCGATGGGGGTTACGGGAACGCCCGCGTCCTCGATGGCACGAGCCGTGCCGCCCGTAGAGATGATCTCGACGCCAAAGTCATCGACCAGCGTCCGTGCGAAATCGACGACACCCGTTTTATCGGTAACCGAGATCAACGCGCGTGCGATCTTCACATCAGATCCCATGCAGTCCTCCTGTCTGGTACGCCGCCGTGCTCTGTGAGTCGGTGATACGTCGATCTGCAGCGCTCGCGCAGCGGCATTGAAAATACTGATTCAATGTAGCGCATCGAGCGCATCGATGCACCCCGCAACGAGCGCATGTGCAGAAAAAGTTTGCGAGCGGAGGGGATGGGCACGGCACCGGGCACGGTGAGTTCATGGAACACAGGGGCACCATAATTAGATGCCAATAGCGTGGTAGAACTGTGCTCGATATGCATCCGCAAAAGAAAGAGGCACCATGGTCTCGCGGGTTCTCTACCGACCGTTTGATACCGAAGACTTCGACGCCATCGCGCTGATTCTGCAGCAGCTTTGGCATAACAATTCGGATAACGATGAGTACAACCGCCTTGAGGCCGCGTGCGACCTCGCCTATTGCCTTTCGTCATCGACGTTTTCGCAGGTTGCCGTAATCGACGGTCAGGCGCGTGGCATTTCGCTCGCGCGTGCGGGACAGAGTTCCGGCGCCACCGTTAAGGAACACTGGATGGATACCGAACGCGCGCTGCTTTCGCAGATGCGCGAGCTGGAGCCTGATGTCTGCGCCGAGTATCTCTCGTTTGTGCGCGCCACCATTCGAACCAACAACCGCCTGCTCGAGAGCAGCCCGTTGCCGCACGACAACGAAGTCACGCTGCTCGCCGTCGATCCCGATGTCCATGGCCTGGGCGTTGGCTCGGTTTTGCTCGATGCCGCGGTCTCGTACCTGTCCTCGCGCGGGGCGACAAGGGCGCACTTGTACACCGACTCTAACTGCTCGTGGAAGTTCTACGAGCTGCACGGCTTTAAGCGCACGGCCACGCACCGCGCCAACCGCGAAGAGCGTCGTCACGACATGCCGCGCGAAAGCTTTCTCTACGAACTCGACCTAACAGCCTAGCCCAAGCAGCCACACCTGGTCATTTAAGAACGTCCCCAATGACTGATCCCCAACAACTAGTCATTTAAGTCTGTCCCCAATGAGTGGCCGAAGCCCTCGCCGGCATCACCCTATAGAGGGTCTGCAAATAGCTGTGGTCAAAAAACATCAAATATGAGTACTGTTACCTTTTTAGTAGCAGCGCAATTCGGCTTTTTCGGGTCTCTTAGGCGTCTCGACGCGTCGGATGAACCAACGTATCTCCCCAAATGTACAATAAAATGGGCTCCTAACGAGAAGTACTCTCATTAGGAGCCCATTATTATGTGCAAACATATGTGACCAACGCAGCAACAGTACTCATATTTGGCATTTTTTGTCCACTGCCCCTTGCGCGAAGGTCCTCAGCGGAAAGTTTGACCCGTTTCGATGCACAAAAATGGGATGAATCTTCCCTGGCAACCGCCCAGAAAGATCCACCCCAAAGCAAGCGCTCGCTAGAACGTTCCGCCGCCGCCTCCGCCGACGCCGCCACCGCCGCCACCGGAAAAGCCGCCACCGCTGCCGCCGCTCGAGCTATCGGAACTCGAAGCCAGCTCGCGGATGGTCTCGTGGTACACATCGTTGAACGAATCGAGCGGGGACTCGTTGCCGTAGTGATGGTAATACCACCAGTAGCAGGGGTAGTTGTCGTAGAAATCGTCACTGTTGCGCAGGTCCGCAGGCACGGCTTCGGCCAGCTGTCGCAGCACTTCTTTCGAAACGCCCAGGGCAACGCCCATCACCAGCAACTTGTTCCACAAGATCAGGTCGCTGGGGACGGCCTCCTTCAGACGCGTAAAGTCCTCGAGCCAATGCTTGAGCGCCTTGCAGCGAGCCGCCACCTCGGCGCCCTCCGGCGTGTAGCGGCGGAAGGTGCAGCTCAGGACAAAGCCCACGATCGTGACGGGGATCGAGATCATAGCGGCACCGACGTTGGCGTCCGCAAAGTCGGTATAGATCAGAGAGCCCAGAATGCCAAAGACGATGATGATGCCGAGAACCAAGCCGGCAACCAGGGCGATGGTGCCGTCCGAGGCGATAAGCTCGCGCGTCTCCAGCTTGCCCTTAACCGTGCTTTGATAGTCCTCGAGCTTGTTGCCAACAGATTCAGTACGCTCGCTGGCATACTCCTCCAGCTCGCTAAACGTGCGTGAACGGACGCCGTCTTTATCGGGCTTAACGCCGGCGAAGAAGACCTTGAGCACATCGCGATCGATGCCGTCCTTCTTGGCAGCCTTCCAGGCCTCGTCGGTCACTGTGATGCGATACGTCTGCTCCTCTTTTTCGCGACGGAGCAGACCCTTCTTCTTGGTCTCGGTCGCTTCTTCCAGCTTGATCACGCGGTCGTCGGTGAGCTTCATAAGCGTGGCGATATATGCCTGATCGGGCACGTCGTTCCAGCTCATGAGAGCTGCAAGCACCGCGGGATGGTCGGCCGAGGGCACATCGCGGAAGTACTCGTCCTGAAAGAGCGGCTTGGGTTTGGGCCTGCGCAGCTTAAGCATCACGATCACACCGGTATAGGCAACCGCCACGACAACACACACCACGGCAATCGCGCCGGCAACCGCACGCGCGTGCTCACGGCGAGCGTTGGCCTCGTCGGCCCATTCCTTCTCTTCGCTCAGAATCGTCGACATGCGCTTTTCGCCCGAGACGGCAAGCTGCGGCACCCAGTCGCTGGGGAAGGCGATGCGTGCCTCGGCGAATTCGCCCTCATGCACGCAGGGAATGGTATAGGTGACCATGGGCTCGTCCGCATCGAGCGACACGTCGCCCGTCAGCGGGCCGTGGCCCCATGCGCGGAAGTTATCGCCCTTGACGGCAGCCGTCCCGGCAGCGGCATTTGCAAAGTAGACTTCCATCTCGACGTCATCGGAGTCCGCCGACCAGCCGTCGCCGACGAATTTCCAGTAGAGCTCGGCGGTATCGGCCCAGTTCATAACCGCACCGGTCATGGAATAACTCACGTAGTAGATTGCGCTGTCGCCGCTCTCGTGAGGGCTGAACACCTTAATCTTTACGCCGTCACCGGTCTGCTCGACCGTGTAGACGCCAGAGTCGCCCTTGTTCGCGCTATCGACTTTGTTAAACGCGGTGTCCTCTTCCTCGACACTCAGCACGTCGACGCCCGCCGTGCCGCCCTGCTGGTTGGAGCCCGTATTGATCTCCCAAAACACGCCGTTGATGTCGTCGTCGAAATCAAACTGGCGTCCCTCGACAACGGTCAGCGATCCATCGGCCTCGACCGTGGCACTGATGTAGGTTTGGGTCATGGAATACCCGTCGGCACGTGCAACGGCGGGCAACAGCAGCAGCGCGCACGCGACGAGCGCGCAAATGGAAGCAAATCGCGCAAACGGGCAGCGCTGCCGACAGGTCTTGGCAACGGGGGCGTTCATAGGCACATCCTTTGTCTGTGATACCAGTAGCGTCATTGTCCCACGTTTGCGGGTTCATGTGACGAACATCTAGGTCAGCGGAGTATCAAACGGGACGAAAGTCACGCCCGCGGCCGGCACCTGGGGACGTTCCTTATTTGCCGGCAATCTGGGACACTCCTTGGCATAGCCCGCTCCGGCCATAGATACCACTTCATAGCTCCGTCACAGGTGTAGCGGCTTTGTGTGGGCGCGGCGTGAGCCGATTAAGCCGGCGAGCGAGGGGCATAAAGCAGTTGAGCGAAAACGGTTTGCCCCTTTGCCGTTCGCTTGAGGATCATGTCCCCCTTTTCCGCGGAAACCCCGACAGTTGCGAAGAGCTGCCGGGGTTTCTGTCGTCTAAGGTGCCGAGTTGATGGACAGGAATCAAGGCACCGAGTCTGCGGCCGCCATACGCAATGCGGGGCCTCGACAACTTGCGTACCACAGTGACGCCTCCCCATCGTGCCCCGCGTTATACTCGTCCGCATGGATATCAACGCACGCAACATAGCAACGCCCGCCGCGGACGCGCTAACGACGACCCCCGCCCCCGCACCCGTCGTGGGCCGCTTTGCCCCGTCGCCCTCGGGCCGCATGCACCTGGGCAACGTGTTCAGCTGCCTGTGCGCGTGGCTTTCGGCCCGCAGCCAGGGCGGCAGCATCGTGTTGCGCATCGAGGACCTGGACGATCGCTGCAAGCGCCCGGAACTTGCCGCCCAATTGATTGACGACCTAGCCTGGCTGGGGCTTGAGTGGGACGAAGGCCCCTACTACCAGCACGATCGTCTAGACCTGTACGAAAGCGCCCTGCGCCAGCTACAAGACGCCGGCCTCACCTATCCCTGCTTTTGCACGCGCGCCGAACTCCACGCCGCGAGCGCGCCGCACGCGAGCGACGGCACGCCCATCTACCGCGGCGCCTGCCGAGGCCTTTCTGCCGAGGAGGTTGCCCGCCGCAGCATCCTGCGCGCTCCGGCCACGCGCCTGCGTGTGCCCGACGTCGATGACCTCGCCGGCGACGTGATCGAATTCGTGGACCGCACGTACGGAGCCCAATGCGAGGCACTCGCCACCGAGTGCGGCGACTTTTTGGTGCGCCGCAGCGACGGCGTGTTTGCCTATCAGCTGGCCGTGGTGGTCGACGACGCTGCCATGGGCGTCACCGAGATCGTACGCGGATGCGACCTGCTTGGTTCCACGCCGCGCCAGATCTATCTGCAACATCTGCTGGGACTGCCCACACCGCGCTACGCGCACATTCCGCTGCTCATGTCGCCGGACGGCCGCCGCCTTTCCAAGCGCGATCGCGATCTGGACCTGGGCGAGCTCCGCGCCCGCTTTGGCACACCCGAGGCACTGCTGGGCTGGCTCGCCGGGCAAACGGGCATCGCGCCGGACACCACGCCGCGCTCTGCCGAGCAACTGGTCGAGCACTTTAGCTGGGATGTTATCCGAGCGCACCGGGAGAACATCACCATAATGGCCGAGTAACCAAACGCCCCGCCCCCTTCACTACCCCCCCCCGACGAGTGTGTAATTTTGTATCTTGTTATGTACGGAATAGTTCCGTACAATATAGCAAAGGAGGTTTTACCATGCCAACGATTGAGAAGCAGCGCCGTATGGATCTAAGGCTGACCGAGCGTCAACGCCTTACTTACGAGCGCGCCGCGGCCTTGCGCGGGCAAACTCTCACCCAATGGGCCACAGCTCACCTTGACGAGAGCTCCGCACGTGACATCGCCGAGGCGTCAACAACCTATCTTTCTCCTGATGGTTTTGATGCATTTTGCGAAATGCTCGACTCACCCATGCCCCAAGCCGCAAAAGCGTTGCTCGACCGTAAAGCGATTTGGGAATGAGCACGTTTACCAAGCCCGTTCAACTCCCCGTTGGTCAAGGCATCGAGGCTTTCCACTGCGGTAATACCCTTGTAGACGGATGGGCTAAAAACAGATCAGCCTCGGCGCGAAGAAGAGGGTCGGCGGTTATATACGCATCGTATTACGACGGCGCAGTCGCCGGGTTCTATACGCTATGTACGCACTCCGTAGCTCGCGAAAATGTTGACGGAGGATGGTTCGTTCGGAACTCCCCCTCCCAAGTTCCCGCAGTGTTGCTTGGAATGATGGGGGTTGATGAGAAATTCAAGGGGCTTGGTCTGGGAGCTTCACTGCTCAAAGATGCCATCGAGAACGCCTTGAAAATTTCTGCCCTAGCAGGAGCGCGAGCTTTAGTTGTCGATCCAGTAGATGATGAGGCGGCAGCATTCTATGAACATTTTGGCTTTGCCACCCTACCGGGCACCAACCGAATGGCGCTGAAACTCTAGATCGTCGGGCGACATCTCCTCCAGCTCCCAGCATGCCCTAAGTTACCCTACAGATAATGACTATTGATGAAATGTAGGGTAACTAACCGAGGCATCTTATGAAGAACTCACCATACCGCCCCTACGCAACATCCCAGGGCTGGAGTTCGTCGCCCAGGCGAACGATGCAGTCGTAGAGCACGGTATGGCGCTCGGCCGGGTTGGCATCCCGATGAAAATGCCCGTAGTACCAGCGCTTGTAGTCCAAGCGGTCTTCCAACTCGTCAAAAAATGCCGTAAGTCGATCGACGGCGGGGCAATTCCAGCCGGGCGCCGGATAGAGCGTGGGCGAAAGCATGCGCGTAGAGCAGGTGTGGGTGACCACGTAGTCGACCTTCCAGCCCACGCTGTCGAGCTTCGTCCGTGCCTCCTCAAAGTTGCGCTCGTCCGGCAACTCCTGCGGCCACCAGCTGGAATACGGAATGCGGTATTCCTTGTCCACGCTCGTGACGCCGCCCATGGTAAAGACCGTTGAGCCGTCGAGTTCAAAAACCTCGCCGCGCGTCAGGCGCCGTATGGGCGAGGTGTCCGACAGGCGCTGTGTCAGTCCGCCGTGCCACAACTCCATGGGTCGCTCCGCCCAGTGGTCGAAACGTTCGTGGTTGCCGTCGACGAACAGCACGGTATAGGGGCGCGACTCCAGCCAAGCGATGTCGGCGCACTCCTCGGCAGAGAAATCCCACGGAAAGCCAAAGTCGCCGGCAATGATGAGATGGTCGTCGCTCGTCAGGCTTTCCCCAAGATCCCAATCGCGCAGCTTTTGCATGTCAGCGCCGCCATGGACGTCGCCCGTCACATAGACCGTCATCGGATCACCGCTTCCCTGTAAGTCGCTAGCCCACATTCTGCACGATCACTAAGTCAACCGTTCCAGCCCTTCCATCCTTTGGGACCTACCCCTCGCTCTTCCATCCAAACGGGTCAAACACCCAAAAGATCAGATCGAGCACGCCGCCGGTCATCATGGCGCCGGCAAGAGCCATGCAAACATGCAGAGAACTGGCACTTCGGAGCACATCAAACGGCCCCAGAACAGCCAGCAGCGCGACCGTTGCGCCGGCAAGGCACAGCACGAGGCACGGCCCCGCGTTCTTGACGCACTTCTTTGCGAGATGCTTGGTGTTATCACTCATCGATATCGAACTCCTTAGAGGACCGTTGTTTGGGTACATGCCGCCGCGGCAGAGCAGGGCGGCAGGGTAAGTGTCACATGTCGTGCGGACATGCTTGAGTTACCCTACAAGTTAATGGATTTGATAGAATGTAGGGTAACTACTCGGAAAGGAGGCTCCATGTCCGTCTTAGAAGATGTCCTAGAAGAGGAATATGCACGCTCGAGCCGCCTCTTGGGCCTCATGGAGCAGGAAATCAGTCTCCTTCCAAAGGGCAGCATCCGCATGCGAAACATAAAGGGCCACGAATACTGCTATCTCAACTATCGAGTCGGCGACAAGGTCAAAAGTGACTATGTACCCGCTACAAAGGTTGATGAGCTGCAAGCCAAAATCGAACGTCGAAGGGCTCTTGCGGCCGCCATTAGAGAGCAGAAGCGATCTCAAAAGCTAATCATACGTGCGTTGGGAAGGGTGCCGAATGCTGACTGAGCAGCAGAGGTTTTCCTCTAAAACAATTTGAAAACCTTGCCGCATACATGCTGTTCGCATCCGCTGAGTCCGAGCCGCTGCCCAAGTCACCATGTGCCCGACACACAAATAGTTACACGCGGAACTATTCCAAAACTGAAAGAACCACTGCAGTTAGTACCCAATAACCATAATGCCTTTTAACGGAACAGGCATGCGCCCGCTTGCATACAATGTTTTGAAAAAAGTTACGACCTTTTCGTAGTCTCTGCTTGAGTTGTCACCACTCTTGTACACATTACGAACGACTACACAAAGATATGCTGCATCCTGTATCATGCACGCTTCAAAAAAAACCTTCAGAAACTGGTTGTTCGCGACAGCGCGCCCGGCCTCAATCTCCACTATCGTGTTAGTGTCCCTATGGACGGCATCGACCTCAAAAGCTTTATCAATTAAGCCTTTCTCCCCATACAACACTGGCATCGATAGTTTCTCGTTTTTCTTTTTCCCCACCTCAACATTGAAACCAAATTGCTCCAAATCGAACGCCAAAATTCGGAGCACGCTATCGCTGTGCTCACTGTTTTTATCAGAACGAATCTGCTCAATATTTTTATTTACAGCTTTTACAACGTCCATTAACGGCTGCGGCGGACGACCGTTTAATGGGAAGTAAATCCAGTTGCACTCCATTGATAGTCCTTTCTCTATATTCATTCAGCCACTGCAGCTATTTTAAATTAATGTTATAAAACACCGACGACTAACGATGCCATAAACAGTCAATCGGTCAGCCTTTTAGCAGCTAGCGAACCATGCAAGCAAACAGAAACCTTAATCAACATGACGGATTGGTGCTTTCGGTCATTAGCAAACAGAATCACTTGCCCATGGAGCCATTTACCCTTGGCCTTTCAATTAGGACTGGCGTCAAATGCCACATGCCTAAGTAATATTAAGGTCCTTCCATGGCTGCCGTGTGTGAAACTCATACTTTTGCAACGCGATTTTAATCCATATGATCCGTTCGCCTTGCTTATCCCATTTCTGCCGCCGGCTTGTCATCGGCTCACCATCCCCCGTTATCGAGGTCTAATACTTTTCCCACTGCCACCCAAAAACTCATCCAACATTAATCTTGGCTCAAGAATCGCTTAATCTATAACCTGCACTATAGAGTTCGACCAAGGGCGGGGCGGCGCCGCGCGACGCAGGCCGCCGAACGCAACGCTCGCGCCCGGGCAGATCGCCTGGCGTCGCGCCCATCGAACGAAAGGACAGGTCATGGACGACCTCGAAAAAGTTGAAACCATCCGCACCAAGTGCAACGTGAGTTACACCGATGCCAAGGCGGCGCTCGACGCTGCCGACGGCAACGTTTTGGATGCCATCATTTGGCTCGAGTCGCAGGGCAAGACCCAGACCACGTCGGCGCATGCCGCCACCGAGTCCGCGCCAGTCGATGAGCCCTCTGCCGAGATGGTCGCCGCGCAGGTCGCTTACGAAAAGTCGAGCGAAAAGACCGACTTCTCCAAGAAGATGGACGGCGTGTGGGAGTACCTCAAAAAGCTCTTCCGCCTGAGTCTGGACACCAAGTTTATCGCCACGCGCCGCGATGCGATCATCCTCAACATCCCCATCCTGATCCCCATCGTCGCGCTGTTTGCCTGGGGCGCCACGATATGGCTGATGCTGATTGGCCTGTTCTTTGGCATGCGCTACCGCATCGACAGCGACGGCGACGTGCCCGGCAGCATCAACAACCTTATGGATAGCGCTGCTAACGCCGCGGACGACATCAAGCAAAATCTCAACGACGACAAGTAATCGCAGACGGGGGCATGAATGGCACGGATCCTGATCGTAGAGGACGAGGAGAAAATCGCCCGCTTTGTGACACTCGAGCTGGAGCACGAAGGCTACCAGGTGGAGCACGCCGCTGACGGCCGCACCGCCGTTGACCTGGCGTTGGAGCGCGACTACGATCTGATTCTGCTCGATGTACTGTTGCCGCAGCTCAACGGCATGGAGGTGCTGCGGCGCGTACGCAAGCACAAGGATGTGCCGGTGATTATGGTCACCGCGCGCGATGCCGTGATGGACAAGGTGGCCGGGCTCGATGCCGGCGCCGACGATTACCTGACCAAGCCATTTGCGATTGAGGAGCTGTTCGCACGGATCCGCGTGGCACTGAAGCGCTCGGAAGCCGTGCGAGCGGCTTCGGGCGTTGGCGGCGCCAGCGCCGGGGCTGGCGTAGCGAGCGGCACGGCCGCCGGTATCGCCACAATGTCCCCGGCAACCGACACGGCCCAGACCGCTGCCGCGCCCTCCCCCGCCGCGCTCACCGTGGGTTCGGTCGCGCTCGATCCCGACCGCCGCGAAGTCACGGTCGGCGGCTCGCCCATCGCGCTCACGGCCCGCGAGTTCGACGTCCTCGCCCTGCTTATGACGCATGCCGAAACCGTGCTCACGCGCGAGCGCATCGCGCACGAGGCGCTGGGCTACGAATACGTGGGCGACACCAACAACGTCGACGTGCACATCGCGCACCTGCGCGCCAAGATCGAGGACGCCGGCGGCGCCCGCATCATCCAGACCGTGCGCGGGGTGGGCTATGTCTGCCGTGCGTAGCGCCGAGGTCAAGCGCGTCACCTCCATCGCCCGCGCCATCAACTGGAGCTATATGTGGCGCCGCTTGATGAGCCACATCTGGCTCGACCTGTTACTGTTGGTTATTGCGGCGGCGATCCTCGTCTATGGATACAACCAGACGCTGCCCGATGGCGCGTTTACCGCGGGATGGATCCCCGGCGCCGCCGTTCGCAGCATGTCGCTGACGCCCGCGCGCGGCTGGGACCTGACAACGCTCACCTATACCGTCGAGCTTGCGCGTACCACCAAGACTTTCCCCCTCGCGCAGGACCTCGTCACGCTATGGCCTCTCTACCTTGTCGTTGTGGGTTGGCAGGTCATCAGCGTGCTCAACATGCTCGGCGGCGCCCGCCGCGTGCGCCGCACCATGGCGCCGCTCAACGATCTGGCCCTGCGCGTGGACGAACTCGGCCGCATGCAGCTCTCCGGCGGCAAGATGGAAACGCTGGAGCAGGCCATCGAGCGCGCAAGCGTCGACTCGCCGAGCGTCACCACCGGCGACGCCGACCTGGCAAGCATCGAGGTCGCGCTCAACCGCCTGCTGCGCCAGATGCAAGAGGCCAAGCTGCAGCAGATGCGCTTTGTCAACGACGCGAGCCACGAGCTGCGCACGCCCATCGCGGTGATTCAGGGCTACGTGAACATGCTCGACCGCTGGGGCAAAGACGACCCGGACGTGCTGGCAGAATCCATCGCGTCCCTCAAGGCCGAAAGCGAGCACATGCAGGAGCTCGTGGAACAGCTGCTGTTTTTGGCACGCGGCGATGCCGGGCGCACGGTCCTGCGGCGTGCGCATACCAACCTGGCCGCACTGGTCGGCGAGGTATGCGAAGAATCACAGATGATCGATACCGAGCACACGTATCGGCTGGCGTACGACACCACGCTTGCCAACGACCCGCGCTGCGACGCATCTGTCGACGTGGCGCTCGTGAAGCAGGCTCTGCGCGTGATCGTGCAGAACGCCGCCAAGTATTCGGACGCAGGCACGACCGTCACATTTGGCATAACGCCCGATGCGGGCATGGGCACGATCGACATAGCCGTTGAGGACGAGGGCATCGGCATGAACCAGGAGTCCGCAGCCCACGCGTTTGAACGGTTCTACCGAGCCGATAACGCACGCGATGCCGGCGCGCAGGGCTCGGGTCTGGGGCTTGCCATTGCCAAGTGGATCGTCGACAGCCATGGCGGTGTCATCGGCGTGACCTCAGTCGAGGGCGTCGGCAGCCGCTTTACGATTCGCCTGCCGCGGTAGGGGCGTCTCTCACGAATCGAAGGTGAATGCTTTTCCGCGAAGTGAACGACCTATTTTGGACCCCCGAAGCATCCACACTTTTTGACGCCAAAACTGCAGGAAAAACCTTACGAAACCGCAGGAAACGGTGCCTCCAAAGTGTCGATGCTCCAGGGGTCCGATTTCACTCGTTCACTTCGCGGAACAGCATTCACCTTCGTTTTGCGGCAGCCCGTCAGTCACCCTCTCGGCATTAAAATGGGGTAAGGCCACGTGGCCTTACCCCATTTTTCGTTAGCTATGGCAGCTTGTGCGCTACTCGCGGCACAGATGCACGGCGAAACCGGCGAACTCGCGCTTAAAGTACACGAGCTTGGTACCGCCGTCGGGCAGCAGCACGCGCGACTCCTCGTTGACCTCGAGCCCGCGCTCGGCAAACCACTTCTCGGCCGCATCGATGTCGTTGACGGCAAAGCCGATGTGGCCCTTGGTGCCACGACCGTTCTGCTTCATGACCTCGATCAGCGAATCGTTAAAGTACGAAACCGGGGTCTCGATAACGGGCAGGCCCATCATCGTCGAGAACAGCTCCGCGATCCCCAGGGCATCTGCCGGGTCGGTGGCGTTAATGCCCACATGGGCAACGCGCATGCCAAAGAGCTCGACCGGATTGGCGTTCTGCTCACTCATACAGTCAGCGCCTACTGAGCCATGACGTCGAGGACGGCCTTCTCGGCAGCGACGCGGTTCATGCCGGTCATGAAGGGCACGCCGCTCACGTACGGGCAGGTGAGGCCCTCGGGAGCAACGGTGGTGGCGATCAGCAGGTCGGCGCCCTCGTCGCAAGCGTCCTTGGCCTCAGAGATGGCGCACTGCACGATCTCATACTTGCCGGCATAACCGTTGGCGTCGAGCATGGTAGCGACCTTCTGGGCAACGAGCGTGGAAGTAGCAGCGCCAGCACCGCAAGCCAAAACAATCTTCTTCATAGGTAATGTCTCCCTTCATGGTTTACTTTAGGTAAGTGTACCGCAGCGAGCGATGGCACTCGGCCTCGATGAGCTTTTATGCCAGTTTGCTTGCGCGCTGCGTATAATACATCCAGTACGTGTTGTCATACCGCTCGCTTTATGAGCGACTAAGGACCCTAATATGCCCGATTCCCGCACACTCTGGACCGCCGTCGTTATCATCTGTATCGCCGTGTCGGTGTTCTTTAGCATCAAAAAACGCACCACGTTTAAGCGCCTGCAGCAGTTGATGGCTGCCAAACAGTGGGACGAGTTCGATCGTTTGCTCGACGGCAAACTCACCAGCATGCTGTACCCGCGCTACAACCGCGACTACCTGCGCCTGAACTCCTATCTGTTGCGCGAGGACCACGAACACGCCAACGAGATGTTCGACCTGTTGCTGGGACTCAACCTGCCCAAGATGCAGCGCGTCGACCTGGTGATCAAAGCCTTTAACTACTACGTTGGCCAGGAGGACCGCAAAAAGTCCAAGGAGTTGCTGCACGAGATCAAGGGCTTTGAGGGCGGTCAGGCCGAGGCAGTCGCACACGAATGCCAGCTGATGTACGACACGATGATCCTCAAGCGCCACAACGACATTCCCGAGCTGGAGCGCATGCTCGAAGAGGCCGGTGACGACAAGGTCAAGAGCTGCCGCCTGGAATACCTGCTGGCCCTGCAGTACAAGAACAAGGGCGACGAGGCCAAGTTTGCCGAGTACTTGGAAAAGTCGGGCCAGCACTCGATGGCTGTCAACGCGTAACGGGCGGCTTGTGCTAGACTTCTAGTCTCACGGGGGCGTGGCGGAATTGGCATACGCAGGAGACTTAAAATCTCTCGCCGCAAGGATTGTGGGTTCGAGTCCCACCGCCCCTACCACGTATTGTTTACGGGCCCGTGTCCCCCAGGGATGCGGGCTCGTTTCTTTAAGATGCCGGTGGGGCTCGAACCCGCGAGGGGGCGAGCGTCAAGCGGACGCGCAGCGTCCGCAGCGAGCCGGCAAGGGCGCCGGCAGGCGGCCGAAGCCGGTGCGGATTTGCGCAGCAAATACGCGGAAGTCCCACCGCCCCTACCATGTAGTGCTTACGAGCCCGTGTCCCCCAGGGATGCGGGCTCGTTTCTTTTAGGTGCCGTCAACTGCAGAGCAGCTCATTTGGGACAGAGCTTTTTTGACTACTTTTAAAGGGTGCTCAGGCTCGGGGTCCAGGCGATGGTGGGGGTCGCGCCGTCGAGAACCTCGTTGATAGTGGCAGCCATACCGGCGAGGAGGCTGTTCTCACTTACGGTGAGCGTCTTGTAGCCGCCGGCTCGCATGAGCTCGCGAATCACCACGGCGCCGGCCAGAATCACGCCCGCGCGTTTGGGCTGTACACCCGGTAGCGCGGCGATACCCTCCACATCCAGCGTAGACATACGATCGATGGCGGCCGAGATCTGCTCCATCGTAAGCTCGCGCAGGTGCACAAAGTTCGAGTCGTACGGCTCCAGTTCGTGGACCAGCGCCACGAGCGTGGTGACGGTACCGCCCACCGCAACGAGGCGCTCGGCGCGCTCAAAGTCGCTGGGCAGGCCCTCAAAATAGGCGGAGAACTGCTCGCCCGCCCACGCGGCGGCAACCGCAAGCTCGCCGTCCGCGGGCGGCAGCGCCGAGAAAAACCGCTCCGTCACGCGACGGCAACCGATGTCCAGTGAGCGCGTTCCCTCCAGCGCAAAGACCCCGCGCTCAGGCGCATAGACGCCCGTCGCGAGCTCCGTGGAGCCACCGCCCGAATCGGCGACGATGATGCGCTCGCCAGCAAAGTCGTGTGCCACGCCAAAAAACGTCAGGCGCGCCTCGACCTCGCCCGGAATCACCTGCGGTTCGAGCCCCAGATCGCGCAGACCGTCCAGCAGCAGCGCGGCATTGGACGCATCGCGCGCGGCACTCGTGCAGGTGGTGCAGACGCAGGCGGCCCCAAAGGCACGTGCCTCATCCACAAACATGCGACACGCATCGAGCACACGCTCGACAGCCGCCTCGCAAAAGCGACCCGTCGCGTCCACGCCCTCGCCCAGGTCGGTAATCTCGGTATGCTTGGACGATTCCACGATCGCCCCGCCCTCGACCTGGGCCAACACCAGTCGCGACGACACCGTTCCCAGGTCGATCGCGGCCACCTTATATCGTTTGCAATCTGCCATTGCGGGCTCCCCTCCGGGCGCTACTCGCCTACTCGCCGCTGGACGCGACCGTCTGGCCCTCGACGCCGTTAAATCCAAACAGCATATCGAG
The DNA here is from genome assembly GCA_905208535.1 of uncultured Collinsella sp. Classification (GTDB taxonomy): domain Bacteria; phylum Actinomycetota; class Coriobacteriia; order Coriobacteriales; family Coriobacteriaceae; genus Collinsella. Next base: position 17,215 of record CAJLPI010000018.1, on the reverse strand, counting down.
CGTCTGGATGTACCACGGTGCGTCCTTGCCGACCTCTTCGATCTCTTTGGCCACTTCACTGGCCTTCTTGGCGTTTGAGGACTTTTTGCTCGACGACGAATCCGAATCATCGTCCAGGCCCAGCACTTCAATCCTCTTCTCGCCGGGCATCGCCATGCCCAGTTCCCGTGCCCGATCCTTAATGCCCTCTTCCGAGAACCACTTGTCAGTGTCTTTTTTCATCTCATCTTTGTATTGCTCGCGAATCTCGACCTGCTTGGCCAAGATGTCGTTCGAGCGTTTTGCAACGTACAGGTCGCGCACGGGGAAATACAGGCTCACGAGCGCCAGAGCCACCACGATACCGATAAACAGCGGACGCAGAGAGCCATGCGTAAAGTCATAGATCGCCTTGACCACCGCATTGTCGTTGGCGTAGCGCATAAAGTCCGAGCCCGAAAGACGGCTCGAAGGCCTGCTCGACCTGTCGTGCGTCTGGGCCGAGGGACGCGACGCATGTGTCGAACGTGCCGGGCGCACCGGTCCATCTGCCAAGGTATTTGATTGAGCATTGGGGCGCGAGGTACTTGCCGGGCGCTGCGTGGAGCGGTCGGCGCCGGCATAAGCGGACCCACCGAGCTGCACCGTGCGTGCGCGGCGAGGCGACGGCTCGCGTGAACCGGCGGAATAGTACCTGTTGTCGTAAATCTGATCCATGTGCGCCTTGTGCGGTTGAGGTTTGTTTGCGCTAAGTCCTTTAGTTATAGCACGAGCGCCCGCACCGCCTTCGCCAGCCTTTGCTCGACATAAAAAAGGCGCTGAGCCATATGGCCCAGCGCCCACAGCGCTTTGCGGCGTCCAGCCAAGGCGGGGCGGAACCGAGTCAGCCTCCTCCTCGCCAAATTCGCCCGTTTAGCGAATGTTGTAGAACGCGGCCTTGCCGGCGTAGCGCGCGCTGCCCTCGAGCTCGTCCTCGATGCGAATGAGCTGGTTGTACTTGGCGATACGGTCGCTGCGGCACGGGGCGCCCGACTTGATCTGGCCGGCATTGACGCCCACGACCAGGTCGGCGATCGTGGAATCCTCGGTCTCGCCGGAGCGGTGACTCACGATGCAGGCGTAACCGGCCTCCTTGGCGGTCTCGATGGCCTCGAGCGACTCGGTGAGCGTGCCGATCTGATTGACCTTGACCAGGATCGCGTTGGCGGCACCCAGCTCGATGCCCTTCTTGAGGCGCTCGGTGTTGGTGACGAACAGGTCGTCGCCCACCAGCTGCACCTTGTTGCCAATGCGGCGGGTAAGCTCAACCCAACCGTCCCAGTCCTCCTCGGCCATGCCGTCCTCGATGGAGATGATGGGATAGGTGTCGACGAGCTTCTCCCAGTAATCAACCATCTGGGCACTCGTGTACTCCACGCCCTCGCCCTTGAGCTCGTACATGCCGGTCTCGGCGTTGTAGAACTCGGTCGAGGCCGGGTCCATGGCGTACATGAAGTCGACGCCGGGCTTAAAGCCAGCCTTCTCGACGGCCTTGGTAATGTACTCGAACGGCTCGGCATTGGTCTTGAGGTTGGGCGCAAAGCCGCCCTCGTCGCCCACGCCGCCGCCCAGGCCCGCCTCGTGCAGCACGCCCTTAAGGGTGTGGTAGACCTCGGCGCACCAACGCAGGCCCTCGGCAAAGCTCGGGGCGCCCACCGGCATGATCATGAACTCCTGGAAGTCAACGTTATTGTCGGCATGGACGCCACCGTTGAGGATATTCATCATAGGCGTGGGCAGCAGGTGGGCGTTGACGCCGCCCAGGTACTGGTACAGCGACAGGCCCGCCGACTCGGCAGCGGCGCGGGCGACGGCCAGCGACACGCCCAGGATGGCGTTGGCACCGAGCTTGGTCTTGTTGGGGGTACCGTCCGCGGCAATCAGCGCGGCATCGACGGCGCGCTGGTCGAAGGCGTCGAGGCCCACGACGGCGTTAGCGCACTCGTTATTGACGTGCTCGACGGCCCGAGAGACGCCCTTGCCCAGATAGCGGCCCTTGTCGCCATCACGCAGCTCGCAGGCCTCAAAGGCGCCGGTCGAAGCACCCGAAGGCACCATTGCGCGGCCAAAGCTGCCGTCCTCGAGCACGACCTCGACCTCGACGGTGGGATTGCCGCGGCTGTCGAGCACCTCGCGACCGTAGACGTCCAAAATATCGCTCATGTTGTCTCCCTCTCACTTGGAAACGGGTTGAATGCTTGGCGACACGGCTTGCACGCTACAGCGGCGCGCAGGTTCATAAGTTAGCCTTATCGCACTTTTTGCATTATGCCCTAAGTTAGCCAAGGGATACAATCTTTTTAAAAAATAATAGGGGCGATGGGACAAGTCCGTCCCGTCGCCCCCGCAGTCTTACTCCTCTGCCTTTGCGGCATCCCAGAGGTCATTGAGGCCGTGGGTCGAAAGCTCGGCCAGATCCACGTGGGCGTCGGCCGCCATCTGCTCCATCGCGGCCCAGCGGCGGCGGAACTTTGCCGTGCTGGCACGCAGGGCGCTCTCGGCGTCGATTCCCTCCTTGCGCGCAACGTTGACCAGAGCAAAGAGCAGGTCGCCAAACTCCATCTCGCGCTCGGGCGAGCCGGAAGCCTCGGCCTCAAACTCGGCACGCTCCTCGGCGACCTCGTCCCACACGTCCTGGACCGTCTCCCACTCAAAGCCCACGGCAGCCGCCTTGCGCGACACCTTCTGAGCCTGCATCAGCGCCGGCAGGTGCGTGGGCACGCCGTCGAGCAGACCCTCGGGCGCGGCCTCGCCTGCCGCCACGGCCTGGTCTTTGGCGGCCTTCTCGGCAAGCTTGACCTCGTCCCAGATCTTGAGAACCTCGTCGGAGCTCTCGGCGTCCGCATCGCCAAACACGTGTGGGTGGCGGCGGATGAGCTTGGCGTCGATATCGCGTGCCACATCGGCCAGCGAAAACTCACCGGCGTCCGCCGCAATCTGCGCATGCAGCACCACCTGCATGAGCACATCGCCCAGCTCCTCGCGCAGATGTGCCACGTCGTCCGCCTCAATGCAATCGAGCGCCTCGTAGGCTTCCTCGATCATGTTCTTGCCAATGCTCTGATGCGTCTGCTCGCGGTCCCACGGGCAGCCATCGGGCTGACGCAGGCGCCAGATGGTCTGCACCAGATGCTGCAGCTCGGCCGACGCGTCGACCAGCGTGGACAGGTCGCGCGAACCCTCGGCATTTTGCTGAGCCATATGCTCGGCCATGGTTACTCCTCCTCCAGGATCACGTGACGGAACGCGCCGCCCTCGTAGATGCCGTAGCTGTGCGCACCGTCCTTGGGAATGCTCACGCTGCCGGGGTTGAAGAGCCACAGGCCCGGGTGCGCGGCGCTTGCCTCGTTAACCTTGATGTGCGTGTGGCCGTAGACGAGCGCGGAGCCCTCGGGCAGCGCGGGCGCGTGGTCGACGCTGTTGTGCATGCCGGCGCCAAAGACGTGGCCGTGCGTCAGGAACAGCTCGCGACCGGTCTCGTCGAACAGCGTGGCGTAGTCCGCCATGACGGGAAAGTCGAGGACCATCTGGTCGACCTCGGCGTCGCAGTTGCCGCGCACCGCGATGATGCGGTCGGCCAGGGCGTTGAGCAGCGGAATCACACGCTTGGGGGCGTAGTCGCGCGGCAGGTCGTTGCGCGGGCCGTGGTAGAGCAGGTCACCCAGCAGCACGATGCGGTCGGGCTGCTCGGATTCGATGGCGGCGACCAGGCGCTCGGTCCAGTATGCCGAGCCGTGGATGTCGGAGGCGATGAGGTATTTCATGGGGAGTCCTTTCGGGTGGGGTTGATGGGGGCTGAATACGGGGTCCGGCGGATGTGGAGCCCATCTACCGTGCTACTCGAATCGTAGCGCCGCGCTCTGAGCCGCCTGCATCACGCGTTGGAGTGGCACGCCATGTTCGCGGGCAAGACGGGCGCAATCCTCGTACTCGGGAGCCGCGCGCTCGCTGCCGTCTGGCAGGGTCGCCACCTTAACGGACACCTCGCCCCAAGGCGTCGCTACCTGCTCAAAACGACGCGGCAGGCAAACGCGTTCCATCACCTGGCGACGAACGGCGTTGGTCGTGGTTTCCAAAAAGATAATCGTCTGCAGGCGTTCGATATCCTCATGCGAGCAGATCACCTGCAGCTGCCAGCCGGGGCGGCCTTTTTTGCAGTAGAGGGGCAGCCAGTGCACCTCGCGGGCGCCTGCCTCGCGCAGGCGGTCGGCGGCATAGGCGAGTACCTCGGGCGATGCATCGTCGATGTCGCACTCCAGCTTGACGATGGTTTCGGGCGCATCGGTCTCGCGGGACAGCGGAGATGTACTTCCACGTTGCATACGGTCCGGATCCTTTCCGCACGGGCTCGTTTTGTTCATCCAAACGCTAGCACATCGGACGTGGCACAGGCGTGACTTTCGTCCGTCGCCGCCCTCGCCCCTATCCAAACATGTACACCAGCCTCCAAACATGTCATTTTTTGCAGCTTTTGGAGGCTGATGTACATGTTTTGGAGCGGGGCCGCGCACGATCAGAATTGCGCTCGCACTCCGTCCACCACAAAGTTCACTACACTCAACAATTTTGAACTTTCTACGCAGTTCATCGGCCAAAAAATTACCCTCGGCATACTTACAGGCTGCACGATGCTACTCTAGTTGCATTTGGCTAACTAAGCGGCTGCCGAGGACCCCGACCGGCACCGTTACGGCATAGGAGGTTTCATGTTCGAGAAGCGGCTCTTCTCCCTGGTTCCGCAGGCAACGCCCTACATTATGGCAAGCGTCCTGTTTAAGTGGATCGCGCTCATGGCAAACATCACGGTGATGTGGGTGCTTGCGCGCATCTTGGGCGGCATCGTCACGGACGGCCTTTCCGCCGCGCTCGCCGTCGATGCCCTCGCACAGGCGGCCTCGCCGCTCGCCGCCGCCATCATCGCGCGCGCCGCCTCCATCTACCTGGCCCAACGCGCCGGCGACAGGGCCGCGTTCGAGGCCGTCCGCCGCGTGCGCTCGCTCGTCTACGACAAGCTCACCGCACTCGGCCCCTCCTACACCGAGACCGTCCCCACCGCCGAGGCCGTCCAGACCAGCGTCGAGGGCGCCACGCAACTCCAGGTGTACTTTGGCGGCTACCTGCCGCAGCTCTTCTTTGCCGGCTTGGCACCCATCACGCTGTTTGTACTGCTCGTGGGCCAGGCGGGTCTTCCTGCCGCGCTGCTGCTCGCCTGCGTTCCGGTCATCCCCGTCTCCATCATGATGGTCATGCGCAACGCCAAAAAGATCGGTGCCGAGTACTGGGGCAGCTATGTCGATCTGGGCGGCATGTTCCTGGAGGCCGTGCAGGGTCTCACCACCCTTAAGGTCTACCAGGCCGATCGCAGCTGGCACGAGCGCATCAACGCCGAGTCCGAGCGTTTCCGCACAGCGACCATGCGCCTGCTGGTGATGCAGCTGCGCTCCATTTGCGTTATGGACCTGGTCGTCTATATGGGCGCCGCGCTCGGCATTATCGTAGCCGCGCTGCAGCTCGCCACGGGCAAGATTGGCTTTGAGGCGGCCTTCCTCATCGTCTTTCTGTCGCAGGAGTTCTTTTTGCCCATGCGCCGCCTGGGATCGCTGTTCCACACGGCCATGAACGGCATGGCCGCCTCGCGCCGCATGTTTGGCATTTTGGATACGCCCGAGCCCGAGCGCGGCGATGTTGAGCTTGACGGTCGCGGCGATATCGAGCTCGCGGGCGTGAGCTATGCATACGGCAACCGCACGGTGCTGGACAGCGCCAGCGCGACCATTGCGCACGGCTCGCTCGTGGCACTCGTGGGCGAAAGCGGCGGCGGCAAGTCCACGCTCGCGGGGATTATCGCGGGCCGCAAGGGTGCCTACCGTGGCAGCGTTCGCATTGGCGGCGTCGAGCTGCGCGATGCCACGGCCGCCTCACTCATGCGCGCCGTCACGCTGGTGCCCACCAACGGCTACCTGTTTGCCGGCACCCTGCGCGACAACCTGCTGCTCGCCCAGCCCAACGCCACCGACGCCGAGCTTTTGCGCGCGCTCGGCCGCACGCGCGTGGCGGCCTTTGTGCAGGCCAACGGCGGGCTCGACATGGTGATTAACGAGGGCGGCACCAACCTTTCGGGTGGCCAGCGCCAGCGCGTGTGCATGGCACGCGCCCTGCTGCACGACTCGCCGATCTATGTGTTTGACGAGGCGACGAGCAACGTCGATGCCACAAGCGAAGCCGCAATCGGCGAGGTCATTGCATCGCTCGCCGGCGAGCACACCGTAATCGTGGTGGCGCATCGCCTGTCGACAATCGTGGACGCCGATCAGATTCTGGTGCTGGAGCGCGGTCGCATTGCCGAGCGCGGGACTCACGGCGAGCTCTTGGCAACCGCGGGCGCCTATGCGCGCATGTGGAACAGCCAGGAGCAGCTCTCGGCATATGCGTATGCGGAGGGTGATGCCGAGGATGCCGGCGCGGTTGAGGCTGTTGACGGCAGCACCGCCCGTACCGATGGCCTCAACGGTGCCGGCTCGTCTTCCGCTGCCGCGGTGCCTGACTCCGGCCGCGCCCGTCGCTCGGCGCCGTCCATCATGTGGCGCATGATGGGGCTCGTCCGACCGCTTGCCGGCTGGCTTGTGCTAGCCGTCGCGCTGGGCAGCATTGGCATGCTCACCGCCGCGTTCGTGCCGGCCTTTGGCGCCCTTGGCCTTATGGCCGCGCTGGGCCGCAACGCCTTGGGGCTTGGTCTTATCGTCACATGCGCGGCCTGTGCCGCCTGCGGCATCGCGCGCGGGCCGCTCCACTACGGCGAGCAGCTCTGCAACCATTACATCGCATTCCGTCTGCTCGCACACATTCGCGACCTGGTGTTTGGCGCCCTGCGCCAGCTCGCCCCCGCCAAGCTCGAGGGCCGCGGCAAGGGCGAGCTCGTGAGCCTGGTCACCTCGGATATCGAGCTGCTCGAGGTCTTCTACGCGCACACCATCTCGCCCATTGCCATAGCTCTGGTCTGCACCGTTGTGTTTGAGGGCTTTTTGCTGGCTGTGAGCCCCGAGCTCGCGGGCATCGCGCTCGTGGCCTACGCGGTCCTGGGCGTGCTGCTGCCCCTGACCTCGGCCAAGGCATGCAGCACCACCGGCCGCCAGAGCCGCGAGGGCGCCGGTAAGCTGGGCGCCTTTGTACTCGACAGTCTGCGCGGCGCGGGCGAGACCATCCAGTTTGCCGGTGGCACCGATCGCAGCCGTGCCCTGGGCAAGCTGACCGAGCAAGTCGGCGCCGTGGACGCGCGCCTCAAGCGCCGCCAGGCGGTCAGCGAGGCCGTAGCCGATGCGCTTATTCTTGTGGCTAATCTGGTGATGCTCGGGCGTGCGCTGCAGCTGGTGGCTGCGGGAACGATTGACTTTGCCGCAGCGTTTGTCGCCGTCTTTACCTTTGTGTCGTCGTTTGGCTCGGTGATGGCCGTGAGCCGCCTGGGCGCCTCACTGCAGGAGACGCTCGCCTCGGGCGCACGCGTGCTCGATTTGCTCGACGAGCAGCCCCAGTGCGCCGAGGTCGCCGATGGACAGAACGTTGAGTTTGCCGGCGCCGCAGCCGAGCATGTGAGCTTTAGCTATGTGGGCGGTGCGGGCGCCACAGAGCAGGTCGCGAACGACACCGCTGCGAGTCTCATCCTCGACGACGTGACCTGCACCTTTGCGCCCGGTACCATGACCTGCATCATGGGGCGCTCGGGTTCGGGCAAGTCGACGCTGCTTAAGCTGCTCATGCGCTTTTGGGACCCCGCAGCCGGCACCATCACGGTGAGCGGCGTCGATGCCCGCCACATCAACACGGCGAGCCTGCGCAGCCACGAGGCCTATATGACCCAGGACACGCATCTGTTCTGCGGCACCGTACGCGAGAACCTGCTGGTCGCGCACGCCAACGCCACCGATGCCGAGCTGCTCGACGCTTGCCGCTCCGCCTCACTCACCACGCTCATCGACCGTCTGCCGCAGGGACTCGACACGCCCGTTGCCGAGCTGGGCGACTCGCTTTCGGGCGGCGAGCGCCAGCGCATCGGCCTTGCGCGCATCTTCCTCAACGACGCACCCTTCATCTTGCTCGACGAACCCACCAGCGCGCTCGATGCTCTCAACGAGGCGTCCGTGATGCAGGCAATCGACGAGCTCAAGCGCCGCGGCAAGACCATTGTGCTCGTGAGCCACCGTGCCAGCACCTGCGCGTTTGCCGATTTCTCGCTTTCGGTCGAGCACGGGAGGCTGAGCTAATGGCGCGCCCAGTCGACACACCGGAGCTAGCACGCAAACGTGAGCGTGAGGCCCAAATGGTGTCGCAGATGATTGCGCTGTGGTGTCGTGGGCATCATGGCGGCGGGCATGTGGTCGAACAGGCTGGCGGCGATGAGTCCGTGCGCGTGAAACTCGGCCTTCGAACCATTACGCTCTGCCCCGAATGCGCCGAGCTGCAGAAATACGCCATCGCGCGCATTGAGCACTGCCCGCACATGGGCACCAAGACATTTTGCTCGGCATGTCCTTCGCATTGTTACCGGCCTGCCATGCGCGAGAAGATCCGCGAGGTTATGCGTTGGTCGGGACCGCGTATGATCCGCTATCGCCCCATCACCGCCGTGAGACACGCGATGGTAACAGTGCAGGCCAAACGCGCGGCGGCACGAAGCAAGTAGTCGCCGGCGCCGGCACGCGCCGCCCCGCCTTTCCACTCGATTTCGGCACCCGGCGTGCGCGGCGTGTTGAGAGCTGCACCATTACAATGGAGCGGATTCACCAAATGCAAAGGAGTCGCCATGCCCGCCTGCCCGCTGGTCGATTGCCATACTCATACCTCGTTCTCGGACGGGCACGCCTCGTTCGAGGACAACGTCCGTGCCGCTGCTGCCGCCGGCTGCCGCGTCATGGTCTCGACCGACCACCTTACCCTGCCCGCCAGTATGGATGCTAACTGCGAGGTGCAGGTCGTCGAGGGCGACTTGCCGGCACATCGTTTGGCCTTTGAGGACGCCCGCAAACTCGCCGCGCAGATTGCGCCGGAGCTCACCTTTATCTACGGTTTTGAATGCGATTGGTACGAGGGCTGCGAGCCCTTGGTAGAGCACTGGTCCCAGGGCGCCGTCGTACGTCTGGGCAGCGTGCACTGGATTGGCAACCCGGGCGATATTGCGGCAGGCGCCGCGGGCACGGCAGGGACAGAGGACGTCGCGCGCCCCGATACACCCGATTCCCTTTGCGGTTGGATCGACGACGATACCAACTTGCATGTTTGGGAAAACTTAGGCGTGCGCGGCGTGTGGGAGTGCTACGTCGACGACTGGTGCCGTGCTTGCGAAAGCTCACTCAACTTTGACGCGATGGCCCATCCCGACCTGGTCATGCGCTTTTCGAAGGACGGCTTTGCACCCGACTTTGACCCCGCGCCGTTTTGGGAGCAGATGGCCGAATGCGCCCACGATACGGGTCGCCGCGTTGAGGTCTCGACCGCCGCACCGCGCAAGGGGCTCGACGATTACTACCCCGCGACCGGGCTGTTGCGCCGCTTCGCCCATGCCGAGGTGCCCATCACCTTTGGCTCGGACGCGCACCGCGCCTGCGACATCTGCTGGAACATCCGCGAGGCCCAGGCCCACGCCTACGACTGCGGCTACCGGGCCTTCGATATCCCCCACCCCACCGGCGAATGGGAATCCACGCCCCTCGCCTAACTAGTCGTTTAAGAACGTCCCCAATGACTAGTGGCGGCGGGCGTTGAGTTCGCCGGCCAGTTCGTCGAGGGTGATGCCGTAGCGCTCGAGCGTCACGAGCAGGTGGTAGATCAGGTCGCCGGCCTCGTAGCGGATGTGATCGTGGTCGTTATCCTTGCAGGCCATGATCACCTCGCTCGCCTCCTCGGCAAGCTTCTTGAGCAGCTCGTCCTCGACGTCGGTCAGCAGACGCGCGGTATAGCTCTCCTGCGGCGATGCGTCGCGACGACTGTGAATCACCTCGGCCAGTCCCGTCAGCGTCTCACCGATGTTTCCCGGCTGCACGTTAGCTGTTCTGACTCCCATGGTTATTTCCTCTCGTTACTGCAGCGTAAAGTAGGTACCGGCCTCATCGAACCGAGGCTTTGCGCCCTTTTTCTCAAAGAACTCGACGATGACGGCATGGGCCTCATCGAGCCTTTCCTTCTCGGCCTCGAGCCAAAGCGACTGCGCCCCGCAGGCATCAGTCAGGTGCACGCGGCATGGCACGCCCGCGCGGAGGAGCTCGGTGTTGCATTCGGCGACCTCGAACGGCGTCACGACTTTCATCGCACTCCCCCTTCCACGCGCTTAAAGAAGCAGGTACGGTTGCCGGTATGGCAGGCCGGGCCCGGTGAGTCCACCTTGACCAGCAGCGTATCGCTATCGCAGTCGGCCCAGAGCTCCTTGACCTCCTGCATGTTGCCACTCGTCGCGCCCTTGTTCCAGAGCTCCTGACGGCTGCGACTCCAAAACCACGTGGTCCCGGTCTTGAGCGTCAGCCCCACCGATTCCTCGTTCATCCAAGCAACCATAAGCACCTCACCGGTGTCATGCTGCTGAACCACGCAAGGAATCAGCCCGCGGGCGTCGTATTTAAGCTCGGTAGCATTTATTACCTCAGTCATCATTTCTCCCAAGTAACAAACGAAATCCCACAGGTCGGCGAGGGTTGTCCAGGTGCCGCAGGTTGCCGCGAAAGAGGAGCGACGCGTACTTTGGTACGCGAGCGACGGTTTGAGCGGCAAGATGCGGTGCCTGGGCAAGCCGCAGCACTAGAAGTCCAGCCTCACAGGGATGCCTTGGCTGGCCATATACTCCTTCACCTGGCGAATGCTGAAAGTTCCAAAGTGAAAGACGCTGGCCGCCAGCACGGCATCGGCCTCGCCCTCGATCACGCCCTCGGCAAAATGCTCGAGCGTGCCCACGCCGCCGCTTGCGATCACCGGGATCGGCACCGCGCGCGCCACGGCGCGGGTGAGTGCCAGGTCGAAGCCAGCCTTGGTGCCGTCGCGATCCATGCTGGTGAGCAAGATCTCACCGGCGCCGCGACGAGCCGCTTCCTCGGCCCACGCCACCGCATCGATACCCGTGGCGTTGCGACCGCCCGCCGTGAAGACCTCCCACTTGTCGGCATCCGGCTGACCGGGCAGGCCCACGCGCTTGGCATCAATCGCCACGACCACGGCCTGGCTGCCAAACGCCGCGGCGGCCTGGCTGATCAACGACGGATCGCGCACGGCGGCAGAGTTAAGCGACACCTTGTCGGCACCGGCGGCAACCATGGTTCGCATGCCCGCCAAGTCGCGGAAACCGCCGCCCACGGTATAGGGAATAGCGAGCTCCTCGGCCGCGTGCGCCGCCATCTCGATGGTCGTCGCGCGGTTGTCGCTCGTCGCGGTAATGTCCAGGAAGACGACCTCGTCTGCACCCTCGCGGTCGTAGGCGCGCGCCAGCTCCACCGGGTCGCCAGCATCGCGCAGGCTCACAAAGTTGACGCCCTTGACCACGCGGCCGTCCTTAACATCCAGACAGGGAATCACGCGTTTGGCAAGCATGGGCTACTCCTTCCCTCGGGCGGCGGCCAACGCCTGGGCCAGCGTAAAGTTGCCCTCGTAGAGCGCACGACCGGTAATGGCACCCTCGATGGCATCCTCGCCCACCGCGGCCAGTGCGCGGATATCGTCGAGCATCGAGATGCCGCCCGAAGCCACGACGGGAAAGCCCGCGACCTCGGCCACATGGCGATACGCCGCCACGTCGATGCCCGTCTGCATGCCATCGCGCGCGATGTCGGTATACACCAGATGCTTAAAGCCCAGCTCGGTGAGCTGCGCCACGGCGTCGTCGAGCGCCACACCCGCGCCGTCGCGCCAACCATTCACCTTGACCTGGCCGTCACGGGCGGCAATGTCTGCCACCAGTAACTCGCCAAAGCCTTGCGCCGCCACCTCGGCAAATCCCGGCTCGGTCACGAGCACCGTGCCTAGCGCGATGCGACGCGCGCCGTAGCCGGCCAGCTCGTCGATGCGCGCGAGCGAACGAACGCCGCCGCCCACGTCCGCGGACAGACCGTCGACGCCGCAGATGGCCTTAATCGCTGCCAAGTTGGCAGCGCACGCGTCCTCGTCCTCGCCAAAGGCAGCGGACAGGTCGACGACGTGCACCCAGCTCGCGCCCTGCTCGGCAAAGGAGCGGGCAACGGCCACGGGGTCGTCAGAATACACCTTACAGCGGCTCCGGTCGCCGCGCTCCAGGCGCACGACCTTGCCGCCGATCAAATCGATTGCGGGAAACAGAATCATCGGCCGGCCCCCTCGACGATGCTCACGAAGTTCTTAAGGATGCGCTGACCCAGCGCAGAGGATTTCTCGGGATGGAACTGGCAGCCCCACACGTTGCCGTGGCGCACGATGCACGGGAAGCTCCGTGTATAGTGCGTGCGCGCCAACACATCGGCGGCATCGACGTCGTCGGCCACCGCGTAGCTGTGAGTGAAATACATGTTGGCGCCCTCGGCAAAACCGGCAAGCAACGGATCGGCCGCACCGGCGGGCGTCATGCGCACCTGGTCCCAGCCCACGTGCGGGACCTTCAGACGGCTCGACTCCAGGTGCGTGCACGAGCCACGCATGATGCCCAGGCCATCGACCCAGGGACCACCGGCCTGCTCGGAGGCATCGTCGTCCGCGTCCGCGTCCTCGTTCGCAGGCACGCCCTCGTTGCCGCGCTCAAAAAACAGCTGAAGGCCCAGGCAGATGCCGAGCAGCGGAGTTCCGGCGGCAACGGCATCGAGCACGGCCACCTCCTCGCCGCTCTGACGCATAAAGGCGATCGCGTCATAGAACGCACCCACGCCCGGGATGACCAGGCCGTCGGCGTTGCGGATCTGCTCCGGATCGTCCGACGTGCAGGCGGCAGCACCGGCGCGCGCAAGCCCGCGCACGACGCTCGACAAGTTGCCCTTGTGATAGTCGACCACCACGATCTTCGGTTCGCCCACGCGACCCCTCCACTTCTCATCATCCAAAACCACCACAAAGAGGACAGGCATCTTCGTGGTGGTTTTACCCTTGTGACGGTTACAGCGAGCCCTTGGTGCTGGGGATACCCTGCACGCGGGGATCGAGTTCGCAGGCGCGGCGCATCGTGCGGCCCACGGCCTTAAAGGCGGCCTCGATAATGTGGTGCGAATTGCCGCCCGCCAGCTCGCGCACGTGCAGCGTGAGCTTGGCATCGCGCGCAAAGGCATAGAAGAACTCGACGGCCAGCTCGGTATCAAAGCTGCCCACGCGCTCAGTCGGCACGGGCAGCTCGCAATAGGCCTGCCCGCGACCCGAGATATCCACGGCGGCCATCACGAGTGTCTCGTCCATGGCGATCGCCGCGTCGGCAAAGCGCGTAATACCCGCCTTGTCGCCCAGCGCCTGGCAAAACGCCTCGCCCAGCACAATGCCCGTGTCCTCAACGGTGTGGTGCGCGTCGACCTCGACGTCGCCCACCGCATGCACCGTCAGATCGAACAGGCCATGGCGGCCAAAAGCGTTGAGTATGTGGTCGAAAAACGGCACGCCGGTCGAGATATCGCACACGCCAGATCCGTCCAGGTCGAGCTTTACGACAATGTCGGTCTCGCCCGTCTTGCGGGTTACCTCGGCATAGCGGTCCATCTACATCTCCTCCTTCACCAGCGCGGCAAACGCGGCCAGCACCTCGTCGTTTTCCTGCGGCGTACCCACAGTGATGCGCAGACAGTCCGCAAGCCCCGGCGCGTAGCTAAAGTCGCGCACCAAAATCGAATACTCGTCGCGCAGACGCTCGCGCACGCGCGTGGCATGCGGCGTGCGCACGAGCACAAAGTTCGCCGCGCTCGGCCATGCCTCCACGGGCATGCCATCGGCAGCCATTGCGCGCAGGGCGCACAGCTCGCGCTCGCGCTCGGATGCGATCTGTGCCACCACGGGCGTGTAGGCATCACGGGCACGCACGCAGGCAAGTGCTGCCGCCTGGCTCAGCACGTTAACTGAATAGATCTGGCGAATCGCCGCGAACACGTCGACGACCTCGGGTGCCGCAATCACATAGCCCAGACGCGTGCCGGCGGCGCCAAACGCCTTGGACAGCGTATGTAGAATCACCAGGTTGGGATGCTCGGCGATAAGGCCTTGCGCCGTGGTGGCCGCGCCAAACGAATCGTCGGCAAACTCCACGTAGGCCTCGTCAACCATTACCATGCCGGGGCACGCATCGCACAGCGCCGCGACAAAGTCGAGCGGTGCCACGTCACCCGTGGGGTTGTTGGGCGAGGTCACGATTGCCAGGTTACACTCGGGTGCCGCCGCAAGCACGGCGGCCTGGTCGAGCTCAAAGGTCGCGGGGTCGCGCCACACGTCGCGCACCTCGGTCTGGCAGAGCGACGCAAAGAACGCATACTCGCTAAAGCACGGCGGGCAGTTGAGCAGGGTCCGTCCCGCGCCGCCAAACGCCAACAGGTAGTTATAGAGCAGCTCGTCGCCGCCGTTGCCCACGCAGACATTCTCGCGCGCCACACCATGCCAAGCGGCAAGCTCGTCGCGCAGATCGTTGGACATGGGATCGGGATAGCGGTTGAGCGGCGTGGCAGCCAGGGCGGCGTCGACCGCCTCGCGCACGCCAGCCGGCACGGGATAGGTGTTCTCGTTGGCCGAAAGGTTGATGCGCGTGGGCGTAAAGTTGGGATCGTAGGGCTCAATACCGGCCAGGTAAGGCTGGACGAGCTCCTTCATGCGAGGCGTGAGTTCGGCCATATTAGGCCTCCCCGCCGGTTACGCCAGCGCCATCTGCGCCTGCAGCCGCCAGGTCCACGCCCTCGGCAACCGTCGCCACGGCGTCGCCCGGCCAGGCAACCTTGGTCAGGTCGGCCGCGGCGAGCGACTCGGCGCTCACGGCATCCTCGCCCTGCTCCAACACGCGGCGACGCAGTGCGGCCGAAAGCGCGTGCGCCCACAGGCCCTCGGCCTCGGCCAGACGCTGCGTAGCGGGAGCGTCGGAGAGCAGGCCCTCGGGCGTATAGCATATAACGCTCGAGCGCTTAACGAACTCTTCGACCGAAAGCGGGTTGGAGAACATGGCCGTGCCGCCGGTCGGCAACGTGTGGTTGGGACCGGCAACGTAATCGCCGAGCGGCTCGGAGCTCCAAGCGCCCACAAAGATGGCGCCGGCGTTGCGAATGCCGCCGAGCAGGCCCATCGCATCCTTGCAGTGCAGCTCAAGGTGCTCGGGCGCCACGGTGTTCACGGCCTCGACGGCGGCCGCCATGTCGGCGGCCACCACGATGGCGCCTTCGTTATCGAGCGAAGCGCACGTAATCTCGGCACGCGGGGACTGCGCTACCAGAATGTCGATACCCGCCTCGACCTCACGCGCAAACTGCTCGTCGCAGGTCACCAGATAGCAGGCCGCCAGCGGATCGTGCTCGGCCTGAGCCATCAGGTCGGCCGCGACCACCATAGGCTTGGCCGTGGCATCGGCCAGCACGCAGACCTCGGAGGGACCGGCGACCATGTCGATACCCACGTCACCCGAGACAATCTGCTTGGCAGCGGCAACAAAGGCGTTGCCCGGGCCGGTGATTTTGTCGACGCGCGGAATGGTCTCGGTACCGTACGCCAGCGCGGCCACGGCCTGGGCGCCGCCCACCATATAGATTTCGTCCACGCCGCCGAGCTTGGCCGCCGCGAGCGTATACGGGCTAATCAGTCCATCCTTTTGCGGCGGGGTCACCATGACCACGCGCTCAACGCCGGCAACCTTGGCGGGAATGGCGTTCATGAGCACGGTGGAGGGGTACTGCGCGCGACCGCCCGGCACGTAGATACCGGCCGCAGCAAGCGGGGTCACCTTAACGCCGAGTATCGTGCCGTCCGGGCGCGTGGTAAACCAGCTCTGCTCGACCTCGCGCTGGTGGAACTCGCGAATCTGGCGTGCAGCCTTTTCGAGCGCCGCGACAAAAGCGGGATCGAGGCCTTCGAGCGCGGCATCAATCTGCTCTTGCGGAAGACGGAAGCTCTGCAGCTCAACACCGTCAAAACGCTGGCAGTAATCGCGCACCGCGGCATCGCCGTTGGCACGCACGTTGGCCACGATATCGCGGGCGGCGTCGACGATGTTTTGCGGCAGCACGCCCTTGCGGTTGAGCTGGTTGGTAACGAGGCGCTCACCGGGAGCAAGCTTGATGGTCTTCATTTCGGTATCCCCTATCGGTCGAGGTTGTGTTCGAAAAACGAGAGGCCGGACGGCGGCACCAGTCGGCCCGCAGCCCGGACGTTGGGGCGCCCGTGCGTGCTCGCGCTATTGTGCCGAGCCCGCAACGGGCTCAAAATGCTTGTCCTTCACGGCTGCCGCCAAGCGATCTGCCAGATTGCGTACGCGCGGATCCAGACGTGCGGCACCCGGATTGACAAAGAAGCGGGCCGTGCAGTCCATGATGCGACCAGTAATAACGAGGTCGTTATCGCGCAGCGTGGCGCCCGTGGCGGTAATATCCACGATGCGATCGGTCATGCCGACGATGGGGCCCAGCTCGATGTTGCCGTGCAGCGAAACGATGTCGGCGTTCACGCCGCGCTCGGCATACCAGGCGCTCGCGATGCGCGGATACTTGGTGGCCACGCGAAGAGAGCCGCGATGGGCATAGTTGCGCTCAGCCTGACCAGCGCGCCACGCGGGCTCCGCCTCAATGAAAGTGCACAGGCCGTAACCCAGATCGACCAGCTGCAGCAGGCTGAGGTCTGCCTCGATAAGCGAGTCCCAACCGCAGATGCCGCAATCGGCACCGCCGCAGCCCACAAAGGCGGGCGCATCGCTGGGACGCACGATGACAAACTCGATATCGCCGACCGTGCCCTCGCCGGCACGCGTGTCGCGGCCGCGCACGATCAGGTGACGGCCGGGATCGCGCAGCTCCGAGACATCCAAGCCCGCGGCCTCGAGCACGTCGAGCGTGTCGGCCTTGAGCGAGCCCTTGGGCACGGCGATGCGTAGCGGGCCCTCGGCGCCACGGCCCACGGCGTGGTCGCCATCGGGGGCGGCGTCCTCGGCCGAGGTGTGCGCGGCCTCCAGACGCTCGAGCGAAAAGGCAAAGCCCGCCGCCGGCACCTCGATGCCGTCGCCAAATGCGCCGGTAAAGATGGAGTCGTAGCGGCCGCCCGA